>CAZPJU010000011.1:0-10548 GCA_964586965.1 uncultured Lachnospiraceae bacterium | reverse complement strand
TGCGGCAAAGTGAAAGCTGAAAAACAAAATATGTGCATATAATGATCGTAGGGGCGCGTTTTTTTTGCGCCCCTACGACTGCTATAAGGTATGAATAGCCACTGTATGTTTATGCATTGAACGAAAATGCGCGTACAAAGCACGATTTTGAATTTTTGATTATTAAATATATCAAAATAATGGTGGACAAGTCCGAAAAAATAGGATTGATTTGGAATAAAAAGGTACTGTTTTGCAAGTTGCGAAAATAAACTTGCAATCAGAGACTTTTAAAATATGTCTAAACGGTAAACAAGCATAAGATATTTTATTAACATTACGCAAAACTGTTGCATTGTCGAAAATAGTGCTATATAATAAGATAACATTTTTTGAAAGGAAAAGGATACTTTTTATGAAGATCAAAAACTTTTTCAGAAGCGCAATCGCAATGCTTTTGGTAGTTGTTATGGTCCTCTCCATTGTCGCTTGTGGCGAAAAGAACCCCGACGACAGCGAAAGTGATACTTCCAATAACGGCGGCGATACCGCAGATAAGACATATACATATAATACTTATCTGACGCTCTCCCCCTCTAACTGGAATATGCTCACATACAAGGATGCTAACGATACCGAAGTCATGGATTACATCGCAAGCGACTTGTTCAGCTACGACTTTAAATTTGACGAGAACGGCGAAATCGTTTCCGGTGAATACGAAGTTAAGTACGGCGCTGCCGCTAAGCTCGAAGACGTTACTTCCAAGTACTTAGGCGAAAAGTGGGGAATCCCCGAAGGCGGCACAGGTTACGCTTATAAGATTACTCTCCGTGAGGATCTTAAGTGGGAAGACGGCACACCCATCAAGGCTGCTGACTTCATCTACTCCATGCAGGAACAGCTCAACCCGCTCTTCCAGAACTACCGTGCAGACTCCTACTACGCAGGTTCCACCATTATTGTAAATGCTGAGAACTACGTTAAGCAGGGTCAAACACTCGTTGTTGATAACGGAACTTCCGGCCTTTACGCTGCTGTTTCCGATCTCGTTAAGGGTGACGACGGTGTTTACACTCAGCCCGACGGCAATGCTGTTTACTTCACAACAGAAGAAGCGCTCTCTTGGTGCAGCGATTATTCTATCGCAGAACTCACGAGCGCGGGTTACTTTGAAACAGCTTCTTACGAAGCTCTCAAGGCTCTTACGGGCGAAAACGGTTACATCCCCGTAACAGACGAATCCATCGCTCTCGTTGAAACGCTCATCAACGTTCCCAACTGGGGAAATGAAGGCCCCGAAAATGTTCCCAACTACTTCCTGTATGATTACACATACCCTGTAGTTGAATGGAGTGATGTCGGCTATTTCGAAGGCGACACAGAATACGAGATCGTTATGATCCTCGCTAAGCCTCTTGCTCTCCTTGCGGAAGACGGCTCTCTCTCTTACAAGGCAAAATACAATATGTCATCTCTCCCGCTCGTTCACAAAGAGATGTACGAATCTTGCAAGATTGCTCCCACCGAAGGCGAAACACTTTGGACAACTAACTATTGCTCCAGCGTAGATACAACAAAGAGCTGGGGTCCCTATAAACTCGAAAGCTTCCAGTCCGGTACACAGTACGTTCTTACAAGAAACGAAGCTTGGTACGGCTACGGTTTGGAAGAAAATGCAAACCTCTATCAGACAGACAGAATCGTATACGATATCGTTAAAGACTGGAACGCTGCTTGGGTTATGTTCCTTGCAGGTGAAATCGACGGTATCGGTATCGACGTAAGTATAGCGGACGACTATAAGGGTTCCGATCGTGCTTACTTCACGCCCAGTGACTTCGTTATGTCTCTCCAGCTCCAGTCCGGTAAGGACGCGCTCAAGGCACGCGAAACAGACGGCGTAAATAAGACAATTCTTTCTTACACTGATTTCAGAAAAGCACTTTCTCTCGCTATTAACAGAGCGGATTTCGCAACAAAGACAACAACATCTTCTCTCCAGGGCTTCGGTCTGTTCAACACCATGCATTACTATGATGTTGAAAACGGCGGCGTTTACAGAAACTCCGACGAAGCTAAGAAGGTTCTTTGCGACGTTTATAATGTTGATTACACTAAGTATGACAGCCTTGATAAGGCAGTTGATGCTATCACAGGCTATGACCTCGATGCAGCAAGAGAACTCGTAACAAAGGCGTACAACGAAGCTCTCGCAGCAGGCGATATCAAGGAAAACGATAAGGTTGTTCTTACGCTTGGTACAGGCGCTATCAATACAACAGTTACAAGACGTTTCGACTTCGTCACGGATGCTTGGGTAGAACTCGTTAAGGGCACACCTCTTGAAGGCAAGCTCGAAACAGAAACCAAGGACTTCGGTGATGCTTGGGCAGATGACTTCCGTGCAGGCGACTATGATGTTTGCTTCGGCGGTTGGCAGGGCGCAGCTTGGGATCCCGGCTACTTCCTCATGGCTTACCTCAGCGATACTTATATGTATTCTTACTTCTGGGATACCGAATCCGTTGAGATGACATTCACAATGGTAGGCGTTGCAGAAGACGGCGGTGATATCACCGAGACAATGTCTCTTATGGATTGGTGGAACTGCCTTAACGGTTCTTCCGGCGCTAAGTATGACTGGAGCGAAAGCGCTCTTGAACAGTCTAAGAGACTCCAGCTTATCGCTGCTCTCGAAAAGGAAGTTCTCCAGGCTTACTACACAATACCTGTTGCTAACAGCTTCTCCGCATCGCTTATTTCCTTCAAGCTTGATTATATCACTTATGAATACAACACATTCATGGGTTACGGCGGACTTAAGTATGCGAAGTACAATTTCGACGATGAAGCTTGGGAAGCTGAAGTTGCTAAGTACAACGGCGAACTTAACTACAAATAATAATTTTTTGTATTAAACACGAACGATTGTGAGGGGTAGTTTTTTAACTATCCCTCATTGTCGGTTATTAAACAGAGAAAGGAACTTGCAAAAATGTATATGTTTAAGTATATTTGTAAAAGAGTGGGATTGATGCTCATGACTTTTACTATCATTTTTGTAACATGCTTTGTCTTAATCAAGCTTCTTCCGATTAATTATTCTGCTGGGTTTGGTGAAGATTCCGCGAAGATCATAGCGCAACTCAAATCAAGAGGTTATGATAAACCTATCCCCGAACAGTTTGTATTGTATATTAAGAGAATTGTTCTGGACGGCGACTTCGGCATCGGATTCAATATGCCCGAATATCGCGGTCAGGCTGTTTGGGACGTATTTACAGAAAAACTCCCCCCCACAATACTTATTAACGTATATTCGTCACTTATTGCCGTGCCTATCGGTATTATGCTCGGCATCTTTGCAGCACTTAAAAAGAACAAATGGCAGGACCATTTTATCAGCACGGCTGTAATGGTTGTTATTTCCGTCCCTGCATTTGTATACGCAACGCTTCTTTTGTACACCCTTTGCTTCAAAATAGACGGAGTATTGGGAATTGAAGCTTTACCTAAGAAGATGATGTCTTTTGCGGAGGTTATAAAGGCATATCCGGAAAAGAATTTGGTATATACACCCGGAACGGCTAACTGGTCTTTGTATTTCAACAGCGAAATGTTCAGATCAATGCTTCCGGCTGTCCTCAGTATGTCTTTCGGTTCGATCGCGGGCTATGCACGCTTTACACGTGCCGAACTTACAGAGGTGTTGACAAGTGAGTTTATGCTTTTGGCAAGAACAAAGGGACTTACAAAGTCTCAGGCAACGGTAAGACACGCTTTGAGAAATGCGATGGTGCCGATATTCCCGTCTATCGTCGGTGAATTCGTCAGCGTCCTTTCCGGTTCGCTTGTTATAGAGAAGATCTTCTCTATTCCCGGCGTCGGCGGTCTGTATCTTACTGCTATTACATACAAAGACTACGATTTCTTCATGATGCTGTCCGGCTTCTATCTCTTGGTCGGTCTTGCA
The DNA here is from genome assembly GCA_964586965.1 of uncultured Lachnospiraceae bacterium. GTDB lineage: Bacteria > Bacillota > Clostridia > Oscillospirales > CAG-272 > DTU064. The sequence continues at coordinate 6,593 of CAZPJU010000011.1, read as the reverse complement.
GCCGGTCTTGTCATCGACCTTTCATACGGCGTGATCGACCCGAGAATCAGAATGGGGGCAAAGTAAATGAAAGCTCAAGATTATAAGATTTCAAGCGAAAAGTTTGTTTTCCATTCAACAAACGGCGACCTTCACGATACTAAGCTTGAGACAAAGCCGGTTACATATTTCAGAGATGCATTTAATCGCTTCGCAAAAAATAAGGCATCAATTTTTGCAACGATAGTAATCGTTATTTTGGTATTGTTTGCGATCGTAGGCCCGATCCTTTCGCCGTATACCGTATCATATTTCGATACTAATTACAGTTTCGCACTTCCTAAGATTAATTTCTTCCGCGAACACAACATCCATTTCTGGGACGGCGGTCAGGAAAAGGAAGTAAACAAGGCAACATACGACCTTTACAGAGGTATCCAAGAAGAAATCGGTCGTGATGTCATTATGACAGAACCCGTTATCCGTGAAGAAGAATATATGGGCAAAACGACTCAGTATTATTCTTTCAGAGTTGATACTTACAATGCTGTCGGAGCGACTTATGAGTTGCTCACAACGGCGGAATATCAGGCGCTTCAGGCATATCAGGATGAAATGGGCGTTCAGGTTATCCTTCCGATAACGGATCCCGAACTTCGTCCAGAAGCCGAGCAAGACAAAAACAACGCCAATATTTGGTACAAAACAAAGCTCGGCGCCGGAAGAAAAACTCAGATCGTGTATGACAATGACGGAAATTTCATTCCGATCTATCAGGCTAACGACGGCACCGACCTTTATACGAGTAAGATGTACCTCGAAGGCGAAGAAAAGCTCTATAATTACGCAGAAGAAAAATCCGGCGGACGTTGGTATATCCGTGTTGACTATCGCGAATATTACATCTACAAGCATTATGTTGCCGGCGACGGAATAACAGAGCCTTTGTTCATCCTCGGAGCAAATGACGGCGGTAAGGACCTCTTTACCTGTCTTGCCAGCGGTGCGAGATTCTCGTTTATCTTGGCTGTTATCGTTTCTTCCGTTAACCTCTTTGTAGGTGCTATCTACGGAGCTATCGAGGGATATTATGGCGGAAAAATAGACCTTATCATGGAAAGAATCGTTGATTTGCTTTCTTCGATCCCGTTCATGGTAGTTATTACGCTTCTTAAATATCACTTTAATGTTTCACATATCATTATTCTGTTTATCTCATTCTTCCTTACCGGTTGGACCGGTATGGCGGGACGAACAAGAATGCAGTTCTATCGCTTCAAAAATCAGGAATATGTATTGGTTGCAAGAACGCTCGGAGCAAAAGACTCACGTATTATGTTTAAGCACATCTTCCCGAATGCGATCGGTACTTTGATCACAAGCAGCGTGCTTGTAATTCCGGGTGTTATTTTCTCGGAAACAAGCTTGAGCTATCTCGGAATTATCAACCTTGAAACAGGTAGTATGACTTCGGTGGGTACGCTTCTTTCAACCGGACAGAACTTCCTGTTCACATATCCTCATTTGATACTTTTCCCCGCGATCTTTATCAGCTTGCTGATGCTTTGCTTCAACCTGTTCGGTAACGGTCTGCGTGACGCATTCAACCCCTCGCTCAGAGGAACCGAAGAATAAGGGGAATTACGAAAAAATATTTCTAATTAATAACGACTGATGTGAGGCGGCGAAGGACAGGCTTCCTTCGCACCTTGCACATGAAAGGAATGGTCATATTTATGGATAAGAAATTAGAAGTAAAGAATCTGCAAATATCATTCCGTACACAAGGTGGAATTTTGAAAGCCGTTCGTAATATCTCCTTCGATCTGTACAAGGGGGAGACTTTGGCGATCGTTGGTGAGTCCGGATCGGGAAAATCCGTAACAAGCAAGGCTGTTATGGGTATTCTTGCCGGTAACTCGATCGTTGAGGGCGGCGAGATCTTATACGACGGACAAGACTTACTTAAAATTTCTGAGGAAGATTTTCACAAGCTCCGCGGAGATAAAATCGCGATGATCTTCCAGGATCCCATGTCCAGCCTTAACCCGATCATGCGCGTCGGTCAGCAGTTGACAGAGGCAATGATCCTTAAGGCTAAGACTGGTAAGAAAAACGCTAAAAATGCGTTTAACTCAAGACTTAAACTCTTGGGCGAAAATATAAATGCCGCGGCAGCGGAAAAGGGAAATGATATATCCTCCGATGTTTCGGCTATGCTTAAAAAGTTCGACGGTTTCTGCGTTGCGGCAACAAAGATCGAACGTGAATTCAATGAAGCATACGGAAATGCGATTCAGCTTGATGTTGAAGTCGAAAATGCGTTGCTTATGCTTAAAAAACAGAAAAAATCGGATATTTCTTCCGAACTCAAGAGCATAAATAAGCTTATGACGCTTTCGATCAATCCGTATGTTATTACCAATACGGTTCCCGAACTTGCATCAATTGCGGCTCAGGGAAAAAAAGTCGATACAGAAAAAGCTATCGAAGTGCTTTCCGATGTCAGAGATGTTGTTAAGGCTGCGCTTAATAACGATAAGCCGAACTTCTTTACGCTCGGATATTACATCACCGCAAAGCCGAACGAGGATTTGAGCGGAATGCCTGTTGCGGAAATGAACGCGATGACGCGTAAATTTCTTGACGAGGACTTCCTGAACGAATTTGTTAAAACGGCTGAAAGCGGCGTTGTCTATGCACATGAAAAGTCCGTTTCCATGAAGCGCGACATTATTGCCGACCTTAAGGAAGCACTTGAGTACTTCAAGGCGGGCAACATTGATGAACATAAGGCAAAGTCTTACCATAAAGCACTTAGCGAAAAGGTAAAGAAAGCCATTGACCGTCTCAGCGTTAAGAAAGAAAGCGTTGAATATGTTTTCGATTCTGCGTTTGAAACGTCAATTGACGAATACTTCGAGGGCATCAAGAAAAATCCCATTGAGGAGAAAAAATACCTCAAAAATAAGGCTAAGTATGATGCAATCGTTGCCAAGGGAGTTCAGCCCGATTGGGTGCTTACCCCTCAGGTAATTATTGATCTTGATCTTAAACTTGCCAATATTTGCAGTGTTATCGAAAATCTGTACAATCATTATGTTTCCGATGTTGAAAGCGATAAAGACTTTGACGCAAACGCACGCGTTATTGACTTGATTGATTTCTTCAAGGATCAGGCATCTAAGTTCGTTGTCAAGATGAATAAGAGAATAGCAAAAGCCAAGGCGATAAAGCTTCTTGAAGAAGTTGGTATCCCCGAACCCGCAACTCGATTCCATCAGTATCCGTTCGAATTTTCGGGTGGTATGAGACAGAGAATAGTTATTGCGATCGCGCTTTCCGCTAACCCCGATATTCTTATTTGCGATGAGCCGACAACGGCACTTGACGTTACTATTCAGGCGCAGATACTCGAACTTATCAACGTAATCAAAAAGGAAAGAAACCTTTCCGTCATCTTTATTACGCATAATATGGGTGTTGTTGCTAACATGGCGGACAGAATTGCCGTTATGTACGCAGGTAAAATAGTCGAGCACGGAACATCGGAGGAGGTATTCTACGAGCCCGCTCATCCGTATACATGGGCGCTTCTCAGCAGTATGCCCGACCTCGAAACGACGGAAAAGCTTGAGTCTATCCCCGGCACGCCCCCGAATATGATATACCCGCCTAAGGGAGATGCGTTTGCGGCAAGAAACAAATATGCGCTTGACATTGATTTTGAACTTGAGCCTCCGCTCTTTGAAATCACTCCCACACATTATGCCGCAACATGGCTCTTGCACCCCAATGCGCCGAAGGTTGAAATGCCTCAGCTCATTAAGTCTCGTATCGAACGTTTGAAGAAGGAGAGAGAATAATATGGAAAAAGAAGTATTATTAAGCGTTAGAAATCTCCAGCAGTATTTCAAACTCGGTAAATTTGAGAACAAAGCTGTCGATAATGTAAGCTTTGATATTTACAAGGGTGAGGTTTTCGGTCTTGTCGGAGAATCCGGATGCGGAAAAACAACAACGGGACGCTCTATTATCAGACTGTATGATATCACCGGCGGCTCCGTATACTATAAAGGTGAGCGAATTTGCGCGGGAACGCGTTCCTATAAGGATGCGATTCGTCAGGCTCGCAAGGATTACGACGACGGCAAGATAGATAAGGCGGAGAGAGACCGAATTATCAAGGAAAACCGCGCGGAAATAAAATCCGCTGTTGCCGATCATAACAAATGGTCGCGCACTAAGGGCGCAAATCAGCTTACAAATGAGATACAGATGATCTTCCAGGATCCGATTGCATCGCTTGACCCTCGTATGACGGTTCGCGATATAATCGCTGAAGGACTTGTTATCCGCGGTATCAAGGATAAGGAGTATATTGATCAGCAGGTATATAAAATACTTGAAACGGTAGGTCTTGTTCAGGAGCACGCTTCACGTTATCCTCACGAATTCTCCGGCGGTCAGCGTCAGCGTATCGGCATAGCGCGTGCGGTCATCATGAACCCGGAATTGATCATTGCGGACGAGCCGATCTCGGCGCTTGACGTTTCAATTCAGGCGCAGGTAATCAATCTGCTTAACGAGCTGAGCGAAAAAATGGGACTTACGATCATGTTTATCGCGCATGACCTTGCGGTTGTAAAGTATTTCTCCAACAGAATCGCGGTTATGTATTTCGGTAAGATCGTTGAGCTTGCGACAAGTGATGAGCTTTTCGCGCATCCTTTCCATCCGTATACACGCTCGCTTTTGTCTGCGATTCCGCTTCCCGACCCGATAACGGAAAAGAACAGAAAGAGAATCGTATATAATCCTATGATGGATCACGACTATTCAAAAGAAGGCCCGTCGATGAGAGAGGTATATCCCGGACACTTTGTATATTGCAATACAGAGGAATTCGAGAAGTACCGTCAGGAATACGAAAACGCAAAAGCAGAATGAAAAAAATAAAAAAGTATCTGATAACACTGCTTGTCGGACTTGCAATATTTGCGGCGATAATCTTTGCGAAGGATATCTTTTCGCAAACCGAAACGCAAAGCGTGTTTCACATTTTGTGTGATGCATCGTTTGTTGCCGGAGTGCTTATCACGTGCGCGGGACTTCTCGTGCTTTCGACAAATGAAGGAACATTTGATATGTTGGCATACGGACTTAGATCGTTTGCCGATATGTTCAGAACCGAAAAACTCAGAAAGTACGATACGTTTTACGATTACAGAATGAGCAGAGCGGATAAAAAAGTCGAGTTCGGATATTTGCTCGTTTGCGGACTGCTTTTCATTGCATTTTCACTTGTTATGCTTTATTTTTATTATCATTGCTAAGAAAAAAGCACGCTTTCGCGTGCTTTTTTTATATCTGCAAATGGCTTTTAGGATTTGTTTTGCAAATTTTCTTTGCAAAATCTTTCGAAATTTGGGGTGTTCATTATGTATCGCAGGACATTATTTGCGGATCTAACCAGCTCTGCGCGAGTGAGCAAATCTGATGCAATCGAGGAGAGAATATTATCTTCGTCATTTGCCTTTTCACTGTCCGAAACAATCATGTAGATGTCGTTTTGAGCACGAACCATCCTCGCTTTGTCACGAGTATTACCTTTTCCGCCGACGGTATTCATGTGCGCGTTCCAGTCTGTCATAACAAAGCCGTCGTAGCCCCATTCGTCGCGCAGGATGACAGTTGTCAGATCGTAATTTGATGCGCTCTGAATGCCGTTTATTGGGTTGTAGGACGTCATTATAGCTTTTGCATTGCCTTCGTCAACGGCGATTTTGAACGCTTTCAGATACAGCTCTCTCAACGCGCGTTCGCTGACGATCGCATCGCATCCGAAGCGGTTCTTTTCCTGTCCATTTGCGGCAAAATGTTTGAGCGTGGCGAATGTTCCGGAAACGGATAAACCTCTCGATTCGGCGGCAGCCGTTTTACCCGTGAGCAGCGGGTCTTCCGAGAAATATTCGAAGTTTCTGCCGTTGCAGGGGTGGCGGTGAAGATTCATTCCCGGACCGAGCAACGCGTCGAGACCGTGAGTGTACAGTTCGATACCTTCATACGTAAACAGCTCCTCAACCGCGTCATCATCAAACGTGGACGCGAGTAAAGTGCCGTTCGGCAGAAGCGTTGCGTGTTCGCCGCGATCCGAACGGATGCCGGAGGGACCGTCGGAATTGCTTGAAATCGAAATGCCGTAGTGACGGAGCGATTCCGTTACGCCGCCGAAAATCGCGGTCGTGTATACATCGACCTTTGGAGAATCCATTCCTTCGCCGCGGACTAAACAGTCGAGCTCAGAGTTCGTGAGCTGAGATGTGAATTCTTCGAGCGAGCAAACGCCGTTTTTGACGTCTGCGAGCTTAAGTCCGACGTCTCCCGTAAACGGAGCGCAGGTGGGACTTGCTTTTTGTATGCGCTTAATAGGATCATAGCTCCGCAACGGTACGGGTTCGTATGTGAGCTTGCCGCCTGCATTCTTCATTCTTTGAAATTCACACACGGGACTTGCCGCTTCGGTACATTTTTTTACGACGGAGAGCGAATTTTTGACGTATGTATATATCGGTTGCGCGTTTCTGACATCGGTTCCGCCATATATGACGTAA
>CAZPJU010000010.1:0-24625 GCA_964586965.1 uncultured Lachnospiraceae bacterium | reverse complement strand
AACTAAGATTCACCACTCAGTCTAACGCAAAACTCGACACCGAAGGCGACGTAGAAGTCAAATACGGCGAACCGACAACGGTTACATTTACCGTAAACGGCATTAAAGAAACATGGACTGTAAACGCTATCCTCTGTGCAAATCCAGTGCTCGAAGGTCAGTGCGCAGATCCCGACATTGACGTTTTCGGTGACACCTACTATCTTTACACAACATCCGACGGCTATGCCGGTTGGTCGGGTACGAAATTTCACGTTTTCTCCTCGAAAAATCTTGTTGATTGGACTGACGAAGGCGTAATTTTGAACTGCGAAAAGGGCAAAGACGTAAAATGGGCTGTCGGAAGCGCTTGGGCGCCCTCGATTGAGGAAAAGGACGGCAAATATTACTTCTACTTCTGTGCCAAAGACTCCGCAGGCAATTCCAACATCGGCGTTGCCGTTTCAGACTCTCCTACAGGACCGTTTGTCGCGGAAGACGAACCGCTTATGACCGTTGCGATTTGTAAAAAGTACGGCGTTTCGATGGGTCAAGCGATCGACCCGTCGATATTTACAGATGATGACGGCACATCGTATATGCTTTTCGGCAACGGAAATGCCGCTGTCGTAAAGCTTAACGACGATATGATAAGCTGCGACTACTCGACCTTGAAAAATTACACGGGCGTCACCGATTTCCGTGAAGCAATCACCGTCACCAAACGAGACGGACTTTACCACTTCACCTGGTCATGCGATGACACGGGAAGCGCAAATTATCACGTCAATTACGGAACATCGAAAAAGATAGACGGTGTTATTCAATATCGCGGTACAATACTTGAAAAGAACGCAGATCTCGACATTCTCGGCACCGGTCACCATTCGATATTGCAAATTCCCGGAGAGGACGAATACTACATCGCATATCATCGCTTCTACACTCCGCTCGGCAGCTTCACCGACGGCACCGGTCACCACCGTCAGACCTGTATCGACGTACTCACGTTCGACGAAAAAGGAATGATGGAAAAGGTAACTCCGACACTTGAGGGAGTTGAAAAAAGATATCTCTCGAAAGAAGCGGAAGAAGCCGACAAAAACAAAGATGAGACAGAAACAAGCGCTCCGAGCGCAACGGATGACGGTACTGCTTCAACCGACAATGCGACAACCGAACAAAGCGGCTGCGCCTCATCCGCGACAGAAATCATTGCCGTCATTGCGATCATGATCATAACAATCACCGCCGTCTGCATTATCAAAAAAGAAAACTAAAATCATGCATAAGCAAAAAACGCACCCTTAAAAGGTGCGTTTTTTATCTCAAAAGAATGACACGATCTGTAAGCCGGGTTCTGTCGAGAGTTGTCATCTATCTTTGCACAGCGTCTCCGCCGTGCTCGAAGTAGCATCTGCAAAAGCGAAAATCACCTCGGACAATTTCGCAAAGCGAAACTGTCGAAGTTAAATTTGCCCCGCAAACTTAACTTCTGCCTCCCTCCGTCACTGCATCGGGCCGATGACTGGGACATTGGGGGAGTTGCTTCGGATAGGGTTTACAGGGAGCGACAGTTACCTGCCGTTCCGGTGAGCTCTTACCTCGCCTTTCCATCCTTACCGCGAAAATCGCGGCGGTATATTTCTGTTGCACTTTCCCGGGAGTCGCCTCCGGCGGACGTTATCCGTTATCCTGCCCTGTGAAGCCCGGACTTTCCTCACGATAAGGCCTTACGGCGCAAACCGCGCGACAACTCAACCGTGTCACGGTTGATATTATATAATAAATTAAGCCTTTGTGTCAAGCATGGAATGCTTGTTTTTCATTATTTCCAAAAGCGAATACGGCACACGCAGTTCTCCGGTGCCGTGTCCGATCGCGATATGCGGCTTATTTCCGGCATGAAAATCGCTTCCGCCGGATTTTATCAGTCCGATCTTATCCGCAAGTGCACCGTAAGCCTTTGTTTGTTCTGGCGTATATTCGGTATATATACCCTCAATGCCGTCAAGTCCGTCCGCTTTAAGTCTCGTGAGAAACGCCTCCAGATCGTCGAGCGTTCGTTTTGTCTGATTCAAATGTGCAACAAATGCAAGACCGCCTGCGGATTTTATAAGCCGAACAGCCTGAGAGTCGGTCAATGCCTGACGTGCGCTGTATGCCGGTCGTCCACTCGAAAGCCAAAGCGAAAACGCTTCTTTTACGGACGAAACATAACCCTTCATTACCATAAGCTTCGCTATATGTGCGCGACAGAGCACGTCCGAATCTGCGAGCGCACTAAGCTCGTCCATGCTTATTTCAAAGCCGTGTTCACGCAACTTTTCAATAACGTCGATCTCGCGCAGTTCGCGCACTTCCTTGGCATATTCGAGCGTTTTTTTGAGTTCCGCATTTTCCGGATCTATAAAATATCCGAGAATGTGCGTCTCTGTTTTCGACTGTGCGGACAGCTCTATCGCCGGGATGACCTCAACTCCGATACGCTTTCCCTCGGCAACAGCTTCTGCGATTCCCGCAACAGTATCGTGATCGGAAAGCGCGATCGCGGAAAGTCCCGCTTCTTTTGCCGCTCTCACAACCTCGGCCGGAGACATCGTTCCGTCGCTGCAATTCGAATGTGTGTGCAGATCAATATATCTCATATCCTAAATTTTCAGCAATCGCTTGGCATTTTCACCGAGTATTGCCGTTTTCTCCTCATCGGAAATCTGTAAATTACGAATAAAATCAAGCGTTTCGATCGGATGCCCCCACGGGCAATCGGAACCGAGCAGCACCCTCTCCGCTCCGTGTGCGCGCACAAGTTCCGTAACGGAATCGACATCGGACATTCTGTGCATCATCGAAAGATCGACGTATATTTTGCGACCTGTAAGGTGCTTCATTGCCTCTTTATGCATAGCGTAGCCTCCGCCGTGGGCAAAAACAAACGGCACCTCCCCCTCTCCGACAGCAAGCTTATCGAGCAAATTTGCCGCCCTTTTCGGCGTACAGTGAACGTCACCGCCGTGCAGTCCGGGGTCTATGCCTGCGTGCGTAACAACGATAAGTCCTGCGTCAAAGGCGGCGTAAACCAAACGCACAAAGCATTCGTCGTCTATATACGCGCCCTGAAAATCCGGATGAAGCTTTATACCTTTTAATCCGAGACGTGAGATTTCTTTTATGTGCTCCGTAAAGGCTTCGTCAAAGGGATGAACGCTTCCGAAGGAGATCACCCTGTCACGCTCGCAAACCTCCGCCGCAAAACGGTTAATACTGTAAAACTGATCCGGTCTTGTTGCGACGGGAAGGATGACTCCGAGGTCGATTTCGGATTCTGCCAGCAAATTTTGCAGATTTGAAACGGTTCCGTCAGTCAAAGCTTCGAAATTTGCCGCTTTTCCGAGCGAATCCACGGCACCTGCCGCTATTTTATCCGGGAACGCGTGTGTATGAAAATCTATTATCATATTCTGCTTTTTCATGGTTTTGCTTTTACAAGCAAAACCTCCCACGGTGGCTTTATTCGTCCGTCGCAAGAGGTTTTATACTTTTATTACTTTTTCTTCTGCATTTCTTCAAAGAAACCTGAATTCGACGGTTCCTCACCGACATGGTAAAGATGAGACACGTCACCGAGGTATTTGCATCTGAACGCAACCTCACCGGGGACGACTTCTTCCGTTGAAACAAGCGTCACGCTCGACGGTGCAACAAAGAAGTTTTGCCAAAGAGTCGGCGTAGGCATACCGAGCAGATGTGAAAGCATAACGAACATGACTCCGAGGTGACAGAAGAACACGATCGTATCCGTATTGCCCTCCTCCGTACGATAAATATTGCCGTCACGATAATAGCCGTAGCTTGCGAGAATCTCATCGATACCGTTTGTAACGCGGAGATACCATTCTTCAACGTTACCGCCTCTGCTCATTGTAGGACCGCGGAACCAATTGTCCTTGTCGTAAAGATCGGGCTGCTTCGTCCACCAACCCGGCTCAAAATCCCAAGGCATACGGTAGTGACCGTCCGGCATCTGCATAACCGCAGGGAATTCGGGCATCCAAGGTTTCGTGATAACCGTGCGTCCGAGAGGCTCAAGCGAAACTCTTGCCGTATCCTGCGCGCGTCCGAGAGGCGAACAGTACACGTCTCTTATCGGCTCAAGCTTGGCAATACGAGGCGCGAGCAGTTCGGCTTCGTGCCAACCTTTGGCGGTCAAAGAATCGATCGAATAGTCAGGGTCGGCATGTCTTACGAAGTAAAGCTTCATATTCGTCTCCTTTTATTAAAACTCGTTCTTTATGCTTCTTGAGAAAAGCGAATCAAGACATTCTCTCGTATCCGCACCCTCATAAAGTATTTTATAAACAACCTCACATATCGGAAGCTCGACATTATATTTTTTGGCGAGATTCATCATCGCGCACACGGTATAATAACCTTCCGCAAGATCCGTGTAGCTTTCACCGCGAACATACGCTTCTCCGAAGCGTCTGTTATGGCTGAACAGCGAGAAAACCGTTGCCTCGTAGTCTCCGAGATGGCAAAGTCCGTAAGCGGAATTGGGATTACCTCCCATAGCACCGATAAGGCGTGCGATCTCAGACGTTCCTCTTGCCATAAGTGCGCCCTTAAGCACGGAAAGATTAAGACCGTCAAGCATACCTGCGGCAATACCGATAACATTTTTCGAAGCGGCGCCGATCTCGCTTCCAATCAGGTCCGTTCCGTAATAAAAGCGGATGAGTTTACTTGAGAACGAATCTACAAGCTCGTGCTTGAGTTCATCGTCATTACTGTCTATAACCATGCAGTTGGGATTTCCGCGAGTAAATTCTTCGACATGACCGGGACCGACCCAAACCGCGATGCGGCTTCCCGGAGCAGCACCCGCTGCCGCAATTTCGGAAAGACGTGCACCCGTTTCTATCTCGATTCCCTTCATGCAAAGAATGTAGCGGCGCGGTCTGTCCGACGCGGCTCTTATTTCATCGAAAAGACCTCTGAGTCCCTGCGAACCGATTGAAATGATAACGGTATCCGTATCAAGTGCAGAAACTATATCGGTCGAAAGCTTAAAATCGTCGGGAAGCGTAAGATAACCGTTCTTACGCTCGGTCTGCAAAGCAACCATGTGAGGATGCGACTCCTTGCCGTACAGCGTTACATCATGTCCCGTATTGTGAAGATAATATGCGATAAACGTACCCCATCTACCGCAACCGATAACTGTTATTTTCATTTTCTGTATAACCTCTTTTTCTCCTGCTTCGGTTCACAGGTAAGATTGACTCCCAACTTCTTAAAAAGATTTTCGTCCACTCTCGAAAGCATAACGGATGAATGTGCTTCGCAACCGTGAAGCATATCAAGACATTCTATTGTTTTTGCGGCATTTTCATCCGTCACCGCGCATATCGCGATCGCTATAAGCAGCTCGTCCGTATGCATTCTGGGATTGTGATTTCCCATGTGCTCAACCTTAAGATGCTGAATAGGCTCTATAACGCTCGGTGAGATGAGATGCACATCATCATCTATTCCGGCAAGATATTTAAGCGCGTTCAGAAGTGCCGCTGAGGATGCGCCGAGCAAAGACGATGTTTTTCCCGTTACGACAGTGCCGTCCGGCAATTCGATCGCAAGCGCGGGAGCGCCCGTTTCCTCCGCTTTTTTATTTGCGGCGTCTATCGCAGGGCGATCCGCCGTTGTTATATTCATTGACTTTTTCAAAAGTTCAAGCTTATAAACGACGCTGTCGTTTTCAAACCCCATTGCCTTGTCGCAAAGCGCCGCATAATATCTGCGAAGTATCTCACGGCGTGACGCCTCGCGGCAAGCCTCATCGTCAATAATACAGTGTCCAACCATATTAACACCCATATCAGTCGGGCTCTTATACGGCGAATCGCCGTATATTTCGTGAAAAATCGCATTAAGCACAGGGAATATTTCGATATCGCGATTGTAGTTGACCGTCATCTCTCCGTAAGCTTCAAGATGATACGGATCTATCATATTAACGTCATCAAGATTTGCCGTTGCCGCCTCGTAAGCAAGGTTAACGGGGTGCTTCAATGGCAGATTCCACGTTGGAAACGTTTCGAATTTAGCGTATCCGGAGCGAATTCCGCGCTTGTTTTCGTGGAAAAGCTGAGACAGGCAGGTTGCCATTTTACCGCTGCCGGGCCCCGGCGCCGTAACAACAACAAGCGAACGTGTCGTTTCTATATAATCGTTTTTGCCGAAGCCGTCATCCGAAACGATAAGAGGAACATTGGACGGATAATCCTTGATCGTATAATGATGATATACCTTGATGCCGAGAGAAGTAAGCCTTTTTTCAAATTGCTCCGTAAGCGGAGAGGGGACATACCTTGTTATTACAACGGAACCTACAAAAAGATCAATTGATCTGAAAGCGTCTATAAGGCGCAGGGTCTCCTCATCGTAAGTTATGCCGAGATCTCCGCGACGTCTGCTTTTTTCTATGGAATCGGCGCTAATCGCTATGATCACCTCAGCCTCATCCTTCATGCGGAGAAGCATTTTTATTTTACTGTCCGGCTGAAAGCCCGGCAAGACTCTCGAAGCATGGTAATCGTCAAAAAGCTTACCGCCGAATTCCAAATACAGCTTGCCGCCGAAATATTTCACACGCTCGGCTATTTTTTCCGACTGCAAGGCAATGTATTTATCATTGTCAAAACCGATTTTATACATATATTCTCCCAAATTGCCGAGATCGGCATTTTATTTACATTCGTACCACGAATCACCCACATTCGCTTCAACGGAAAGCGGAACCGAAAGTTTCACGGCGTTTTCCATCTCACGGACGAGCAGCGCCTTAACCGCTTCCGCATCCTTTTTGCTGCTGTCAACGATCAGCTCATCGTGCACCTGAAGGATCAGCTTAGCGTCAAGTCCCTTCTCGCGAAGCGCACGAGACGTATTTATCATCGCAAGCTTTATAATGTCAGCCGCCGTCCCTTGAATCGGGGAATTCATAGCCACACGTTCTCCGAAAGCGCGCGTCTGCTTGTTTGAAGCATTGATCTCAGGAATATATCTGCGTCTGCCTAAAAGCGTCGTCACATACCCGTGACTTTTCGCCTCAGCGACGGCATTTTTTAAGTATTCGTCCACTTTTTTGTATGTGGAAAGATAATTGTCTATATATTGTGCCGCTTCTTTTCTGGTAGTTCCTATATCTCGCGAAAGAGAATAATCTCCGATTCCGTAAACTATACCGAAATTGACAGCCTTGGCGCGAGAGCGCAGTTCACCCGTCACCTGCTCCATCGGAACCCCGAACACCTCCGACGCCGTTGACGCATGAATATCCGCGCCCGAAATGAACGCGCGCTTCATTGTTTCATCATCGGAAACAGCGGCAAGCAAGCGAAGTTCAATCTGCGAATAATCCGCGTCAACAAGAACTCTGCCCTCTGCCGACGGAACGAAAAAGCGTCTCAATTCACGTCCGAGCTCTGTTCTGACGGGTATGTTTTGCAAATTCGGGTCTGTTGAAGAAAGCCTGCCCGTAGCCGTAACGGTTTGATTGAAAGTCGAATGAATGCATCCGTTTTCATCTGCCATCGCAGCAAGGCTCTCTCCGTATGTTCCGCGAAGCTTTGCTATTTGACGGTAATTAAGAATATCGTCCGCAATTTCATAGGAATATCTGAGATTTTCAAGTGTTTCTGCGTTTGTCGAATAGCCTGTTTTTGTTTTTTTACCCGCCGGCAGACCCATTTCTTCGAAAAGAACGGCTCCGAGCTGTTTGGGCGAATTTATATTAAACTCATGACCTGCTCTGAAATATATTTGCTCGGCAAGAGACTGCTCCGCTTTTCCGAGCATTTTTGCGTATTCGAGAACACCGTTTGTATCAATATGGAAGCCCACCGCTTCCATTTCTGAAAGTACGGGTACAAGCGGAAGCTCAATATTATAAAGAAGCTCCTCCGACGTAGCAACGCCGCGTTCTCTCGCTTCGTCCGATGCTTTTTTCAAAAATTCGCGCTCTGTTTTTGCAAGACGTCTGACCGCAAGAACAATTTCTTCACCTCGCGACGGAAGATTTCCCTCTCCGAGATACGTCATCATCAGTCTTTCAAGATCATACGAACTCTCGCCCGAACGCAAAACATACGCCGCAAGTTCCGTATCAAACGAAATTTTCGGATTCACGCCAAGCGACGCAAATCTTGAATAAAGCAATTTTGATCCATGCGTTGTAACATCCGCACGTGAAAAGATCGCTTTCGCTTCTGTCGATGAAGCGTCGGCAACATAGACCTCATCCGAGCCATCAGAAACAACATAAACCGTGTTTCCGTCAAGCCACGCGGTAATGCTTTCGACGTTTGCCGAAGCAGCTGACGTCAATGGCTTTGCGGCAGGCACATTATCTGCATTTTCCACTGTGTTTTTTGCCGCATTTCCCGATTTACCGTCCGAAGAAGTAAGTCCGAATCTTTCTGACAACTTATAAAATTCGAGCTCTGAAAAAAGTGCGCTCAATTTTTCGCTATCATAACCGGTATAGTCAAGTTCGTCAAGCTTGATTTCAAGCGGTACAAAACGAGTAATTTTCGCAAGCTCCGCGGACATATATGCGGATTCCTTTCCGACACGCAACTTCTCCTTCACCGAAGCTGTTGCGGAAAGCGAATCAAGATCGGCATATACCGCATCAAGCGACCCGTTTTCCGAGATGAGTTTTTTTGCTGTTTTTTCACCTATTCCGCGAACTCCGGGAATATTGTCGGACGTATCGCCCATCAGCGCCTTTATATCGACAAGACGCTTCGGCTCAGTGCCGTAATTTTCAAGGAACTTTGCCTCATCGTACAAAATATTTTCTTTCGATGTCAAATAAACGACACGCGTTTTATCCGTTATGAGCTGAAGCGTATCGCGATCTCCGGAAAGAACATAGACCTCATATCCATCGTCCTCACCCATTCGCGCAAGCGTTCCGAGAACATCATCCGCTTCGTACCCTGAAACAGATATCGGATGAAGTCCGAGCGCATCCGCGCACCTGCGGACGTACTCGATTTGCTCCGTCAGTTCCTCCGGCGCTTTTTGACGTGTGCCCTTATACGCATCGAATTTTTTATGTCTGAACGTCGGCTCCGGCAAATCAAACGCGACAGCGACAGCGTCGGGTGCCAGCTCCTCGATATGCTTTGTCAGCATCGTCGTAAATCCGTAAACGGCATTGGTATGAAGTCCCGACTTTGTTGTAAAGGGACGTATTCCGTAAAACGAACGGAACATTATGTTTGTGCCATCTGCGACGAGGAGCTTCTTCATCTTTTGTTTTCCCTCCTGTTATTTGATCTTTCTGAGATCATAAGGCGTTGTTTGATATACAAAATAATTAAGCCAATTCGAATAGAGCAGATTTGCATGGCTTCTCCAAGTCATCATCGGAGGCTTAGTGTCGTCATCGTCGGGAAAGTAATTTTTCGGCACTTCGATCGGAAGTCCTGCATTTTTATCGCGGAAATATTCATTTTTAAGCGTTTCCGCATCGTATTCCGAATGACCGGTTATAAATATCTGACGTCCTCTCTTGGTTGTAACGGCATAAACTCCCGCCTCATCTGACGACGCAACTATCCTAAGTTTATCACACGCCTCGATGTCCTCGCGTCTGACTGTTGTATGACGTGAATGAGGCACCATAAAGGTATCGTCAAAACCTCGAAGCAAAATCGAATTTTTATAGTCCTTTCGATGCGGAAACACACCGAAAAGCTTTTTTTCGAGCGGATATTTACCTATACCGTAGTGATAATAAAGTCCCGCCTGAGCGCCCCAACAAATATGGAAAGTGCTTGTGACGTTTGTCTTGCTCCATTCCATGATTTCGCAAAGCTCATTCCAATACTCGACTTCTTCAAAATCAAGTTTTTCAACAGGCGCACCCGTTATCACAAGACCGTCGAACTTCAAGTCACGGACATCGTCAAACGTCTTATAAAACGCAAGCAAATGCTCCGAGGAAGTATTTTTCGATTTGTGCGTTTTGGTGTGGAGCAGAGTCAGTTCAACTTGAAGCGGAGT
This sequence comes from uncultured Lachnospiraceae bacterium, assembly GCA_964586965.1. Classification (GTDB taxonomy): domain Bacteria; phylum Bacillota; class Clostridia; order Oscillospirales; family CAG-272; genus DTU064. The sequence continues at coordinate 14,572 of CAZPJU010000010.1, read as the reverse complement.
GTTTCCGAGCAAACGCGCAAGCTGAGTCTCCGTCTCGATTTTTGTCGGCATGAGATTGAGCACCGCGATCGAAAGCGGACGTATATCCTGACTTATGGCGCGCGTCTCCGTCATCACAAAAATATTTTCACTTTGCAGAGTTTCGGTTGCGGGGAGAAGGTTGGGTATTTTTATAGGCATGGCGTAAGATTATTCCGTAGCTTTTGTAAGCGCCGCGTCAATGTCGGCAATAATATCCTCAACATTTTCGATACCGATGGACATACGGATAAGATCCGGAGTTATGCCTGCCGCCGCAAGCTGATCATCGGTAAGCTGACGGTGAGTTGTCGATGCGGGATGAAGCACGCAAGTTCTTGCATCCGCAACGTGAACAACTATACGTGCGAGAGTGAGGCTGTCCATAAACTTCATCGCGGCATTTCTTCCGCCCTTAACACCGAATGCAATAACGCCGCAGGCGCCGTCCGGAAGGTATTTTTGCGCAAGCGCATACTGCTTTGACGAAGGAAGCGAAGGATAATTGATCCAAGACACTCTCGGATCTTTTTCAAGAAATTCGGCAACCTTAAGCGCATTTTTCACATGACGCTCCATTCTGACCGCAAGAGAATCAAGTCCGAGATTGAGCAAGAAAGCAGCGAGCGGCTGAGGCGTGAGGCCGAGGTCACGCATAAGCTGAGTGCGCGCCTTGGTTATATAAGCGGCATTGCCGAACTGTTCGGTGTAAACGACACCGTGATAGGACTCATCGGGAGTTGACAGTTCGGGGTACTTTCCGTCCTTTGTCCAGTCAAATTTACCGCCGTCAACGATAACGCCGCCGACAACAGCCGCATGACCGTCCATGTACTTCGTTGTCGAATGGATAACTATATCTGCGCCGAACTCAAGCGGACGGCAAAGCACGGGAGTTGCAAATGTATTGTCTATGATAAGCGGAACACCGTGACTGTGTGCGATATTTGCATAGCGCTCGATATCGAAAACGTCAAGCGCGGGGTTTGCGACGGTTTCACCGAAAACAAGTCTCGTATTTTCATCAAAGAGGGCGTTCACCTCGTCGTCTGTCATGTCAAGAGTGAAAAATCTGACCTCTATGCCCATTCTTGCCATTGTAACGGCAAAAAGATTTGTCGTTCCGCCGTAAATCGAAGCGGAGCAAATAAAGTTCTGACCGGCAGAGGTAATGTTGAATATCGAAGCAAAGCTTGCCGCCTGACCGGAGCCGGTGCACATCGCACCCACGCCGCCTTCAAGTGCCGCAATCTTTTTTTCAACCGCATCAACGGTCGGGTTCGATATTCTCGTATACATATGGCCGGGTGCTTCAAGATCGAAAAGCTTACCGAGGAACTCGGAGGAGTCGTATTTATATGTCGTTGACTGATATATGGGAAGTATGCTCGGCTCTCCGTTCGAAGGTTCCCAACCTGCCTGAACGCAATTTGTATCAACCTTGTAATTTTTCATGGTATACTCACTTTCAAATTAATATCAAAATAAATCGCGGGGTGCTCCTACCCTTTTTTCGGGCATACTTTCCCCGCATATTAAAATCTTGAAAATATTATATACCAATATATATGTTAATGTCAAGCGAGGGCACCCGAATTTATGAAAAATCGGAGTTCGCATACTTGACTCACAAAAGTTTTTCTTGCGATTTTGACGAGGTTGTTTTTTGCGGCAATTTGTGTTAAAATATTGCAGTTAATATGTAATTCAAGCGTTGCGGAGATATAATATGCAGATTTTTAAGGAACCGTTTCCGAAATTGAATACAAAGGTAGCATCTGTCGCACTCGGAACGTTTGACGGCTTACACAAAGGTCACATTTCCGTCATCGGTGCCGCCGCAGAAACAGCAAAAAAACTTGACGGAGCATTGGCGGTGTGGTGCTTCTCGTCGCCGCCGAAAAACGTCTTTTCGCCGGGTTCCGCCTCTCCGCTGATGACACCGGACGAAAAAGCCACAGCAATCGCCGCGCTCGGCGTCGATATTCTCATAATGCCCGATCCGGACAAAGCGTTGCTTTCAATGTCCGCCGATGATTTCATAAGAAATTTTGTCAGTTCTCTCTCTCCGGCTGCGGTCTTTTGCGGTTTTAATTTCACGTTCGGCAAAAATGCGCTCGGCACACCGGACGTATTGACGAAACACCTCTCCGCACTCGGCATATCCGTCAACATTATGCCGCCCGTACTGACAGACGACGGCATTCCCGTAAGTTCAAGTCTTTTACGCAAGCGTCTAAAAGAAAAAGCATCTCTTTGATACATTTAATCCATCGTAACCAATGTAAAAAAATCCGAAGCGAGCCAAGAGCTACACTTCGGATTTTTTGTTAATATACTTAGATTTTTCGTGTTATACAAACGCCTATATCTTCATTGTGTCCTCTACGTTAAGCACAAAAACGGTAGCACCGCCGACAGACACCTCTTTGGGGATCGAGTCATTACGCAGGCCGCATCCGAACGACTCCGTCGGGGATGGTATTTGCTTTCTCGTCGTGCAATGCTTTGCGAGAATCGCCTTGACTTCATCGACCTTATCATCATCCGTACCGATCAGAAGTGTCGTGTTTCCCACCATAAGGAAGCCACCCGTTGTGGAAAGTTTGGTTACGAAAAATCCGCGTTCGGTAAGTGCCGCAGCCGCAATAGCGCTGTCATCATTGTTAACAATCGCAAGTAAAAGTTTCATTGTTTTTCTCCAATCGTTTTATTTTTAGATGTAATCGTCTAAGAAACTGCGGCTTTTTTTATCAAGCCGTCTTAAATCGGGTATCTCGTATCTATTGTCGTCGTTATCTCTGATAAGCACACGGAATCCGTACATCAGCTTGATCTGGTGCACTATATTGCGAACTTCGACAACACAATCTCCGCGATCCGTTCGGCAAAAGAACTTAACGATTCCGAATTTCTCGGAAAGTCCCGTGATCGCCTCGATCTTGGGCACGTGGTAATATTCGGAAAGGCACGCTTCAATCACCTCGCGCTCAGACGCAGGAAGCGTTGCAAGATCACGTATGACCGCGACTTCGTCACCGTCATCGTTCAGAAGTGTGATATATTTTGAAACACCCGTCATAGGAAAGAGACGTCTCGGTTCGAGGTGACGAAAACTCTCTCCGGAATAAAGCGTCATATCGACAAACGTAAGATCGGTACGCTCGAAATGAGCCGCGTCGTAATCAATATATATGCGTTCCATTATTCGAATCTCTCCTCCTCTTTGCTTTTTTCAACCTGCGCGGACATTTTTTGAATCTCCACAAGTCTCCAATACTTGCCCTTTGCCGCAAGCAAATCCTCCGGCTTACCCATTTCGAGGATCTCGCCTTTATCTACAACGATAATCTTGTTTGCCTTGCGAAGTGTGGAAAGTCTGTGTGCTATCATGATCGTCGTTCGTCCGCTGATGAGACGCTCGATTGCACCCTGAATAAGATTTTCGGTTTCGGAATCGACCGCCGCCGTCGCTTCATCAAAGAAAAGAATGCTCGGATTTTTAAGCACAGCTCTTGCGATGGAAAGTCTTTGACGTTCTCCGCCGGAAAGTCCCGTTCCGCGCTCACCGAGCACGGTATCATACGCATCCGGCATACGCGCTATAAAGCAATGCGCGTTTGCGACGTCTGCCGCGTGCATTACCGCTTCTACACTCGCATCCGGCGTACCGTAAGAAATGTTACTGTATATCGTATCGTGGAACATCATCGGCTCTTGCTGAACATAGCCGATTTCACGTCTGTACTGCTCCATATCGAGCGTTCTGATGTCAACATCGTCAAGCAGGATCTCGCCGTCGTATGCGTCATAGAAACGCATAAGCAGGTTTATGATCGTTGACTTACCTGATCCCGTAGTTCCGACGATACCGACTATATCGCCCGGCTCGATAACAAAGCTTACATTTGAGAGTGCTTTCTTAGATCTGTCAAACGAAAAGCTTACGTTACGAAACTCGATCTTACCCTTAACGGAATCAAGCTTTACGCCGTCCTGCGCGGCAGCTTCGGGTTCCGCGTCGATTATATCAAGTATCCTTTCAAGTGCCGCAAGCGAGCTCTGATAAGAATCGCTGAAGTTCGCGAAAAAGTTTACAGGCCCGTAGAACATTGATGTATATGAAATGAACGAAACAAGCAAACCGGGCGTAATAAAGTCGGGCTGTTCGATAACAAGCCTTCCTCCGACCGCCCAAATCAAAAGCGATCCCATAGTAATCACAAACGAAACAATATTGGGGAACGCTATCGTGATCCTTGCGCTTTTTACGTCTGTCTTGAGCCATTCCTCGTTGTACGCGTCAAAAGTTTCCGTAGATCGCTTTTCGTTTGTAAAGCTCTTGATAACTCTTATTCCGGGGAGATTGTCCGTCAAAATGGACGTGACCGCCGACCAACGTCGCCAAATCTTTCTGTAATAAGGACGTATTTTTCGTCCGAATATCCTCGCACCGACCGCAACAAACGGTACGGGAATGAGCGAAAGCAGCGTCAGCTGCCAATTCATCGACAGCATAATAACAACAATGCCGACAAGAGTGAACACCTGAACAACGACTTCCTGCGTAACGCGAAGCACGAAGCCCTGTATCGTCGATGTATCACCGCTGATTCTGTTAATAACGGAGCCTGTAGATGTCTTATCATAAAACTTCATCGGCAAATACTGTGCCTTACGATATACGTCGCTTCTGAGGTCTCGAACGATCTTATCTCCGCAGATACGAAGCATATACGATCGAAGCATTCCGACTCCGTATTGCACGATATATGCCAAAACAAGCGTTATTACAACTCCCGTCAACGCAGCTTTGTTTCCGTTCGGCAAAACATCATCGACAAGATGCCCCGTCATATACGGCGGGAGCATCGCCATTGCAGTTGTCAGCGCCGAAAGAAGCAAGCAGAATATCAGGGTATACTTGTGCGGAAGCACATATTTCGATATTTTCGAGATAAGCTTCCCTTTGGATTGGCAGTAGATGCATTCTTTGCCCGAAAGCGAACGTCCGCATTTTGGGCAATAGCTGAACTGCTTTTCTATAACTGCCGCAACGACGTCGGCAGCTTCGTCCGGGTCGGTCCCGTCGCCGCGCGCCATCATTTCCGTGTACTGCGCCGCCGCATCGAACAGTGACGCCGACTTGTACGAAAACCTCATAAAATTGATGCTTTCGCCGGTCTTTTTCGTCACGACAAAAACAGCGTTTCCGTAATTGCGTTTGACCTTGCATTTTTCGATCTCGTCAAAAGCAAGCCTTGCGCCGTCGCCGTTTTCATCCGTTCTGTAAATGGCTTTGTCCGTTGCCGTCATATAATCGACGGCATATCGGCCCTTGCTGTTCAGATCCGCTGTCATAACAAACAGGATACGTTCGCCCTCGTGTATGTTTTCCTCAACGAGACGAGTTTCCTCAGTTGTCAGCGCTCTGCTGCAAAGGTATCGGGTCGTGTTTTCCGTATTCATAACTCGATCCTCCCATTTTATTTTGCAGATTTCGAAAAAAGCCTTTGTTCGCTTAATTCTGCCGCCATTATAGAGGAATCGGTTTTGAATGTCAATAAAAGAAGAAAAATATTCTTCGTTGTTTTTAACAAAAACTCCGAGGCACTTTTGTGCACTTTGACAATCGAAATTTTGCATCCGCGTACATTAATTAACATCGCGGTTTATTTTAGACACAAAAAGACATATTTTTTGTTTTCACGTTCGGACAAGTCTTGACATTGCAGAAGTAAAGGGATAAAATTATAGACAATATTTGTGGTATCGGAGAAAAATATGTTCTACTACGAGAAGCGCGAAGAACTTAACAAAGAATGGTTCGTCATAGAGGAAAATGAAAATTTTTCATTTCCGACACACCTGCACCGCTGGTACGAGATTATTTTTTTGAAAGAAGGCACAATGGATGTCGTCATCGACGGAACCGTACACAGTCTGCAAAAAAACGACTCCGTTTTTGTCTTTCCCAATCAAACTCATCAGTTGATCAACCGAAATTTCTCCAAGCATAAGCTCATTCTGCTCAAGCCGGAACTGATAGCGCATTTTAACGCAAAACTTCAAAACTGCGTTCCTAAAACGCCGAAAAAGCATATTGATTCCTCCGCATGGATCGAGCTTTTCCTTTCCGCTTCAGAAAGCACAACATTTGAAGCGATAAAGGGTATCCTATATATATACTGCTCATTTTTTTCAAATGACGAATTCATTTCGATATCCGAAAAAGATACCTCCGGCGGATCCGATCTTATGCACCGCATATTCAGTTTCGCGGACGAAAACTTTCTCAAAAGTTGCTCACTCAAAGATCTTTCCGCGCACATCGGATATGATTACAGCTATCTTTCAAAGCTTTTCTCCGAACATATCGGGATCTCGTTTACGGAATATGTCAATATGCTTCGGATAGACAGAGCTTGCTATCTTTTGAAAAACACGGACACCCCGGTGCTTGAAATAGCGGAAATGTGCGGATACGGAAGTCTGCGAAGCTTCAATCGAAATTTTGCAAAACAGATGAACATGGCTCCGCGAGATTACAAACAGTCTCCGCTTGTTTATGCCGGCAACAAGCTCAAAACGTGAAATTAACAAATTTCACACCAAAATAATAATTATTATATTTATTTAAGGTTTGATTTGTGATATACTTAGTAATGGTGGAATTTTTGATTTTCACCGTCTAATTCTTGAAAGGTTTTTAGCTCTAATGAAAAATAATAAAAATCCCGAACTTTCCGCCCGTATGGGAAAAGTCGGCGGTGAGGCTGTACTCGAAGGCGTTATGATGCGTTGCGGCGATAAAGTCGCACTTTCCGTCAGAGGCGAGGACGGCTCGATTAAAATAAAAGAATCCGATTTCGTATCATTGCGTAAAAAGCACAAGTTCTTTAATCTGCCGATCATCCGCGGTGTCGTAAGCTTTATCGAATCTATGAAAATGTCATTCGGTTGTCTCAACGATTCCGCAGAGCTTCTCGGAATAGATGACGAACTTGAAGAAACAAAATTCGAAAAATGGTTGCGCGAAAAATTCGGAAAGGGTATACTCGACGTTGTTATGGCAGTCGCTCTTGTGCTCGGTCTCGCGCTTGGAATCGGTCTTTTCGCGCTTTTGCCGACCTATCTCGCAAATTTACTTGCCGACATCTTTCCCGCACTCGAAAGCAGTTGGTTTATAAGCGTTTTTTCCGGAGTTTTCCGCATCGTTATCTTTGTTTCGTACATCTGTCTTGTTTCGCTTATGAAGGACATCCGCCGCACATTCGAATATCACGGTGCGGAGCACAAATCCATCGCCTGCTATGAATCGGGGCTTGAACTGACTCCCGAAAACGCAGCTACCTGCTCGCGCTTTCATCCGAGATGCGGCACCAGTTTTATTTTCGTAATCCTCATCTTAAGCATCCTTGTTTACACCGTTATTCCTCATTCATGGGCGTGGTATGTTCAGTCGCTCGTCAAGATTTGTATGCTTCCGATCGTTATGGGTCTCAGCTTTGAATATTTGATCTATGCTGGCAAACATTCCAACGCACTCACAAAATTATTGTCGGCTCCCGGACTTTGGATGCAGCGCATCACAACCCGTGAACCGGATCTTTCACAGCTTGAAATCGCCATCACGTCGCTGAAATTATCCATGCCCGAAGAATTTCCCGATTTTGTTCCCACATCAACAACTTCTTCAACCGAGAATGATTCCGTCTCGAACACGGAAACGGAAGCATGACTCTCAGAGATGCAATCCGTTTGCTTGAAAACGCCGGCATAACCGACGCAAAAAACGATGGTTTTTCAATTTGCGAAGTCGTTTCGAATCGTTCGCGTGCCGCTTTGATGTTTTCACTCGACGATGAACTCGAAAACGAGCCGTATTTCGAACGCTTTCAAGAGCTGTTGAACAGACGGCTCAATCGTGAACCGCTTCAGTATATCCTCGGAAAATGGAGCTTTTTCGGTGACGAATACACCGTCTCTCCGGATTGTCTGATCCCACGTGCCGACACAGAGGTGCTTGTTGAAGTTTTGCTTAAAGAACTGAACAACGGCAAAAAACTTGCCGATATCTGTTGCGGAAGCGGATGTATAGGGATCGCAGCCTTACGTAACTCAAATGCGGAATGTGTGTCCGTTGACATTTCCGAAAAAGCAATTGATATTGCCCGAAAAAACTCCGATTCGCTCGGTGTGGCAAACAGAATTCGATTCGGTGTATGTGACGTGCTTGACCGCTCCTCCGTCGATGCGTTTTTCCGCGGTTTGGAATTCGATGTGATTGCATCGAATCCTCCCTACATAAAGCTTTCCGATGCGGACAAGCTCGCCCCCGAACTTTCCTATGAACCGTCGATCGCGCTTTTCGGAGGCGATGACGGGATGATATTTTATCGAAGCATAACACATAATTTTTTGCCTTACTTAAAAAGAAGCGGCTCGTTCGTATTCGAGATCGGCTTCGACGAAGATAAAGACATTAAGAATATTGCGGACACCTACGGTCTTTCATGCTTAATCGTAACGGACATTGAAAACAGACCGCGAGTTGCCGTGCTGAAAAAAATGTAACATACTGCTATGAACGAACGAAAAATCAAAGTTTTTGACACAACCCTGCGCGACGGCGAACAAACGCCGGGCGCACATTTTTCGGTAAACCACAAGCTTGAAATCGCGCTTGCGCTCGAACGTCTCGGAGTTGATGTGATTGAAGTCGGATTTCCCGCCTCCTCTCACGCAGACGAGCGTGCAGCGTCTATTATTGCGCAGCGAGTAAAAACATCCGTTGTGTGTGCGCTTTCACGAGCCGTCAAAAATGACATTGACGTTGCGTGGAACGCCATCAAATCAGCTGCGTTTCCGAGAATACACGTTTTCATCGCCACAAGTCCGCTCCACCGCCTGCACAAGCTGCACATGACGGAGGATGAGGTGCTTTCGCGCATTGACGAATCCGTTTCCTACGCAGTCTCGCTTTGCGGAGACGTACAATTTTCCGCCGAGGACGCAACGCGCACCGAACGCAACTTTCTTGCAGAAGCCGTGCGTCACGCAATATCCGCCGGAGCAAAAACAATCAACATTCCGGACACCGTCGGCTATACAACGCCGGAAGAATTTTACGATCTTATTTCTTACCTGAAGCGTACCGTTCCGGAGCTTGAAAACGTTACCGTAAGCGTGCACTGTCACGATGATCTCGGTCTCGCCGTTTCGAACAGTCTTTCAGCCGTTCGTGCAGGAGCCGATCAAGTTGAATGTACCGTCAACGGAATAGGCGAACGCGCCGGAAATGCCGCGGCAGAAGAAATAATAATGGCTTTGACAGTCAGACATGACACCTTCGGTGTTACACATCGAATAACGACAGCGGGAATCATGCAGGTATCGCGACTTGTCGCATCTTTATCGGGACTTCGCGTACCGAACGGCAAAGCCATCGTCGGTAAAAATGCATTTTTGCACGAATCCGGTATTCATCAGCATGGCGTTATCAAAAATGCCGCCACTTACGAAATAATGACGCCCGAATCCGTCGGGCTTCCGCGTCACGATTCCGAACGAATCATGCTCGGCAAGCTGTCCGGGCGGCACGCATTTGCAACAAGAGTCGCTGAGCTCGGCTATAACCTCGGTGACGACGCAATAAACACAGCGTTTTCCGCCTTCAAAGAGATTGCGGAACGCAAGGATGTCATGTCCGACGGCGACATAATGGCAATCATAAACGAATATCTGGACACGGCAACCGGCAAATTCACCCTCGATACATTCCAAATTCAAAGTGGAAACCGTATGCAGGCAATGGCGATGATCACGCTCGTCAGAGACGACGGTGCGACATTCTCCGAAGCCGCGCTCGGTGACGGTCCGGTTGACGCCGCATTTAACGCGATCAACACAATCACCGGTGCAAAGGATCACGTTACACTTGAAACTTACAACATCTCCGCGGTGACGGAGGGAGCCGACGCACTCGGTGAGGTCAGAGTAAAGATAAAATCCGGCGAAGTTGCTCTTGCCGGAAGAAGCGTCTCGTCCGATATAATAAAAGCAAGTATTCGTGCATATTTGCACGCAATAAACAAATGGTTGAAGCTGAGCGAAGCATAATTATGAAAGTTGAAATTTACGACACTACCCTGCGCGATGGTGCTCAGGGCGCAGGCATAGACTTCACCGACGACAACAGAATAAGCATAATTCACGCACTTGACAAACTCGGCGTATCTTATATTGAAGCGGGTAATGCAGCCTCCGAACGCGATTCTGCGTTTTTTGATGAATGCGACAAGCTTTCTCTCGAAAACTCTCACATTTCCGCCTTTTGTGCGACAAGACGCGCGGGTAAACGCGCCGATGACGACCCTGTTTTGCTAAGGCTTGCAAATTCGCCCGTTGAATACGTTGCAGTCGTCGGTAAAGCTTGGGAATATCAGGTCACGACCGTGCTCGGTGCAACGGCGGAAGAAAACCTTGAAATGATATTCGACACGATCTCTTTTCTAAAAAGTGTCGGGAAACACGTTTTTTTCGACGCCGAGCATTTTTTCGACGGCTACGGCGACAGTCCCGCTTATGCGCTCGACGTGCTTAGAACCGCAACAGACGCCGGCGCGGAACGTCTCGTTTTGTGCGACACAAACGGCGGTATGCTTCCGGATACCATCGGAGTAATCGTTAATTCCGTCAGCCAAAAGCTGCCGAATTCCGCACTTGCTATCCACTGTCACGATGATATCGGCATGGCTGTCGCCTGTTCGGTAGAAGCCGTTATTTCAGGTGCAGTTCAGGTTCAGGGAACAATTTGCGGCATCGGAGAAAGATGCGGAAACTGTAATCTTAACACCGTGATTCCCGTGCTTCAGCTAAAGCTCGGATATTCATGTCTCACTAAAGAGCAGCTCGCACGTCTCACACGAACAGCACGCACCGTAACGGAAACCGCAAATCTTTCGTTCAACGAGCATTCTCCCTTTGTCGGCGGTTACGCTTTCACTCACAAGGCAGGAATGCACATTGATGCTGTTCGAAAAACGCCTCGAACCTTTGAACACACCGTTCCCGAACTCGTCGGCAACGCAAGTAATCTTTTAATATCCGGTATTGCGGGAAAAAGCGCGTATCAGGCTGTTCTCGAAAGGCTCGCGCCGGAACTTAATATCGAAACAGGCACAGACCGCTTTAACAAAGTTATTTCGCATATAAAAAGTTTTGAAAGCAAGGGATTTCAGTTTGAAAACGCGGAAGCGTCACTGCTTCTCGTTATACTTGATGCGCTCGGATTGAGACGCTCGTTTTACGAGCTTTTGACGTTTCGTGTAATGATAAGCGAGCCGCTTTCCATAAATCCGAAAAGTAAGTGCTCTGCCTTTATCAAAGTCGCCATTCCCGATGAGAACGGCGGAAATAAAGAAGAATTGACTGCCGCAGAGGGCGACGGTCCGGTTCACGCGCTTGACGTGGCGCTGAGACGTGCGCTTTCCGGCTCTTACCCCGAACTTACAAACGTAAAACTTTCGGACTATAAAGTTCGCGTACTTGATTCCGCAAGCGATACAACCGCTTCATCCGTCCGCGTTCTGATCGAAAGCACCGACGGTGTTTCCGTTTGGCGAACCGTCGGCGTTTCGGTCGATATAGTTGACGCAAGCTGGCAGGCTTTGCGTGATTCAATCGAATATTACTTATACAAAAAACTTTAACGGAGTTTATTTATGAAAAAGAACGTAATCTGTCTTTTCGGCGGCAAATCCACCGAATATAAAGTGTCTCTCAGATCCGTTGAATGCGTGCTGAAAAACATCGACCGTGAAAAATACGATGTTTCGGTTATCGGAATAACGGAAAACGGTAAATGGTTTCTTTACGAGGACGATATCGACCTAATTCCCACCGACAATTGGCACAAATCCGACAAACTTTATCCCGTAACCTTCAACCCCGAAAACGGCAACGGCGCGTTTATCGCAGAACGAGACGGCAAGGTAGAAACACTCAAAGCGGACGTGGTTTTCCCCGTTATGCACGGCAAATACTGCGAGGACGGCACGCTCCAGGGAATGCTCTCCCTCGCCGGAATCCCCTACGTCGGTTGCGGTTGTGCCGCTTCCGCCATTTGTATGGATAAAACTCTCACAAAGCTCATCCTTTCAAATTATGATGTTCCTCAGGCAAACGCTCTCGTTTTCTCGTCACACGAAATTTCCGCCGACATAAACGACGTTATCAACCGCGTCGAAGCGACATTGACATATCCCGTGTTCGTTAAACCGTCATCGTCCGGTTCCTCCGTCGGTGCAGGCAAAGCCGCAGACAAAAATTCTCTCATCGCAGCTCTCGAAAATGCCGCGGAATATGACCGCAAAGTTTTGGTAGAAGAATTCATAAAGGGACGCGAGGTTGAGATCGCGGCGCTTGAAAACGAGGACGGAACAGTTACGCTTTCCCCCTGCGGTGAGATCAATCCCGGCGCTGAATTCTACGATTACGAGACTAAATACGAAACAGACACAGCAGAATATTTCATTCCCGCACGTATTCTCGGCGTTACCGATATGCGTATTCGCGACACAGCGGAACTCATTTTCCAAGTTCTCGGCTGTCGCGGTCTGTCGCGCATAGACTTCTTCGTACGTGACTTTAAGGGAACAGAGCAAATCATATTCAACGAGATAAATACGCTTCCCGGATTCACCTCAATCAGTATGTACCCTAAACTCTTTGAAAAGCACGGCATCGGCACAAAGGATCTTATCTCTCGCCTGATCGAAACAGCCGGAGTCTGAATAAGATTCTTCAACAAATCAAATCAGAAAGGAACACAATCATGAGCAATTCCTCTATCCACGCCTCGGCACACGATGCCGCATACACAGCAGTTGCGGCGCTTTCCAATATGCATCTCACTGTTGCGACAGCCGAATCATGCACAGGCGGACTTGTCGCAAAGCTCATAACCGACGTTTCGGGATCATCTGCTGTTTTTGAATGCGGAATAGCCGCTTATTCCGACAGATCAAAAGCATCTATACTCGGAGTTAACCCCGAAACCATTGAAAAATTCGGTGCCGTCTCAACGGAAACAGCTTCTGAAATGGCAGACGGCGCAAAGCGAGTGTGTTCCGTTGACATAGCAGTCGCAACTACCGGCATCGCAGGCCCGGCGGGCGGCACTCCCGAAAAACCCGTAGGAACAGTTTGCATTGCCGTTTCATCCGAAAAGCATAGAGAAGCGATTCGTCTCTCTTTCCCGGAAAACATGGGGCGAGATGCAATCAGATATGCAAGCGCGGAAGCGGCGCTTAAACTTATAAACAAGACAATTCAATTTTATAAGTAATTAACCAATATCGTAAAAATACAAAGGATGGAGAATAATTATGTCTGAATTCAAACGCATAGGCGTACTTACGTCCGGAGGCGATGCTCCCGGCATGAACGCCGCAGTCAGAGCTGTCACACGTTCCGCAATTGAGCGCGGAGTTGAAGTAGTCGGAATATACAAAGGATATCGCGGTCTTATCGACAACGAAATGAAGAAATTCTCTTACCGTGACGTTTCCGGTATACTTAACCACGGCGGTACCGTACTTTATTCGGACAGATGCCATCGTTTCCGTTCTATCGAAGGTCAGCAGGCTGCCGCAAAGACCTGTCGCGAGAACAATATCGACGGCGTTATCGTCATCGGCGGAGACGGAACTTTCCGCGGAGGCGTTGATCTTACCGCACAGGGTATCCCCACAGTCGGTATTCCCGCTACTATAGATAACGATATCACCTCCACCGACTACACAATCGGATTTGACACCGCATCGAACACCTGCCTTTCAATGATCGACCGTCTGCGCGACACTTGCGAATCTCACGCGCGCGCAAATGTCGTTGAGGTAATGGGACGTGACGCCGGATATATTGCTCTTGAAGTAGGAATCGCAGTCGGAGCAATCGGAATCGCGATCAAGGAAATTCCCTTTAACGAATCGGAGCTCATAGAGAAAATCGTTAAAGGTCGCGAGGACGGAAAACGCCACTACATCGTTGTTGTAGCCGAAGGACTCGGAGAATATGCCGAGCACCTTTCGAAGATCATCCCGCTCGAAACAGGCGTTGAAACAAGATTCTCGCGTCTCGGTCACGTTATTCGCGGAGGTTCACCTACACTTCGCGACAGAATGCTCGCAACACGTATGGGCGACAAGGCTGTCGAATGTCTGCTCAACGGGGACTCTAACCTCGTTATGTGTGAGCGCAACGGCACAATCGAGCCTATGGACATTACCTACGCGCTTCGTCTTGACCAAATGTATAAAGGCAAACTCAAGGATGCCGATCTCAAGCGTTATTCTCTCGCAGATATCAACGAAATGCATAATCTCTGCATGGAAAAACGTTACTATCTGCAAAATATTTACGACATGGCAAACAGACTGTCCAAATAATACAGTTCAAATAAAAAAGAGCCTTTCGGCTCTTTTTTTATTTCAGAATATCGTCACTAACATATAAAATTTCGGATTTTTCTTCATCTTCACGCCATTTT
>CAZPJU010000009.1:0-24768 GCA_964586965.1 uncultured Lachnospiraceae bacterium | reverse complement strand
CCAGAACAGACCTCAGACCGTTCTTGACGATCAATTATGTATGTGATGGGATTTATAAGATAAAGAATGTCGGAAGCGAAAAAAATCTCAACGCATATAATTCAAGGGGAAATGTCGGTGATAATGTTTATCAATACACCGATGACGGAACAGCTTCGCAGGCATTCAGAATCGTATATAACAGTAGCTCGGACGCATACACTATTCATACAATTTGCAACGAATACGGTTATGGAAATATCGTTGCTTCGAGCGGGAACAATGTACAGATAGCCGCTTCAAGCAACGGTGCAAAATGGGTTCTTCAACGTATTTCCGACGATACTTTCAAAATCAAACTAAGTGGAAGCAGCACGTATATGACAGTCGGTGATACATCAAACGGATCAAATTCCAATACCGATGTTGCCGCAACGGGCAATGTTTACCTCGCCACATCTTCTTCGTCCAATTATCAAAAATGGGAACTCGAACTCATTGATGAGGATGGGTGCGTTGAGTTAAGTGGCATGGAGTTGCATTCGCAAGAACGAAATTATACTTGCAGTTCCGCTTGTATAAAAATGGTTTTGGGGTATTATGGCGTTAATAAAACAGAAACAGAAATATACAACTATCAAAACAATAATTGCGAGCCTAATGATTATACTTATACTTGGGTTGTAAAAAATACTATAAATCATTATCTTCCTGATTCTTTAGGAATAAGTTATGAATATAATACGTCATCTAACCCTATGAGCACAAAAAGTCAATATTATTATCAAATATTAAAAAGCTTGCTTGCAGGCAATCCCGTGATAGTAATGATTTGTCTCAATAATGGTCAGTATGTATATACGCACACCTCATCTCATCATTATATAGTTATTTCAGGAATTACCTATGTAAATGGCGAATATCAATTAACTATATATGATCCTTGGATTAACTCAGATTGGTTTTCGTGGGATGGGAATCCAGTTTTGACTTGTTCAGCTGAAAATTTATTTGATTGCTTAGTTAGTAAGTTATTTATTTTTTCTGAAGATTAAGGAGGTTGACATGAAGAAGATATTCACACTAACACTGAGCATATTTATATTATTACTCAATTTTACCACATTTGTATATGCTAACGAAGCATCAGAATATGATGAATCCGAGCTAAAAGCAATTTTAACCGAAGCGTTCGATATATATGTAAACTTTTATGACATTTCACCTGTTTCTTCATTTGATACTGAAACAAAATTTATCGAAGTAATTGAAAATCCGATGCCGGAAATTGAAGATTATCCGTACCTATTTGCAAAAAGAATTGATAAATATTCAAATTGGAACGACTTTGTTGATATTCTTGAATCCGTTTTTTCCAAGGAGATGAAAGAAAAATTCATTTTCAACGCGCTCGTCTCAGAATATAAGGGAAATACCTATTGTAGTGAAATATTATTTCACCCTCACTCTCAGCATTTTTTTCTAGAGTATATAGGGGAAAATGTAAATTTATCGCTTGACAATAGTTTTAGAATCATTTCTTCAACTGATGATAAAGTGTTAGCCGAATTCAAAGTGTTTGATTGGATAGATACACACGATGTTACAATATTCACAGTTGAATATACTAAGATTTCAGATAATTGGAGAATATCCGGCGGTAGTTTTTTCAATGAAAAGTTAGTGAACAGATATAACTCCGCTCCCCAAACGGGCATTGACACATTCGCGTACACGGCGGTGGCGGTAGTTGCGCTTGCGGCAGCCGCGGTTGTGGTGAAGAAAAGGCGCGCGTGAAAACACAACAAAAAATCCCTTGCTTTTCAGCAAGGGATTTTTAAGCTAGTGGAGGGGATTGAACCCTCGACCTGTTGATTACGAATCAACTGCTCTACCACTGAGCCACACTAGCACATATATTTAACGCTTGATTATTATACAGCGGCTTTTCCCTTTTGTCAAGCACAAAATTCAAATAATCGGACTTTTATTTACCATGTTTCCTGTTTACATTCTTGAATATACGAAACATTTATGATAAGATATTATAAGAAACATTTCAATTTCAATTAAGGTGAGTTGACATGAGCCTAAATTCCTCAATTAATCCGTTTTCAGAAGTATACGTCGCAAAAGCCGATGAATACAATGTTGAAAAGCTGACAAACTCGCTTTCCGAAATCGGCAAACAAATGAAGCTTTCTTCACTTGCCAGCAAGCGCGTTATCATAAAACCGAATCTTGTTGCAAAAAAGTCTCCCGATGACCCTGCCATCGTCAATCCAGCCGTTATCGAGGCCGTTATCATTTGGCTGAGAGAGCTCGGAGCGGATGATATCACGATTGCTGAAAGTCCCGGTGGAGTATACAATATTTCTCGTTTGAAGGGAATTTATTCGGCATCCGGAGTTGCGGAAATTGCAAGTCGAACAGATGTCAAGCTTAATTACGACCTCGGATACCGTGAAATTTCGCATGCCGACGGTAAAATCTGCCGTCTTTTTGAGATAATTGATCCGATTCTGTCCGCGGATGTTATTGTTGACGTTTGCAAATTGAAAACACACGCGCTTACCGGAATGAGCGCGGCAATAAAAAACCTTTTCGGAACTATTCCCGGAATTGTCAAGTTTGAAATGCACTCACGATATCCGGACTATGATGATTTCGCGTCGATGCTTGTCGATCTTTGCGAAATGCTTACATCAAGAAGCACATTTATCTCCGTCACTGACGCCGTTATCGGTATGGAGGGCAACGGCCCGACAGCGGGCACACCGCGCGAGATAGGAAAACTGATTGTATCGTCGAATCCATTTGCTTCCGACATTGTTTCGGCTCACATTATCGGTCGCGACGGTGAAATTGCAATGCTAAACGATGCTGTCAGTCGCGGATACGCACCTGCGTCGTATGAGGACTGTCATGTTATCTCTATCGGCGGATGTGAGCTTTCATCGCTGAAAATCAAAAATTTTCGTCAGCCAGATTCAACGAAGCGCAACACGCTCGAAGTTATCAGAGGTATGTTCGGCGGTCGCATATACAAGCTTTTCGAACCGTACCCAGTTATTGACTATTCCCGTTGTGCCGGTTGCGGTGAATGTGCCGCATCGTGTCCGCAACACACGATAAAGATGATCGCACGCGACGAAGTCAAGGGTGCTTCGAGATCAAAAGCAATCAAGGTGCCCGTGATCGAGCGTAACGCCTGCATACGTTGTTTTTGTTGTCAGGAGCTTTGTCCGAAAGGAATCATAAAAATCAAGAAAAATCCGTTAACACGCTTATTAAGCTGAAAAAGGACGATATGAAAATCAACATAAACGCATACGCTAAAATCAATCTTTATCTTGCAGTAACAGGCAGACGCAAAAACGGATATCACGACATTGAAAGCGTGATGCAGTCTGTTTCGCTTCACGATATTGTTACTGTTTCATCAGAACCGTGCAATGAAGCACGCATACTGCTCACTTGTTCCGACGCTTCCCTTCCCACGGACAAGCGTAATCTTGCCTACCGTGCGGCGGAACTTTATCAAAGCGCGGTCAACGCGCCGAAAAGTTGCGTGAAAATTAACATTGAAAAGCGCATTCCCGTCGCCGCCGGACTTGCCGGCGGATCTGCCGATGCCGCGGCAGTTTTAATCGCGCTTAATGCGCTTTCGTCCGCTCCGATGACAACGTCGGAGCTGTGCAAGCTCGGCACAAGTCTCGGAGCCGATGTGCCGTTTGTCATTCGCGGCGGAACAATGACGGCGCGAGGCATCGGTGAGGTGCTCGCTCCGTGCAGCGCCATGCCAAACGCACCGATTTTGATCGTGCGCCCCAAAGAAGCTGTATCAACTGCCGAAGCATACGGAAAAATTGACGAAAAGAGATTGTTTTCGTCTCCGAAATCGCTTGATGGCATGACGTCTGCTCTTTCGTCCGCTTCGCTTGACGAGATATCACAAGCGGCTTACAACGTTTTCGAGGAAGTTTTACCGAGCGAAACAGAGGTTTTTCATTTGAAATCGCTTCTCACCGAAAAGGGTGCGGTACTTTCGATGATGTCGGGAAGCGGCCCATCCGTTTTCGGTATTTTCAGGAATGTTGCCGACGCAGAAGCAGCCGCTTATGCCGTGAAAGAACTCGGATTTGAAAGCGAGCTTTGCTTTCCTGTTGCATCCGCAGAGGACGGATGCAATTCGGACTGTTCAAGCTGCAAGGCAAACTGCTCCGTTTCGCACAAATAAAATTCATTTTATCGCCTCGACAAAATGCGGCGCATATTGACATTAATCCATTAAACGTGTTAAAATTATCAGTAAACATAATCTGTTAAGGAGAGGATCGCCTTGCCTAAAAACTGTATTAACTGCGGCTGTCCTATCAGCGGCGAAGGAAAAAATAAGGTATTTTGCGATGCCTGTCTTCGCAAAATTTCACCGTTTTTGAAATTTATATCGACGAGCAGAGTACCTGCCGTCAAGCTTTATGAAGCAAACGAGGAAAAGCTCAGGTCAATGGGACTTTCCGATATGGCGCTCGCTTATGTAAGCAAATGCTGTTCGGCTTATGACGAAAAAAAGGCGGCATCTGCCGCGCCGATTGTGCCGATCAATTCAAACGAATCCGGCTGTGAGCCCGCACCGGAATCAAATTCCGACACAGACGCTTCCGACGATGCTGTCGTTGCCGTACCTACCGAAAATGCATCAAGCTCAGACGTTTCCGTTACTGTGGACGACGAAACCATTTCGGATGAAGCAAATGAGTCATCTAAATACGACGGATACGATGACGAAAACGAAACAGACGAAGATTCCGACACATCTGCCGTTATAGCGGGACTTTCGGAATCGGATCGGTTCGATTATTCCGACAGCGACATTGATGAAGAAAAAGACAGCGTCAAACGTCTTGCGCTTATCATAGTTGCCGCCGTACTGACACTTATAATATTCTTGGTTCTTTACATCGGTAAATACATTCCCGGTTATGCACCGAACATTTCCGACAAGGATTCATCTGACAGAGATACCGTATCGGATTCGATCGGTGACGAATCGGATTCAGAATCGGATTTTGCGGACAGCACCGAAGATGAGTCTTTCTTTGGTGAAAGCTCATTCGACGATTCAAGTTCGGACACAAGCATTGATGACACATCTTCCATAGACGATACTTCGTCCGACGACACTTCATCAGACGATACATCCGACACAGAAAGCACTGAATGTATCCACGAATGGGCAGACGCGACCTGCTCAGCGCCGTCAACCTGTTTGCTTTGCGGAGCGACGGAAGGATCTGCACTCGGTCACGATTACAAAGACGCAACCTGCACGGAACCCCAAAAATGCTCTCGCTGCGGCGACACTAAGGGTTCTGCACTCGGTCACGACGCAAACGATGCAACCTGCACAGCCGATTCGGTATGCAAGCGTTGCGGCAAAACAGTAAAGTCAGCGCTCGGTCACAACTACAAGAACGCAACCTGCACAGAACCTCAAAAATGCTCTCGTTGCGGCGACACTAAGGGTTCTGCACTCGGTCATGATTACAAAGACGCAACCTGCACGGAACCCCAAAAGTGTTCACATTGCGGTGCCACCAAAGGTTCCGCGCTCGGTCACACATCGGGTGGTGCGAAATGTCTCAGATGCGACAAGTATTACGTTTCGCTGACTGCGATAGGAAAGAGCGTAACAAATCCGGATGGTGTAATAATCACCGTTACAAACATAAACAAAGTTTCCTCTGCCGACGGCGTCAATTACACGATCAAGTACACGGTGCAAAACAACAACGAAGATTCATGCAACATCGGTGATTTCAAGCTGTTCTATGTGGACAGCAGCGGCAAGTACAACGGTGTAATGTTAGGTAATTATGACTCAATCAATCCTAAATCAACGGAAAATTACTCTACAACGCTCAAAGTTCCTTCAGGCATGACACCGATCATTCTCGAATATTGCCATGAAGTTTATAAACTTGAAGAAGCCTCATCTCCTCACACTGACGGAAGCGACGGTGTATTCTTCTGGAAAGTATCTTAAAATGAAAAAACGCTCCCCACAAGGGAGCGTTTTTTTACAACAATCTCTGCTGTAAGGCAGCCGTTTTCAAATGTTATATAACCCGTTACCGTATAATTCGGGTCGGCAGTGCTTTGTCCGGTTTTATAGTCAATTATAACGCCGGGCTGGACATTGTATGCATAGACATTGAACATCACGCCCTCTCCGTTATCCTCGACGGATTTGGCTTCGAGAATAACACCGCGTGCCACAAGTTCCTTACCTTCAAAAATCGGTGTCACTCTGTATACAACATGATTTCCCGTTTCCTTTACGTAGTCCGCGATCATATTTTCGAAAGGAAGCATTCCCTCTATATTAAGATAGCGAGTTCCCGTTATCAGATTTTTTTCGTTTGCGTTTTCACCCGTAAGCTGAAATCCTATAAGGTGGCAGCGATTATAAAGGTTTTTGCCCGGAACAAAATCATATTGCCTACTGTGCCATCCGGTAGGATGGATATGACTGATACTTTCACGATCCTCTGTCGGCATAAGATCCTGACCGACAGAAGCAATAGCCATGCCGCATCTGCCGTATTCATCAAGTTCCGAATAGAACTCATATGATCTGTCCGAAAATTCATCCGCGCCGAAAACAGGGATGTTTCCGTTAAGTTCAACGAACGGTTCGCCCGAAAATTCGGGGATTTCGTCATCAGCGTCGGTTACGGGGACATTTGTTTCCGCAGACGAATCTATCGGATCATTTTCCGCCGGGACATCGTAATTTGACAGATAAAAATACAGGACTACCGCCGCCAAGATCAAAAACAATACGGAAATGACGGGATTTTTCTTGGCAAAACGCGTAAAGCGATTGATTTTATTCATTTATATATCTCCTCTGTTATTTTTTCGTGAGAGCTTCCGACAAAATCCGATCTTGACACAAGTTTTCTTTGGTCGATAAGTTCTTTCGGCAATTTCACACTTGACGGATATGTGCGATTCCATTTATAAACTGTGATTGTTTCGATTTTATTCGAATATGAGAGCAAATCTATATTTTCGACAAAGCAAACATCTCCGCTTTCCGCAACATCGAGAAAATCATCGTCGACAATAATACGTTCTGTGCTATCCTCCCTTTCAAACTGACCGAAAGAGTACGAATTCATCAAAAGACGTTTGCCGTTAAGTCCCGAAAGTATTCGTGCTCGAACTGCGCTGTCGCGGCTTTGCCGTCTGTTGTTAAAAAGCATCCCTCCGCGATCATCTACACAAACTATAATATGCATAATGCACCTCATTTTTCGACATTTACACGATAATTGTACCGCACGCAGACAATTTCGTCAAGCACGGACAATAAAATAAGGCACTGCAAAAACTTTACGTTTTTACGGTGCCTTTTATATTCAATCATTGACGGGAGTTACGGAAGATTTTTCGTTTCGATGTTTTTTCGCGCAAACGAAATCGCAGAACTTAACGATACGTTCCTTGGGAAGCACGTACGCGATCAAGAGGGAAAGTGCAACACCTGCGGCTGTATCAAATATACGGTTGATCGAGTAGGAGACATAGCTCTCGACGGGCTGATTGAACAGCACGATGCAAAGCATAACGCCGCCGGGCTGGACAGCGCCTCTCCATTTGAACGTATACGATACAAGTATCAAAAGCAAAACGCCTACAAAGATAAGAGGAAGCATAAGCGCTGTAAGTTCTCCGTTCGGGCAGAAAATGAGGTAAAGTCTGAATAAAGCCATTCCGATAAATCCGCCGAATATCGTACCGAACAGACGGTTACCACCGTTAAGTCTTGAATCTGCCATATCGCTGCCGAGACCGAAAACGGCTCCGATGCAGGCGAATGTGGGGTTTCTTCCGATAAGAAGATAGATAAACGTACAAATCGTAACGGAAATCGCCGTTTTTATACATCTTGTTCCATGTATCTTTACATGGCTTTCTACTGTGTTCATTAAAGCTTCCTAACCGCTCCGCATTCGATGTCGGAGTCATTAAATTTTTGCAAAAGCAATTAGTATTATATCCTTTATTGTCGAAAAGGTCAACGCCAAAGATATATCATTTTTGCACAAAAGCAGACGTGCGTTTTTGTACAAAATGACAGCAAACAAAAAAACGCACACGGCAGAAACGAAAGCGAAAAACTATTCGTCTCGATAACGTATGCGTTTTGTTTTTAACATCAAAAAAGATCCGCTTGATTTGCCGTTTTTATTCCGGCACTCGCCAAGGCTGCTGCGGCAACAGCGTTATCGTCCACGCGGAAAATCATATATGCGCCCGACTTTGCCGAAAGGAATGCATAAGTATATTCGACAGCCACCCCCGCGCCGGCAAGCACCTCAAGTATTGAAGCAAGGCTTCCCGGCTTATCGTCAATGGCGGCAGCAAGCACATCTGTCACCGTTGTAAGATAGCCGCCGTCACGCAGCAGTTTTTCCGCAGCTGTCGGCTCGTCGCAAATTATACGAAGTATACCGAAATCCTGTGTATCCGCTATTGAAAGCGCTTTTAAGTTGATGTTTTGATCAGCGATATATCTTGTTGCTTCCGCAAGTTTACCGTCCTTATTTTCGATAAAAACCGATATTTGTTTTACGCTCATGCAAATATCTCCTTTTTATTCAGTCGTGAAGTTTTCTTTTGTCAATGACGCGCACCGCCTTACCTTCGCTTCGCTGTATTGTTTTCGGTGCGACAAGATGAACCTTGGGGTTAATTCCGAGCATTGTTTTTATTGAATCGGCAAGAGCTCTTTCTTTTTGAGACAGATACTTAACCGTATCTGAAAACTGCTCCAACGGAAGCTCAACGTAAATATCAAGCGTATCCGTATTATTTACGCGATCGACTTCGATCATATAATTTGACGAATAACCTTCTTTTAGGAGCACTGTCTCGATTTGCGACGGGAACACGTTGACACCGCGAATTATAAGCATATCGTCACTTCTTCCCATCGGCTTGGACATCTTTATAAGTGTACGTCCGCAAGAGCACTTTTCACGCGAAAGTACACATATATCACGTGTACGGTAACGCAGAAGCGGAAACGCTTCTTTATCAAGGCTTGTAAAGACAAGCTCACCCTCTGAGCCTTCTGGAAGCACTTCTCCCGTTTCGGGATCTATTATTTCGGCAATAAAATGATCCTCATTTATATGCATTCCGTTTTGCGCCTCACACTCAAATGCGACGCCGGGACCCGATGTTTCAGTCAAACCGTAAATATCGTATGCTTTTATTCCGAGTGATTTTTCAATATCACGTCTCATTTCTTCGGTCCACGGCTCGGCACCGAAAATTCCCGCTTTAAGGTCAAGATCCGCGGCAGAAAGTCCCATTTCCTTAATTGCTTCGCCTATGTACGCGGCATACGACGGCGTACAACACAAAATAGTTGCATGGAGGTCACGCATGAACTGTATCTGTCGCTCTGTATTTCCCGATGACATGGGAAGTGTAAGGCAACCGACCTTATGTGAGCCTCCGTTAAGCCCCGGTCCGCCCGTAAACAGACCGTAACCGTATGCTATCTGACAAACATCCTCATTTGTACCGCCCGCGGCAACGATTGCACGGGCACAGCACTCCTCCCAAAGGTCTACATCCTTTTGCGTATAAAATGCAACCACACGTCTGCCGGTTGTTCCGCTTGTTGACTGAATGCGAACGCAATTCTTCAAATCAGTTCCCAAAAGGCCGTACGGGTACGCGTCTCGCAAGTCCGCTTTTGTTAAAAAAGGAAGCTTATGAAGATCGTCAAGCGATTTAATATCGTCGCACGAAACGCCTTTTTTGTCCATAAGGCGGCGATAATATTCAACATTTTCATAAACGTGCTTGACCTGCTTTACGAGCTTTTCGGTTTGGATCGCTCTCATTTTCTCACGCGAGGCACATTCAAATTCAGACTGATAATATTTTGCCATAAAAATCTCCATTGCCGTGAGTTACGGCTAAACAAACCGATGATTTTTTCATCACACGTCTGCCGTACAAAACCTCCTCCGACAAGACGCACATCGGTTTATTTTCATATAAAATGATACACCCGCACGGCAAGCGTTGTCAACATATTTTTTCATTTGTACGAATAATTATTCAAAAGCCGAAAAAATCTCCGCGAGGTATTGACAATGTACATTTTCACTGATATAATCGTTATAATCTATAAAATTGAAAAGACGAACAATTATGATAAGCCGTAATTTTGCAAACGAATATTTTTACTTTTACTATTTTTTCGGCAAAAGAGAAAAGTAAAAGTAAATTCTGTTGCACAAAAATAATTTCGGTCGAATAAAAGTTTTACATTTACCCGACGGATTTTGCAGAAAGAATTTACTGCAAAATCCGTTTTTTCATCTTTAACAATATACTTTGCACAAATCGAAAGGAATATAGTCATGATCGTCGTACTCAAGCAAAACAGCGACAAACTTCAAATCGAAAATTTAATCGAATGGTTGAAGGAGCAAAATCTTGACATACATATCTCCGAGGGTAAACAGCAGACTGTCCTCGGTTTGGTCGGTGACACGACAAGCGTTGACGGCGAACTTATCGAATCGCTTGAAATAGTGGAAAGTGTCAAGCGAGTAAGCGAGCCTTTCAAAAGCGCTAACCGCAAATTTCATCCCGACGACACTGTCGTAAGCATTGGAGATATTAAAATAGGCAGCGGAAATTTTGCAATTATCGCAGGCCCGTGCTCCGTTGAAAGCGAAGCGCAGATCCTCGATGTTGCCGCAAAAGTAAAGGATGCAGGAGCACTTCTGCTTCGCGGAGGCGCTTTCAAGCCGAGAACGTCACCGTACGATTTTCAAGGTCTGCGTGCAGAGGGCATAGAGCTTCTGATAAAAGCTAAAAAAATGACGGGGATGCCGATCGTTACGGAAATCATGGATGCAAAATACCTTCCTCTGTTTGAAGATGTTGACGTTATTCAAGTCGGCGCCAGAAATGCACAAAATTTCGAGCTTCTCAAGGAACTCGGCAAGATTCGCAAGCCGATTCTTCTGAAGCGAGGTACGGCAGGCACGCTCAAGGAACTTCTGATGAGTGCGGAATACATCATGGCAGGTGGAAACGAAAACGTAATTCTCTGCGAACGCGGAATCCGCACGTACGAATCATACACGAGAAATACTCTCGATCTTTCCGCGGTTCCGATGCTCAAGGAACTTTCGCATCTTCCCGTTATCGTCGATCCGAGCCACGCCTGCGGCATTTCGCGTCTTGTAAAACCGATGGCAATGGCGGCGGCGGCTGCCGGTGCGGACGGTCTCATGATCGAGGTACATAACGATCCAAAGCACGCACTTTGTGACGGCGCGCAGTCTCTTACGCCGGAAGAATTTGCAGATGTTTCGGCGCGCGTCAGTGAAATCAGACGTGTTATCATCGGAAAATAGGCTTTAACCGAAAGGAAAAAGTAATGAACATAGGAATCGTCGGACTCGGACTTATAGGCGGATCATTCGCAAAGGCACTTACAGCGAGTGAAAAACACATAGTTTATGCGTATGACATTGACAAAACGATCCTTAATTATGCGGTCATGACCGGTGACGTCAAGCACAAACTGACCGATGATACAATCAGCGAATGTGACATGATCATCGTTTCGCTTTACCCTACGACAACGCTTGAATTTATAGAAAACAAAGCTCGGTTTATCCGTCCCGGCACAATCGTAATCGACACCGCAGGAACAAAAAGAAGCATTACCGCATCGGCATTTGCTTTGGCGGAACGATACGGCTTCTTTTTCATCGGCGGTCATCCTATGGCAGGAACGCAATTTTCGGGATTTAAGCACGCAAGATCCACACTTTTCAACAATGCGGTCATGGTTGTAACTCCGAAGAAAAACGAAGATCTGCACATTCTCGACAAAGTTAAGCAGATCATGTCGGACTGCGGATTTGCAAAGCTTAACGTTACAACTCCCGAAATCCATGACGAACTTATCGCGTTTACGTCTCAGCTTGCTCATATCGTATCAAACGCTTATGTCAAAAGTCCATCCGCGCTTCATCACAAGAATTTTTCCGCAGGCAGCTACCGCGATCTTACTCGCGTAGCACGTTTGAACGAGAATATGTGGACTGATCTTTTCCTTGACAACCGCGACAATCTGCTCGGTGAGCTTGACACCATTATTGATAATCTGCAAAAATACCGCGATGCGCTCGACAGCGGCGACGCGGATGAATTAAAATCGCTCCTGCGTGAAGGCAGGATAATAAAAGAAAGGACGCTGTACGGTGAAAAGGATCAAAATAAAGACCTCACGTAATTACGAAGTGATTGTCGGTGCCGGAGCTTCACTTTCGATCGGTGCGGAAATTTCCGCAATCTCATCGCCGGCTCGCATACTTACCGTAACCGACGATAATGTTGCGCCATTACACGCCGACGCATTTATTTCGCTCTTGCCGGACAATGCGGAAAAACACATTTTTATTCTTCCGCACGGAGAGGAACACAAGTCTATCGAAACGGTCGTTGCGATACTTACTTATTTGAAAGAGCACGGTTTCGACAGAAACGATCTGATAATCGCGCTCGGAGGCGGTGTTATCGGTGACATGGCGGCATTTGCCGCTTCGATATATATGCGCGGAATTGACTTCATCAATGTACCGACGACGCTTTTGGCTCAGGTCGATTCGTCCGTCGGCGGAAAAACGGGTGTTGATTTCGGCGGTGCAAAGAACATCATCGGAACTTTTTATCAGCCCCAACTTGTTATTTGCGACACAAATTTTCTCAACACCCTACCGGATGATATTTTTTCCGACGGCTGTGCCGAGGTGATTAAATACGCATTTATAAACGATCCCATTTTGCTTGAACTTATCGACAGCGGGATCAAAAATAACATTGAAAGCATTGTATCGCGCTGTGTTTCAAACAAAAACGACATTGTATCGCGCGATGAATTCGATCGCGGAGAGCGTGCGCTCTTGAATTTCGGTCACACAATCGGACACGCCGTTGAGGAACTCAGCGGCTACAAAATAAGTCACGGTAAATCCGTTGCGATAGGTATGGCTGTTATTTCGCAGGCTTGCGAGATGATGGGAATATGCGCTGACGGAGTTTATGAAAAACTCGTCGCTGTTTTGACGGCGAATTCTCTGCCTACATCAACTGAGTTTACGGCAGATGCAATCACGGACGCCGTAAAAAACGACAAGAAAAAAAGCGGAAACGAAATTTCGGTTATTGTTCCTCTCTCAATCTCGCAAACACAAATCAAAAAAATGAGTTTTGACGAGTTTTACGCTCTTATAAAAGGAGTTCTCCTATGACAGTAACCGTTTTTCCGTCACGTTTGTCCGGCACTGTGCCGGCGATAGCGTCAAAATCCTTCCTGCACAGATTGCTTATATGCTCTGCCCTCTCCGACGGTGAAACACGCATAGACAATGTAACGATGTCAAAGGATATTTCGGCAACGATAAGTGCCGTTGAGGGACTCGGAAAATCAGTTTCATTTTGTGACGGATCACTGTACGTCCGCGACGGGTTCCGTTCCGATGTTATAAACGTAAACGAAAGCGGATCTACGTTTCGCTTTATACTTCCCGTTGCCGCAACGGTTTCAAACGGATCTTTTTTCAAGGTCAACGGCTCGCAATATCTTGCATCGCGTCCGATATCACCGCTTTACGAGCAGTTAATCGCGCACGGCGCCGTGCTTTCGGAAAAAGGAAGCTTTCCGATGCGTATCGGAGGGAAGCTTTTATCCGGAGAATACACACTTCCGGGAAACATATCAAGTCAGTTTATTTCCGGCTTACTGTTTGCTCTGCCGCTTTGCGGCGGTGACAGCAGGATCGTTGTCGAGGGCAAGATTGAATCAAAACCGTATATCGACATAACAATACATTGCCTGAAAACCTTCGGAATCACAGTCGAGAGCACGGATTACGGTTATTTCGTGCGCGGAGGGCAAAGATACGTTTCTCCCGGCGTTACCGAATGTGAGGGAGACTGCTCCAATGCCGCTTTTTTTCTCGCGGCAGGCGCTTTTTCCGATAATTTCACGGGAGTGTCGGGAATCAATCTTTCGACGTCTCAGGGAGATATTGCCGTAATAGAGCTGCTTGAACGTTTCGGCGCAAAAAAACGGATTGAAAACGGATGCGTTGAATTTCGCGGTTCGAAGCTGAACGCCATTGACGTTGACGCTTCAGACATTCCGGATCTTGTGCCGATCCTTTCCCTTGTAGCTTCCGTTTCATCGGGGATAACTTCCGTATACGGAGCAAGTCGCCTTCGCTTGAAGGAAAGCAACCGTCTTTTCACTATATCGGATATGCTGTCTCGTCTTGGGGCAAACATAACGGAGACTAACGACGGACTGAGAATCATCGGAGTGGAAAAACTTATCGGCGGACGCGTTTCCGCTCACAACGATCACAGAATTGCAATGACAGCCGCCATCGCTTCTCTCGTATCCGAAGGCGAAATAATCATTGACGGTTTTGAAGCGATAAACAAATCTTATCCCGATTTTATCCGTGATTTCATCTCCCTCGGCGGCAGACTTGAAATCACGGACAACAATTGAAGCACATTTACTTCACTCTACTATCGAATGGAGAAATAAAATGTCAATTTTCAACGGTAAAAAAATAAGCATTACACTGTTCGGTCAATCTCATTCGGAGGCTATCGGCGTCACGATAGACGGACTGCCCGCGGGAATCCCCGTAAACGAAGCTGAAATTGCCGACTTTATGAAGCGCCGCGCGCCGTCAACATCTGCTTTTTCTACATCAAGAGCCGAGCCGGATATCCCCGTTTTCATCAGCGGAGTTATGAATGGGATATCAACGGGAACGGCGCTGACCGCGATCATTTACAACAAAGATCAGCGAAGCCGAGATTACTCAGCACTCATCAGCACGCCGCGTCCCGGTCACGCCGACTATACGGCGCGAGTCAAATACGGAGGAGCGGAGGACTATCGCGGTGGCGGTGCGTTTTCCGGTAGGATGACGGCTCCGCTTTGCGTTGTGGGAGCTATTGCTGTCGGATATTTGAAAAGTCACGGCATAACGATCGGCTCGCACATTCTTTCGATAGGCGACGTATGCGACTGCGATTTTGACGCTGTCGGTATTTCCGGCAATGAACTTGAGGCTGTCGTTGCGAAAGATTTCCCCGTAACCGATGACAAAAAAGGCGCTGAAATGCTTGATCTCATCGCTCGCACAAGATCCGCCGGTGACTCCGTCGGAGGCGTTATAGAATGTGCCGCTGTCGGAATACCGTCGGGACTCGGAGGAGAGCTTTTTGACGGCATTGAATCAACGCTCGCGCGTCTCGTTTTTTCCGTTCCGGCAGTTAAGGGGTTTGAAATCGGCGCCGGATTTGCCGCGTCACATTCGTTTGGAAGCAAAAACAATGACGAATTTTATTTTGACGGTGATGAAGTCAAAACACGCACGAACAATGCGGGCGGCATTCTCGGCGGCATCACAAGCGGTATGCCGATCGTTTTCAGGGTCGCTATCAAGCCGACGCCGTCAATATCAAAACCGCAAAAAACAGTTGATCTTTCTACGCACACCGACACAGAGATCACGATTTGTGGCAGACATGATGCTTGCATAGTGCCGCGCGCGCTTCCCGTCATTGAAACTTGTCTCGCCATCGCTGTTTTAGACGAAATTTTATAATATCGGAGGTATTAACCATGAGCATGGATAATTACAGGAACGAAATAAACCGTATTGACGGAGAGATCGTCCGTCTTTTTATCGAACGAATGGAAACGGTTAAAAAAATCGGTCAATATAAAAAGGAAAACAATCTTCCCGTTCGCGATCCCGTTCGTGAACGCAAAATGCTTGAAACTATAACCGAACTTGCCGGCACGGAATACGAAAACAGCATAAGTCAACTTTACTCGATGATACTCGAAATTTCGCGCGCACAGCAGACAAAGATAGTTTCACGTCCGTCAAAATTGACGGAAATGATGGAAAATGCCGTAAAGGATACGGCACAGCTTTTCCCCGAAAAAGCAACCGTTGCCTGTCAAGGAACCGACGGCGCTTATTCTCAAGCCGCCGCCGAGAAAATGTTCAAACATCCGTCGATTATGTTTCTTTCTTCGTTTGACAAGGTTTTTTCCGCCGTTGACAAGGGACTTTGTCGCTTCGGTATTCTTCCTCTTGAAAATTCTACAGCAGGATCGGTAAATCAAATATACGATCTGATGGTCAAATACAATTTTTCAATCGTCAGAACGGCTCGCATTCAGGTTGCACACACACTTTTGGCTAATCGCGGCGCAGATCTTTCCGATATCAAGGAAATTTATTCTCACGAGCAGGCGATATCTCAATGCGGTGAATTTCTCAGTTCGCTTTCGGGTGTAAAAATCATCCCCTGTGAGAACACCGCCGTTGCGGCATCCAAGGTTGCAGCGTCCGGCAGGACCGATGTCGCTGCCATTTCGTCAAAAGAATGTGCCGAGCTGTATGGACTTTGCGTTATCAGCGACAGAATATCAAACGAAAAGGACAATTACACTCGCTTTATCTGCATTTCAAAGAAGCTCGAAATTTATCCCGGTGCAGACAAAACAAGTATTATGATGATTCTTCCGCACAAATCAGGCTCGCTTTACAAAGTGCTTTTACGTCTGAATGTGCTCGGAATTAATTTGAATAAGCTTGAAAGCCGCCCCATTCCCGATCGCAATTTTGAATTTATGTTCTATTTCGATATAGATGAGTCGATATATTCACCTGCGCTCAAAGAGCTTTTGGGCGATCTTGAACGCGAAGCACAGGAATTCCGCTATCTCGGAAGCTATTCCGAGATAGTATGAGGTCTGCGGTATGAAATGCGGTCTGCTCGGAAGAAAGCTCGCTCACAGCTATTCGCCTGAAATTCACCGTCATCTCGGAGACTATGAATACACGCTTATGGAGCATGAACCCGAAGAACTTGATGATTTTTTCAGTCGTCGCGATTTCAACGCAATAAACGTAACAATTCCTTACAAAGAAACTGTTATGAAATATTGCTCGTCGATAGACGAAACGGCGCAAAAGATCGGATCGGTAAACACGATCGTCAATAAAGACGGAAAGCTGTTCGGTTACAACACCGATTATTTCGGATTCAAGCTTATGCTCGAACGTCTGACAGACGTCAGCGGTAAAAAAGTGCTCGTTTTAGGCAGTGGCGGCTCGTCAAAAACCGTTTGTGCCGTTATTCGTGATCTCGGCGGAAGTCCTGTCGTTATTTCGAGAACGGGGGAAAACAATTACGAAAATATCAGCCGTCACTATGCCGACACCGATGTTATCGTCAACACAACGCCCGTCGGAATGTATCCGAACAATCTTATCTCCCCGATTGAACTTGACAAATTCACTTCCGTATCCGCTGTACTCGATATTATTTTCAATCCGTCAAAGACAAAACTGATCCTTGACACGGAGAGACTCGGAATCCCGTTTTCAAACGGTTTGTATATGCTTGTCGCACAGGCAAAACGTGCGTCCGAGCTGTTCTGCGATGTATCAATTTCGGATGCCGTCATCGACGAAATCCTTCGCTCGATACGACGTGAGGTCTTGAGCATTGTCATCGTTGGTATGCCGGGTTCGGGCAAATCGGTTGTCGGCAAAAGACTTGCAAAAAATCTCAATCGAGAGTTTATTGACGTTGACAAATACATAACGGAAATCAGTGGAAGATCCCCAAGTGAGATCATCGAATCGGACGGTGAAGTCGCGTTCAGACATATTGAATCTGATGCTTTGAAAGAACTGTGCAAGAAATCATCATGCGTCATTTCAACCGGCGGAGGAGCTGTTACCGTTAAAGAAAATTTTGACATAATTCGTCAGAATTCCGTTGTATTTTATCTCAAACGCGACCTTTCGAAGCTTCAAACGAAGGGACGTCCGCTTTCCGCCGGAGGCGAAGATGCATTACGTATGCTTTTTGATAAACGACGTGACTCTTACTCTGCAATTGCGGATTTTGAAATTGAAAGCACTGGGATAATAAACAAAACGGCAAACGCAATGCGACGCATTTTCCACAGTTGTATATAATCGCATTCGCCATAATTTTAAGTCAAAAAATCAACAATACGGAGATTTTTATGAACACATCCACAAAAAAAGTTTTAGTTATCAACGGCCCGAATCTTAATCTGCTCGGACTGCGCGAGCCTGACATTTACGGTCACCAAAGCTATGCGGATTTAATCCGCTTTATTAAGACATCCGCCGAAAACATTGGCGTTGAAGTTGATTTTTTTCAGTCAAATCACGAAGGTGCCATAGTTGACGCTATACAAAACGCATACGGCAGGCACGATGCCATCGTTATCAATCCGGCGGCATACACGCACACAAGCGTAGCCATCTTGGATGCACTGAAAGCGGTAGCGATCCCTACTGTCGAGGTACATCTTTCCGACATAAACGAGCGAGAGGAATTTCGAAAGTTTTCCTACATTTCTCTTGTCGCCGAAAAAACGATTTGCGGCAAAGGATTTGAAGGATACCGTGAAGCATTGATCTACATCAAAAACAATGTATAAAAAAGCAACAAAAACCGTCCGAGGACGGTTTTTGCTGTATAATGCGTACCTATGCATAATTTCGCACTTTTTTACAAACAATAACGCAAACGAAGCCGGAGGTACACATGGACTTTATCAAGGTAATACTCACATCACTGCTTTCCGTGGCGGCGTTATTTTTGATAACAAAGCTCATTGGGCACAAGCAGGTGGCTCAATTTGATTTTTTCGATTATATCAGCGGAATAACGATAGGTTCAATCGGAGCTGAGCTTGCAACGGAGCTCGAAGAACCGTGGAAACCGTTTGTTGCACTCGTAATTTACGGAATCGTTTCGGTTTCGCTTATTATTTTGACAAACAAACTTCCCGGAACAAGAAAATTCATTAACGGAACTCCTTCGATTCTTTTTGATGCGGGAAAAATTTATCGCAAAAATCTGAAGAAAGCCAAGCTTGATCTCTCCGAATTCATGCTTCTTTGCCGTATGCAGGGATTTTTTGATCTTGACGATATCCAAACCGCCGTTTTCGAGCAAAACGGTAAGCTGTCCATTCTTCCGAAGGCTGAAAAAACTCCTATGACACCGGCTGATCTGAACATCAACGTAAATTGCCGATTCATCGGTGTTGAACTCATTGCGGACGGTCATATTCTGGTAGAAAATTTGAATAGGATAGGACGAAACGAACGATGGCTTTCCAATCAGTTGAGAGCGCAAGGCTTCGCTGATGAAAAGGATATTATGCTCGCTGTTTTTCACAAAGAAAACGATTCGGTATCATTTTACAAAAACGCTTCCGGTTAACAAAAAGGGTGTGTGCCTTTAGCACACCCTTTCTTATTCAAAATTCGCGGCGAAGCTCAATGACCTTACCGATCACATTCACGGGAACGCTTTCAATTTCGTCATTTGTATAATACATAGGCTCATATGCAGGATTGTTAGGCATCAGCCACACTCCCGTTTTGTCCTTTTTCAGCTTTTTACAGGTCGCTTCGCCATCGGCAATGAGAATGATAACGGTATCCCCCGTGTCTGCATCCGCTTGGAGACGAACGATGACCGTATCGCCGTCGCATATTTGCGGCGTCATGCTGTCTCCCTTTATTTTCAATGCAATATATTTCCCCGATGCGGCAAGCGTCGGTGTTATTTCCTCGTAACCGATTATTTCCTCGATTGCGTCAACGGGAATCCCCGCAGGCACCGTTCCGTAAACGGGAACTCGAACACCCACGCTTTTTTCGTCAAGCAGTTCATCGACACTTATTCCGAAATAATCGGCTATTGCGCGCAATCTCATTGCGGATGGTGATTTGGTACGTCCCGATTTCATTTCGGTAAAAAAATTCTTTGAGAATCCGAGATTTTGAGCAAGTTTTGCGGGTTTAAGTCCATTTTGCTCGCAAAGAGCGTATATTTTATCGTAAAGCGTCATAATTCGCACCTCGTTTATCACACTTTTTTGTGATAGCATCTTGACAATCACACTATTTTGTGATATAATACAGTCACGTTGCAAAAATATGTGATTTTATCTATTTACAGCCTCATTATAGCACATATTAATGTGACGGTCAACATAAATATTGTGAGGGAGGAATCATTATCACAGTCTGGACAGACCACACAATGAAGTTCACCTTTCCCGTTTCCGTTGAGGAAAGCGAGCTTTACATCACGCTCACACAAAACGGAAAAAAGATCATTGAGTACACCGAGGAATCTTCCGGAGTAAGCCGCAAGGAAAACACCGTTACTCTCAAAATGGTTCCGAGCGAGACATCTCTTTTCAGCGCCGCAAACACTGATGCATTTGCTCTCGTTCAGATCAATCTTATTTTCGGCGGTGAGCGTCATGCGACACGTCCGATACGTATTCCGATTCGCGCAAATCTGAAAGCGGAGGCGGCAGTATGAGTGATATTTTTGAGGTTAAATTCGAAAGTGAACCATCTTATTCCGTTGATTTCACAGAGCTTCAGAGTTTTATAGTCAAAGTCGGAAAAGACGGCGTCGGAATTGAAAAAATGGAGCTCACACGCTCCGAAAATCTCGTTGACACCTACACGGTTACCTTAACGGACGGGAGAACGTCACAGTTCAGCGTTACTAACGCTCGCACTCCCGTTCGCGGAAGTGACTATTGGACAAGCGCGGATATTGCGGAAATAAAAAGCTATGTCGATGATGCGATCCTCGGAGGTAAATGGTAATGAGTGTACGCGAAAAGCTCACGGCAATTGCCGATTCCGTCCGTAAACGTCTCGGTGAAGATTCGCTTTACACTCTTGATGAGCTTGCCGAAAAGGTTTCTTTGCTCGGCCCCCCGGATTCCGTATCATGTTACGACATCAACGGTGACGGTTACATAAACGAGGACGATCTCGAAGCACTTAAAGCCGCTGTTGAAGCCGGCAGCGAGGACATGACGCTCGACCTCAACGGAGACGGCATCGTAAACGAAACGGACATTGAAATACTGCAAATGGTACTGCTGAATTCAGGCTACGACACGCGTCCTCACACAGCGACGGAAAATGACATTTTATTCGGCAAAACTGCAATTCTAAGCGGCAAAGTCATCACCGGTGCTCATGTATGCAGTGCCGCATCAGCCACAGCTGACGCGACAGCGTCGGCGGATGACATTCTTTCGGGAAAAACCGCTTACGTCAACGGAGAGAAACTCCTCGGTACTCATTCTTGCTCAAGCGAGCCTGACTACACCTTGATAAACAGTCTTTTGAACAAAACGATCACGTCATTTTCAAGCGACACTCTCACATCTATCGGCTCCCACGCGTTCAACGGTTGCACAAATTTAACATCTGTAGACTTACCTAATTTGACGTCTGTCGCAGGGACTTATGCTTTTTCCGCGTGTACAAAACTCACGTCTATCTCTCTTCCGAAGGCAGCGTTTTCGGCAAGCGCTACACGCACATTTTACAATTGCATATCTCTTGAAAGTGTTGATCTGCCGTTGCTTCCTACGCTTGATCTTCGAACATCGACATTTTACAATTGCTCCGCGCTTAAAAACGTTAATTTACCGTTATGTAAATCACTTGGTGCACAGACATTTGTAAACTGCACATCGCTCGAAAAAATAAGTTTGCCGTCGTTCAACGGAAATGCTTACGCGCAGGAATTCAAAGGATGTACGGCGCTGAAAAAGGTTGACTTCGGCGGAAACGTAAATTTCCCCAAAACACAGGCATTTCAAGACTGTACGGCTCTTGAGGCACTCATTATGCGTGGAAGCACCGTTGCAACGCTTGCAAACACAAACAACTTTTCAGGAAGCAAGATCGAGGACGGAAGCGGATACATTTACGTTCCCGCATCACTTCTTTCAACCTATAAGGCGGCTGCAAACTGGAGTACATTTTCCGCACAATTCAGATCAATTGAGGATTATCCGAGCGTTTGCGGATAAAAAAAGACGCGCAACGCGCGTCTTTTTTATTACTATCAAACATTAAACCGCAAGGAAGAATTTTACGAGGAAGATAGCGGAGATCACGTACGTAAGCACGGAAACTTCCTTTGCCTTGCCTGTAAACACCTTGATAACAGTGTATGAGATAAGTCCGAGACCTATGCCGTGTCCGATAGATCCGGATACGGGCATTGCAATAAGCATCAGGCAAACGGGGAGGAACTGATCAATATCTTCAAAATTGACATTTTTAAGTCCCTGAAGCATGAGCACGCCTACATAGATAAGAGCTGCCGAAGTTGCTGCGGCGGGAATGATGGCTGCGATCGGTGCGATGAATATACAAGCAAGGAAAAGAACACCTGTTGTAAGAGCAGTAAGTCCTGTGCGTCCGCCAGCTTCGACTCCGGAAGCAGATTCAACAAAGGTTGTTACCGTTGATGTACCTGTGCAAGCACCTGCAACAGTACCGATAGCGTCGGAAAGGAGCGCTTCCTTCATATTGGGCATATTGCCGTTTTCGTCAACCATACCGGCACGGGATGCGGTTCCGACAAGAGTGCCGATTGTGTCGAACATATCAATAATACAGAAAGTAATGATAAGTGTTATCGACGTAAACCAACCGATATCAATGAAACCCTTGAAATTGAACTTAAAGAGAGTCGTTTCCGCCATATCTGCGAAGGGGGGAACAAAGGAAGCTGTTGCAAGCGAAGCGAAAGGATTTACATCAAGGAATATCCATTCGCCTGCCCAATAAACAACGGACGCAATAAGCATACCGAAAAGTACCGCTCCCTTAACACGTTTTTTCGCAAGAATGATTATTGCGAAAAGTCCGATAAACATTGTTGCTACTGTGAGAACCATTGTTCTGTATCCCGTAGCGCCCATATTGTCGCGTATTGCGGAGGGAGTAAGTGCGCCGAAGAAGTCGCGCATTACATAGAAGGGACTTGAACTTGTTTCCGTATAGACTCCGACGTTGGATCCCAAGCCGATGTTCATGAGCATAAGTCCGATTGCGGGAGAAATGCCGAGACGAACACCGAGCGGTATGGATTCAACTATCTTTTCGCGGACATTAAGCACGGAAAGAATGGCAAAAATAACACCCTCGATGAGAACGATAACGAGCGCTGCGCGGAAAGATGCGATGTAGCTCATTCCCGTAAGTCCCACGATGTTGGAAACAACGAGTGCGAAGAAGCTGTTAAGTCCCATACCGGGAGCAAGGGCGAAAGGCTTATTGGCGATAAACGCCATGCAGAACATTGCTATCGCAGACGCGATGCAGGTTGAAAGAAAGACACCGTTCCAAAGCGCAGTGAGATCCTCGGATCCGTCAACTCCGAACTTGAAATTGGTGAGCAGATTGGGATTGAGCGCGATGATATATGCCATTGTCATAAATGTTGTAAGACCGGCAATTATCTCCGTTTTTACGCTCGTTCCGTTTTGTTTGAGCTTAAAGAGCTTTTCCATTGAAGATTCTCCTCATAAAAAATCAATACCCCATAATTATACCACAGCGTTTCCCGTTTGTCGATTAAATTTTCGTTTTTTGATCGAAAAACACGACATTTTGTGGTTTTGTCCAAGATAATGTACAAATTAAGCAGATTTGAGGCATTTTGACCACAACTCAACAAGCACATCGCTCACGTCTGATGAGTTTACAGCATAACATAAAAACGGGGACGACTACGTTATTGAGATGAGATTTCCAATAACGTAAAAGAAGTTGAAAGGAAAAAGACGAATGAATGATGTAATAATCGTTTCGATGATCTCGTTTTTGGGAACGATTGTCGGCACGTTCGGCGGAATACTGACGTCAAGCAGGCTGACAAACTACCGAATCGCACAGCTTGAGGCGAAAGTTGAGAAGCACAACAAGGTGATAGAGCGGGTATACGCGCTCGAAAAGCACGAGGCGGTCGTTGATGAGGAGATCAAGGTAGCGAATCACAGGATAGGTGATCTCGAAAATTTTCACAAATAAGCAAACATCATAAAAGAGATCAAAAAACAGCCGATTAATCGGCGGAAAGGGTAAAAATGAAAACAAAAACAAAGAAATGGATTCACGCGGCGGCGGTTCGCGCCGTTAAAACGGTCGCGCAAACGGCGATTGCGTCGATCGGCACATCGGTGGCACTCGGTGATGTCAACTGGGTGGCGGTTATATCGGCGTCGGCGCTTGCCGGTGTTCTCTCGCTTCTGACAAGTATTGCGGGACTTCCCGAAGTCAAGGAAGCGATCGAAGGGGGCGAGGCGAATGTTTAAGCTTGCGCTTAACTCAGGTCACGGAATGGGCACTGCCGGTAAACGGTGCATGAAGTCTCTTGACGCGAATGAGACGCACGAATGGTGGCTTAACGACCGCATTGCGGACGGTATCGAGAAGATTCTTGCCGAATATGACGGCATCGAAGTTCTCCGCACAGACGACACGACGGGTGCAAAGGACGTTTCCGTAACCACGAGGCTGTCTAACTCCGACAAATGGGGCGCGGATTTTTATCTGTCCATACATCACAACGCAGGCGTAAAAGGCGGTGTGGGCGGTGGCATTGTCGCGTTTGTGCACACATCGCCGCTTGCTGAGTCGGTAGAGTGGCAGGATGCGCTTTATTCTGCCGCGATTGAAGCAACGGGACTGAAAGGCAACAGAGCGACACCGAAACCGAAGAAAAATCTTGCGGAGC
>CAZPJU010000008.1:0-27120 GCA_964586965.1 uncultured Lachnospiraceae bacterium | reverse complement strand
GACTTAATCTCGATTCCTCCAAGCCGGAAGCAAAGCTCATAAATGAGCTTATCGGTCTTGTTTCCGATATGATCGACGAGATCGACGATATCGAAGCCGGTATTGACGAGCTTGCCGAATACGCAGAAGAACTCGATCACGATCTCGGAGAAGTTGAAAGCGAAGTTTACGAGTGCTACGACGATTGCGATTGTGACTGCGACGATTGTGACTGTGATTGCGAAGATGACTTCGGTTGTGAAGATTGCGATTGTGACTGCGACGATTGTGACTGTGATTGCGAAGATGACTTCGGTTGTGAAGATTGCGATGGTTGCGACGAAGATTGTGATTGTGAAGATTGCGACGGTTGCCTTAAGGAAAAGTATTGCGAAGCAGAATGCCCGCATTGCGGAGAAATCATTTGCTTCGAGCTTGATACTGATCCCGAAGATATGGTTTGCCCCGCTTGCAATAAGCCTTTCCACGAATAATGCTGAAAAGAGCATACATACAAGGATGTTTTTCTTGCGTGTGTGCTCTTTTGATTTTATTTTGTATGCGGAATAATTGATTGTAAAACGATTTTGAATGTGATATAATATATAATATTAAAGTCGGAGGTCAATTGCTATGAACGAAAACGGTAAACAGTATCATATAGCTTGTGGAAAAGGAGATGTCGGTGAATACGTAATAATTCCGGGCGATCCCGGCAGATGTAAGCTCATTGCGGAATATTTCGAAGAACCGCGTTTAGTAGCTGTTAACAGAGAATATACAACCTATACGGGAACGCTTCTCGGTGTGCCTGTATCTGTAATGTCGACCGGAATCGGAGGACCGAGTGCTTCAATTGCAGTTGAAGAAGCAACTGCTGTCGGAGCGCATACTTTCATCAGAGTAGGAACCTGCGGAGGAATAAATCTCAAGGTTCATTCAGGCGATACCGTAATAGCGATGAGTGCTGTGCGTCAAGAGGGGACGAGCAGGGAATATGCGCCTATAGAATATCCTGCAACTGCTGATTATGACGTTACAAAAGCGCTTGCTGAGGCTGCAGCGGCGCTCGGATATAATTATCACGTTGGCGTTGTTCAGTGTAAGGATTCGTTTTACGGTCAGCATTCTCCGGCGAGAATGCCCGTTTCCGGAGAACTTTTGGCAAAATGGGAAGCGTATAAACGTCTCGGAGTCCTTGCAAGCGAGATGGAATCTGCCGCAACTTTTACGGTAGCAGCGGCACTTGGAGTAAGAACGGGAACAGTGCTTTCTACTGTTTGGAATCAAGAAAGAAAACTTCTCGGATACAGCGAGCCAGATTGTCATACTACCGAACACGCGATAAAAACCGCTATCGAAGCAATAAAACTGCTCATCATGCATGACAAAAAATAAAAATAAGACCGCCGATTTTCGCAAAAACGAGTTCAAAGGCGGTCTTTTTTGATTATTTATTATTCGTCGGTGTAAATCAGAGTTTCGGGATGTGAAAATACAAGTTTGATGCTTTTCTTTGGATTCAAAATCAAATTTAAGACAGCGGGCTCTTTTGTGCCGAAACGTGTATCCATTGTAAGCTTTCTGTACGGCTTGAATCCGCATTTTTCCTGCACACGCTTGGATTGACTGTTGAAGTCATAATATCCGCAAGTTAAAAAATCAAGATTACATTCATTGAAAAGATATGTCGTTACTGCTTTCACAGCTTCCGGCATGATTCCTTTGCCCCAATGCTCCTTACTCAAAACATAGCCTATTTCGCGGCCTTTCAGACCGTTAAATTCGGTTAAAGCAGATTCTAAGTTGTATTTTTCAACTCCCAAGGAACCGATAACCTTGCAGTTTTCGGCTTTCAAACAGAGCGCAAAGGTCTTGTCGTTCTTGATGAAATTTCGAAGTACAGACAAAGTTTCTTCTTTGTTTTTGTGATGCGACCAACCCGCCATCTCCCCGACACCGTCCACTGAGGCATATTCGAAGAAATCCTCTAAATCATTTTCGTTAAACGCGCGTAATATAAGCCGATCTGTTTCTATGATTTTGCCGTTTATTTTGAATTCAGCGTTCATGATGTCTCCTTTGATAGAAAACTCCCGAACAGAAGATCGGGAGTTTTGTGTTTGTTTTTTATTCGGCGTTGTCTTCCGAGGGGTTCATAACGGAGTTAATGTGATCGTTCATTTCCTGAGCAATTGAAACAACTTCATTTGATGCAACAAGCTCACCGATCGAGAATACATTACCATTAACAACTGCTTTACACTCGCTCCAGCCTTCGCGATTGAGAATGTCGTCTGCGGAGCCAGTTGTGAGGATGATATCGGGATTCTTTGCGAGAATGTCAGCCTCGGAAACCGTTACGAAGCCTTCAAGTCCGCTGTCGGTGCCGAATATGTTGTTTCCGCCTGCTGATGAAAGAAGCTCATGAACATAAGAGTATGGGGCGATTGTATGATATCCGTTTTCGTCGGAGCCGAGCTCGACATAAACATTAAGCTTTTCCCAACCTGCAGTTGCGAGCTGCATTGTATTGAGTGACTTTGTGATAGAGTCGATGATGGATTCTGCGGAAACATTCATTACCTTGCCGATAAAGGAAAGATGATTTTTTATCGTTGCAACGCTGTCGGCAACGGGGAGCTTAACTGCAACGATTCCGGCAGATGTAATTGCGGAAACATCAATTTTCGCATCCTCATCGTAAATTACGAGTTCGGGCTTTGCGCTTACGATAGCGGACGTAGCGTCCTCGTTTACATCATAGGAAGCAATTACCTTATCCGCTTTGTTAAGAGCGGTAAATATGCTTTTTGCGGCATCCGAAACAGTTACAACCTTTGTAACATTTTTGGGAAGTGTGACCGTGGATCCGTCAGGAGCTGTGAGAACGTTATCACCGGTATCATTATCTGGACCGATAGGAAGATCATTACCGGAATCGTCACCGCAGGAGGCGAGCGAAAGGACGGAAACGATCATAATTATAGACAATAACATGGAAATAATGCGCTTGGACATAAAATTAAGACCTCCGAAAATAATTGTATTTTTGAAAAATAACATCAATATAATAATAACATATCTTCAGCGAATCGTCAATGATTATTTGATTTCGCGTCTGCCTTCTATTGCACGGTTGAGCGTTACTTCGTCGGCATATTCGAGATTACCGCCGACAGGAATGCCGTATGCAAGGCGTGTTGTTTTTACACCGAACGGTGCAAGAAGCTTTGAAAGATACATTGCCGTTGTTTCACCTTCGACGTTGGGGTTAGTTGCAATGATGACTTCCTTTATTTCACCCTCCGACACACGTTTAACAAGAAGATTTGTTGTCAGATCGGCAGGACCTATGCCTTGAAGCGGGGAAATAGCGCCGCCCAAAACGTGATAAAGTCCCGTGTATTCTCGAACACGTTCAAAAGCTATGACATCACGTGCGTCCTCAACAACGCACACCGTTGTGTGATCTCGTTCTTCGTCTGAGCAAACGGCACAGATATCCGAATCCGTCATGTTGCCGCAGATTGAACAGATTTTTACGTTTCTTTTGGCATCAAGGATAGCATTTGCGAAAGCTTCCGCTTCCTCGTCGGTAAGTTCAAGTATTGAAAAAGCCATTCTTACCGCTGATTTTTTTCCGACTCCGGGGAGACGGCGAAATTTTTCCGAAAGAACCTCTATGGGTTCAATGTAAAGAGACATTGCTTAAAAAAGTCCGGGAAGTCCCATGCTGCCGGTGATTTTCTGCATTTCGTTTGCATTTGTGTCATCAACCTGCTTGATTGCCTGATTTACTGCCGCAGTGATAATATCCGCAAGGGTCTCCGTGTCATCGGGATCGACGATCTCAGGGGAAATTTCAAGGTTGATAACTTCTTTTTTTCCGTTAATGGATAGCTTGACCATTCCGCCTCCGGCGGAAATGTCGTATACACGCTCATCAAGTTCTGCTTGAAGTGTCTGCATATCCTCCTGCATTTTCTGAGCCTGACGGATCATATGATTCATGTTGGCGGGAGCACCGCCGCCGGGAATTCTTGCTTTCATTATTGTAACCCTTTCTTTATGTGTAAATTAAATTTAATCAAATCAGATCGTCAAGAGGATCGCGCGAATCAACCTTCGGTGCGGTGCCGTCTTTGACGATTATCATGTTTTCCGACACAAGCTTTCCCTCGAAAACAGAGATAAGCTCTGAAAAAAGTTTTTTGTTGTCCGAACATACTTTAAGTGTAAAAGGATTTGCACAGACGATAGTAAATTTATCTCCGTTACGTACGCCGGAAATAAACTGACGGAAGCCGTCTATGAACGGATTTTTTTCGGCTGCGCGAGATATAAGCTCGCTCCAATATGGCAAAGCTTCGTTTGCGGGAGCTTTTGTTTGATCGGGGACAGCTTTTTCTTTATGAACGACGGGAGATTCTTTCGTCGCTTTTCTTTCTTGTTTGATATCGTCCTTCGGATCTGCATTTTTCTGCGTCAGTTGCGTGTTAACTGACAAAATTCCACCGACGGAAAGAAGCTTTACGGTGTCCTCAAGAGCGGAAATACGCTTCAAAAGCGCATCATTTCCGGTGTCGAGCGAAGCATCACACATTCTTATCAGCGCAAGCTCTGCGGTAATGCGTTTTGTACCGGATGCACGCGCAAGCGTTGCGGATGTTTCGTCAAGCAGACGTGATTGATACAGTAGATCGGGAAGGGAAAAGAGCTTCGCGGTATCTTTC
The DNA here is from genome assembly GCA_964586965.1 of uncultured Lachnospiraceae bacterium. Taxonomy (GTDB): domain Bacteria; phylum Bacillota; class Clostridia; order Oscillospirales; family CAG-272; genus DTU064. The sequence goes on along the minus strand of CAZPJU010000008.1, from coordinate 22,405 downwards.
AAAAGCGACATTGAAGATTGAGACAGATCAAGAAAAGTTTCCGGTGTCTTTGTTGTTTTGCAAATGAGCATATCTCTGTAAAAAGAAACAAGTTCGTCCCAAAATACGGAAATATCACGTCCGGCAGATACAAGTTCGGAAATAACGGAAAATACAGCGTTATAATCGGCTTCGGCAACTGCTTTTGCCGCGGAAGCGACTTTATCATATCCCAGCGTACCGAGAACGTCCGAAATGAGCGATTCGTTTATTTCGGTATGACGGCTTGCACAAAGCTCCAAAAGGGAAACCGCATCGCGCATACCGCCTTCCGAAAGACGCGAGATTTCGTCAAGAGCTCCTTTGGTAAAGCCAAATCCTTCATTTTTCGCAATATATTCAAGTCTGTCCGAGATGGCAGGAACGGAAAGACGTCTGAAATCGAATCTTTGGCAGCGGGAAATAACAGTTTCCGGAAGCTTATGAAGCTCTGTTGTGGCAAGTATAAAAATAACGTGAGACGGCGGCTCCTCAAGCGTTTTCAAAAGCGCATTGAAAGCCGATGCGGAAAGCATATGTACTTCGTCTACGATGTAAACTCTGTATTTTGATTCCGCCGGAGTGAACATGACCTCATCTCGTATGTCTCGTATATTATCAACGCCGTTGTTGCTCGCGGCGTCCATCTCGACAACGTCAACGGAAGCTCCCGAAAGTATGGATTTGCAGGAGGCACATTCGTTACAAGGATTTCCGTTTTGCGGATTTTCGCAGTTGACGGCGCGAGAAAGAATTTTCGCGCAGGATGTTTTACCTGTTCCTCTCGGACCTGCAAAAAGGTACGCGTGCGAAAGAAGTCCGTTGGCAGCCTCGTATTTCAATACAGATGTGACGTGATCCTGACCTGAAACATCATCAAAATTGACAGATCGCCATTTTCTGTACAGAGCGAGATGCATAATTGTTCCTCCTTGCTGAAAAAAATATAAATCGGGCTGCATTATAAGACCATACACCTAAAGATCGAATATGCTCTTACACGTGTTAAAAGTGCCGATCGCTCCGGACAGGCAGCCCCACAACACACCGAAAAAAACTGCTTAATGCTGCTTGGTTCCCCATCTGACATGGTTCACAGCTTTCGATTGCGTAGGACCCATCCTTCAACACGGTCAAGCACAGCGCAAGCCGCACAAGAACAACCCTCAAAATAGGAAGCTACCCCTGCATATAGCGGATTTCAGGTACAAGGCACCGCTAACTCCCCGGCTGGTATGGTCTTACAATACAGCCCAAATCATTATAGCATACAAAAAAATAAAAATCAATACCCGAACTTGAGTTTTAACTTGACTTTTTAGCTTTTGTTAATTATAATTATAAGGATGCAATCGGTTAAAATGCCGTATAATAGCTGTTTGATGAATGTACCTCAGAGGTCTTAGTATGAAAAACAATGTTCTTGCAACGATAAAATCGGAAATGCCGCGAATGTCCAAGGGACAGCGCCGAATCTCCGAATATATTTTAACGCATTATGAAAAAGCGGCATATATGACCGCGGCAAAGCTCGGTCAGAATTCGGGTGTGTCCGAATCAACGGTAGTTCGCTTTGCAAATGAGCTCGGATATAACGGATACCCTGAATTTTTGCACGCACTGCAAACAGCAGTTGACGCAAGATTGACTTCCGTGCAAAGAATCGAAGTCACTGATGAACGTATCGGTAACGCAAGCGTCCTTGAAAAAACACTCAATTCGGATATAGCCAAAATCAAAGCAACTCTTGAAGCGAATGATTCCGATTATTTCGAAAGTGTCGTTGAGTCCATAATAGGTGCTGAAAATCTTTACATAGCAGGCGCAAGATCAACTTCGGTGCTTTCGGATCTGCTTTCGTATAATATGAAACTCGCGTTTGATCATGTTCACAGAGTGGATACAAGCTCCGGTAGCATTATTTTTGAGCAGATGCATAGGATCAAAAAAGGAGATGTGTTCATTGCGCTATCTTTTCCGAGATATTCAAAGCGTATTGTTAAGGCTGTTTCGTTTGCGAAAAATTGCGGAGCTGAGGTAATCGGTATCACGGATAACGAATCTTCCCCTATAGCCCCGTTTGCGGACAAGCTTCTTTTCGCAAAAAGCGACATGGCATCTTATATGGATTCGCTTGTTGCGCCGCTTTCTTTGATTAATGCTATAATCGTTTCCATAACTCTCAAAAGAAAAGAAGATCTTGCGGCTACGTTCGAACGACTTGAACGAGTTTGGGATGAATATGATGTTTTCGACAAAGTGCAGGATAACTGATTTATGACAGATATAATTAAAGTTGCGGTTATAGGTGCGGGTGCTTCTGGGATGATGGCTGCGGGAGCGGCTGCGTCCATGGGAGCCAATGTAACGTTATTTGAACGTAACGAAAAGCCGGGACGCAAACTCGCAATCACCGGTAAGGGCAGATGTAATCTTACAAATGATTGCGATATTAACGAATTTTTGCGTCATGTTGTGCGTAATCCGCGCTTCCTTTATGCCGCACTGAACGCTTTTTCTCCCGCCGATACGATCGACTTTTTTGAGGAGCTCGGAGTACCGCTGAAAACGGAACGCGGCAGACGAGTTTTTCCGGTGTCCGACAGAGCATTTGATATAGTTGATGCGTTGAAAAAATATTGCCTCATGAACGAAGTAAAGCAGGTGCGTGCACACATTGAAGAAATTGTTTCTTCCGGCGGAGCCGTGACCGGAGTCAAATATAATGGCAAAACCGAAATATTTGACCGCGTTATAGTGGCAACCGGAGGACTTTCTTATCCGACAACAGGTTCCGACGGCGACGGGTATTATTTTGCTGAAAAATCGGGCATTAAAGTCACGGACAGATTCCCGTCACTTGTGCCGCTTACGGCGGGAGCGCCGTGCGCTGACCTTTCCGGACTTACACTGAAAAATGTGCGCTTATCAGTGCGAGACGATAAAACAGGGAAAATTGTGTATTCCGAAATGGGTGAAATGCTTTTTGCGCATTTCGGCATGACGGGGCCGCTTGTGCTGTCGGCATCTGCACATCTTGACAGATGCGGCGACTATACGGCTGTTATTGATTTTAAGCCTGCGCTTGATCATAATACACTTGACGCGCGGCTTCTTTCGGATTTTGATAAATATAAAAATCGCACAATGATAAACGCAACGGCAGATCTCTTGCCGTCTGCACTGTTGCCGCATCTTTTGCGGTATGCGGATGTTGATCTTGAGAAAAAATGCAATTCGCTCAAAAAAGATGAGCGCGCGCGCATACTTGCCGCGCTTAAAGGCTTTGAAATTAAAATTACAGGTACACGTCCTATCGAGGAAGCCATCGTTACTGCAGGCGGAGTTGACGTGAAAGAGCTTCATCCCAAAACGATGGAATGTAAAAGCGTCTCCGGACTGTATTTTTGCGGTGAGGTGCTTGATGTTGATGCATATACGGGCGGATATAACCTCCAAATTGCATTTTCCACGGGACGCGCGGCGGGCTTGGCTGCCGCACAGTGATCTACTTATATATAAGGAGAGATTTTTATGAATATTGCCATAGACGGACCCGGCGGATCGGGAAAAAGCGTGCTTGCAAAAAATATAGCGCGCAAGCTCGGACTTGTTTACGTTGATACTGGCGCACTTTATCGCACCGTAGGACTCAATGCTTTCAGAAACGGCATATCAAAGGACGATAAAGACGGAATTATTGCCTCGCTTTCGTCGATAACTGTTTCGCTAAAATACGAAAACGGATCACAAAAGGTGCTTCTTTCCGGAGAAGATGTTACGGAGCTTATCAGAACTCCTGAAATATCAATGTATGCTTCCGCAGTGTCGGCGCTGCCGGAGGTTAGAAGCTTTTTGAATGAACTTCAGGCGGATATGGTGCGAAAGGGAAATGTCGTAATGGACGGACGTGATATAGGAACTGTTATCATGCCCGATGCAGACGTAAAAATATTCTTGTTTGCGTCTCCGGAAAATCGCGCAAGACGACGCTACGAGGAGCTTGTACAGCGCGGACAGAACGTAGCTTACGAGGATATCCTTTCTGATATTATTGCGCGTGATACGGCTGACAGTACGAGAGATATTGCTCCCGCTGTACCGGCTGATGACGCAGTTATGCTTGACAACTCCGGCTTTGAACAGCAGGATACCTACCGTGCTGCAATACACATTATTAATGATAAAACCGGAGAAAGCTACGATGACACTTTATAAATTTCTTTATGCGTGCCTTGCTTGGGTGTTCAGACTTGTCTACCGCGTGCATCCGCATAATACGGAAGTTATCCCCGAAAAAGGTGCGTGCATAATCGCGCCGAATCATACTTCTGCGCTTGACTGTGTCATTATAGCTGTTTCGTCACCGCGTCAGGTGTTTTTTATGGCGAAGGCGGAACTGTTCAAAATTCCCGTTCTTTCTTGGCTTATACGTGCGCTCGGAGCTTTCCCCGTTAAACGTAAGGAGGGAGATGTCGGTGCTGTTAAAAAGTCTATCTTGCTTTTGAAAAACGGTAACGCACTGTGTATGTTTCCGCAAGGAACAAGATGTCCCTATGTTGAGCTTGAGTCTACAAAAGATAAAATTAAATGGGGTGTGGGAATGATTTCGGAAAAATCAGGAGCGGATATCATTCCTGTGTATATAAAAACAAAAAGCAATAAGCTTAAACTTTTCAGACGAACGGACGTATATTACGGCGCTCCGCTTTCTCCTGCGGAATTTTCGGGATTTGAAGGCAGAGAAAAATACGCGCAGGCATCATCGCTTGTGTTTGACCGTATATGCGAGCTCAAGAATGCTTCTGCGGAGGAAAATGAATGAAGATAACTCTTGCCGAAAGTGCCGGATTTTGCTTCGGTGTAAAGCGTGCTACCGATACGCTTGAATCGCTTATCGCTGCCGGAGAAGGAAAAATATATACTTACGGTGACATTATCCATAACCCTCAGTATTTGCAGAAGATGCGAGAGGCCGGTGTTGTTACAGTTGGAATCAATGAGATTGAACGTCTTTGCGTAGAAGCGACGGAAGATTCTCCCGTTTATGTCCTGATACGTGCTCATGGTATTACAAAAAGCGAGGAGGAGCTTCTTAAGCTCGCGGAAAAACGCAATCCGTATTTTCATTCCGTTGATTGTACCTGTCCGTTTGTTTCGAAGGTGCATCGCATTGCAGACGAGGAAACGGATGAGGATTCGGTGTTCATTCTGATCGGATCAAAAGAGCATCCGGAGGTGAAGGGGATCGTAAGCTGGACACACGGCGAAGCGTGTGTTTTTGCTTCTGCTGACGAGATTGATAGGTATGTTCAAGGAAACAACGCCACAAAATGGAACAAAAAGAGAATTATAGTGGCTGCTCAGACGACTCAAAACATCGAAGAATGGAAAAAGTCTTACGAAAAAATAAAAAAACTATATACAAACGCAATAATTTTTGATACAATATGTAATGTTACGGAAAAAAGACAGGGAGAAGCATCAAAACTTGCACCGGAATCGGATGTTATGCTTGTAATAGGCGGCAAGGAAAGCTCAAATACAAAAAAGCTTTACGATATATGCCGACTCGCTTGTCCGAAAACGTACATGATAGAAACTTATAAAGATATTCCGTCCGAGATACTCGGTAACACATATAAAATCGGAATAACCGCCGGGGCGTCGACTCCCGGAGGGATAATTGAGGAGGTAATTCACAAAATGGCTGAACTTGAAACCATGCAGACATTTGAAGAACTGCTTGACGGTTCATTCAAAACTTTAAATACAGGAGATATCGTAACAGGCGTTGTTACATCGGTTACCGGAACTGAAGTGCACCTTGATCTCGGTGCAAAAGCAACGGGTATCATTACACTCGATCAGTTTACCGAAGATACAACCGCAAAGCTTTCCGATCTTGTCAAAGTCGGCGACGAAGTCAAAGCTTTCGTAATCAAAGTAAGCGATATCGACGGTATTGCAACACTCTCTAAGAAGCGCGTAGACTCCGATGCAAGCTGGTATGCTTTGCAGGAGCTCGAAGCAAACGGAACTATCGTTGAAGGAAAGGTAGTCGAAGCGGTAAAGGGCGGCGTAGTTATGAACGTCAATTCCGTAAGAGTATTTGTTCCCGCATCACTTTCCGGCGTTTCCAAGGACGGCGATCTCAATTCGCTCGTAGGAACCACTCAGAAGGTCAAGCTCAAGGAAGTAAACGCACGCAGCAAGCGCGCTTACGGTTCTATCCGCGATGTAGTACGTGCGGAAAGAAAGGCTCGCGAAGAAGCGTTCTGGTCTTCCGCAGAGGTTGGTAATAAGTATCACGGAACAGTAAAGAATCTTACCGCATACGGTGCGTTTGTGGAAATCGCTCCCGGTATTGAGGGTATGGTACACGTAAGCGAACTTACATGGAAACGTGTAAGACAGCCTTCCGATGTTGTTTCCGTTGGCGACGAGATTGATGTTTATATTCTCGATCTTAATCGCGAACGCAAGAGAATTTCTCTTGGTTGCAAGACAGAGGAAACAAATCCTTGGTACGTATTCACTCAGAAGTATTCTCTCGGTGATGTTGCCGAGGTTAAGATCGCTAACTTCACAACATTCGGCGCATTTGCCGAAATCGTTCCCGGTCAGGACGGTCTTATCCATATTTCCGAAATCAGCGATCAGCGTATTTCCAAGGCTTCCGATGTTCTTGAAATCGGTCAGCTCGTAAATGCTAAGATCATCGCTATCGATGAGGAAAACAAAAAGGTTAGCCTCTCCATCAAGGCTCTTACAGCTCCCGCAGTTGAGGAAGAATACGAAGAAGAGGAAGAAGACAATTACAATGGTGGTGTAGTATATTCCACAGATGCTCCCGATGAGAGCATTTTCACAGAGGAAGACGCTGAGTAATCGGCACTGCCTACATAACGGACTCTTTAATATACGTCTCAATCGGAATCGGGTGACCTGAAAAGGCTCCCCGATTCCGTAACGTATTTATTGCGGATTTCCGTTTTATTGATTATTATTACGAAATTTATATCCCGAGAGGTTTATAATGGGAAAAGCTAAAAGAGCAAAAGAAAAAAAGCTTCAGGAAGAACAGCGCAGAGCTGCCGCAGAAGCTAAAAAACGCGAAGAAAAGAAAGAAAATTTGAAGATAGTAACGATTGTTGTCGCTATCATTCTCGCAATTTCCATCGTTGTTACAAGCGTATGCCTTGTTGTTATCGGCATCAAGAAAAAGGGAAATTATCTGCGTGATAAAATTTCTGTTTCGAGCGAAAACTATGAAGTTAACAACGCGATGCTTTCGTATTTGTTTGCGGATAATTTCTATACTCAAAAGTCATATTTTGATTATTACGCAAGTTACTTCAAACTTGATACATCCGCTTCTCTTAAGAGCCAAAGCTACAGCGATTCAATGACATGGTATGATTATTTCCTCCAGGCTGCCGCAAATAATGCATCAAGCATTCTCGTTAATGCGGAAGCGGCAAAGGTCGAGGGTATTTCGATCGGAGATATCGAAAATGCTTTGATTGATAAGGAAATCGACAGCCTTAAGGACGCAGCTGCCGATAAAGATCTTGAACTTGACGAATATCTTTCCGAATATTACGGTCTCGGCGTTAAAGAGCAGGACGCTCGTGATATGCTCGAACTGTACTATCTCTCACTTAAGTATTATTATACAACCATCTACGGAATCGAAGTTACAGATGAAGAAATCAGCAAGTATTATGAAGATAATGAGGATGATTTCCTTAAAGTAGACTATAAGACATATACAGTCAAGGCTGATTATGACAGTAAAGCGACCGATGACGAAAAGGAAGCTGCATATAAAGAGGCGAAAACTCAAGCTGAAGCTATTGCAGCTGCAAAAGACTCAGAGGAGTTCGACAGCCTCCTTATGGCTTATCTCAAGAAGTATAAGGCTGACGATAAAAAGTTTACAGAAACAGTAGAGGGAGCACTTGTCGAAGGCGAACTTTACGATAAAGATTCGGATTACAGTAAGTGGCTCTTTGATGATGAAACTAAGGTGGGAACTACAAAGATCATTGACGACGGTAAGGGTAACTATACTGTTTATATGCTCGTTTCCGCAAAAGCGCGTGAAGAATACGCTACAAAAGATGTACGTCACGTCCTCTTTATCGAATCCGAATACGAATCCAAGGAAGCTTGTCTTGCGGCTGCCGAAGCTGCACTTGCCGAATTCAATAAGACCGGCAAAACCGAGGCTGACTTTGCAAAGCTTGCCGAAAAATATACCGGCGATACCGGTTCCATTTACAACGGCGGTCTTTACAAAGGCGTGTCCAAGGGACAGATGGTTGAGGAATTCGAAGATTGGGCTTTTGATGAAAAACGTGAAGTCGGTGACGTTGAAATCGTTTATACGGAATCTTATGGTTATCATATAATGTATTTCTGCGGTGACGGAGAGCAGGCTTGGTCTGCTGTTGCGCGCGATGCAGTGAAGGAAGATAAATACGAAACGATTTCCGAAGAAATCGTTGAAAAATATAAGATCACCGTTGACCTCGATAAGGCGTCTAACATTCCCGATATTAACAAGTAATATTATTAAAATCACCGAGAGCTACCGCTCTCGGTGATTTTTTTGTGTAATATAAATTATTTGTTTATTAAGACAATATGAACAAAATACTGTACTTCGTTTTGTGAATATATACAAATTGTTATTAATTTCGCAAAAAAACGTTGAAAAGTTTGAAAGTTGTGATATAATAACGATATCATCAAAACCATATAGATGAAAAGGAGTACCCTAGATATGAAGAAATTTTTAGCAATTCTTCTTGTCCTTTCGATGATCTGCGTTTCCGTTATCGCTTGCTCGGATTCTCCCGATGATCCCAAAAATCCCGTAGGAGATGACTCTTCTAATTCCGGCGGAACGGATGAAGCAGGAAAGTACACGACAGACATGACCTCTGAAGAAATGATGCAGTGGAGCGGAGAAACGTTCAACGTAAGAACGGTTGAGCTTTCTAATGCGAGAATGCAGCTCGATTTCGAAGAGATCTCCGATGACCCCGTTGACCTTGCAGTATATTACCGCACTGCTTATCTTGAGCAGGTTATGGGAATTGACTTTGTCGATATTGTTGATAAAGACTACTATTCCAGCGGATTTACTCCTATTGATACGCTCATTGAAGCTGGTGACGATACGTTCCATATGTTCAATGTAAGATGTATCGAGTCTATCGCTTCGTGGTCTAACGGTAATATTTATACGTTTGATGAGCTTAAATATGTAAATCTCGATAAGGGATATTGGGCGCAGGACCTTAACCCCGGTCTTACGCTTCTCGGTGAACAGTATACTGCTGTTGGTGCTGCCGACCTTAACGTATACGACTTTATGTTTACGCTCCTGTTCTCAAAGCAGGTGTTTGAAGAAAGAGGTCTTCCTAATCTCTATAAGCTTGTTGAGTCCGGCGAATGGACTGTTGACAAGATGTCGGAAGTTATGAAGAATTCTTACTTTGACGAAAACAGCTCCGATACAAGAGACAGTTCTGACTTCTATGGCTACCTTGCTGACGCTCGTATGGTACTTCCGCACTTCCTTGTATCTTGTGAGGCTCTTTCCGTAACAAAAGATAAAGAAGATTATCCGAATGTTAACTTTGATGACGACCATTTCTACGAAGTGCTCCAGAAAGTGTTCGTAATCATGTGGGATGAAGAAAACTGGTTCGAAAATTACAGCGGAGATAACGACGTTCCTTCGCAGTGTATCACAATGTTCTCTCAGAATCAGGCTCTCTTCCTTGACTGCTCGTTCAACTTTGTTCCGAATCTCCGTAGCATGGAGACTGACTTCGGTATAGTTCCTTATCCGAAGTGGGATACAGATCAGGAAGATTATTATTCCAGAGTTTCTTATTTCTTCTCGCTCGTAGTTCCGAATACTTGCCCGAATGTAGATCTTACAAGTGCTGTTCTTGAAATTATGAACTGCTACTCTCAGAACGAAGTTATCCCTGCTTACTATGATCAGTCCCTCCAGGGTAAGATCGCGCGTGACGAAGAATCTCAGGCAATGCTTGATATCATCTTTACTCACCGTGTTGCGGATCTCGGCGACACAACGTTCTGCGACCTCATTCGTGACGGCGTTCTTTCCGGAATGTTCGGCGGTGACAACAGAAATATGTCCACTCTTACATCAAAGAGCAAGTCTATAAATAAGAAGATAAGCAATTATCTCGAAGACGCAATGGCAAAATAATTTTAATTACATAAAAGCAGGTATGACTTCGGTTGTACCTGCTTTTTTGTTTCCTGCATTGCTATAAATAAAAAAGGCGAAGCTCTGAATTGCTTCGCCTTTTGATGCATTGGGATTGAATTATTCTCTTACGTAAACAGACATTTCGCCCGCACCGCGATTCGCCCATGTGTAATAGGGAATGAACGTGAGTTTTGTTTTTTCACGCTTGGGAGGAGTTTCTCTGTAAAGCGAATCATCACCGTCGTCAACAAGAACGGTTCCGTCTGCGTAAATTTCGACAATTCCGCCAAGCTTATCTTCAATGTAAGCTTCCGTAAATTCAGATTCACGAGGCAATGTGATGCCTGCTATCGGAGAAGCGTTATCTGCGGATTCGACGCAGTAAACGACGGGGCCGCGTCTGACGGCAACCTTACCTGCATCTGCGCGTACATGGTAGTTTGCATATACTCTTTGAGGTGCAACGTCAAGCTTGATTTCAACGATGTCGCCTTCGCTCCATTCACGATTGATTACCGCATAACCGTTGATCATTTCGTATTCTACGGGGTTGCCGCCGAGCGAGATTGTGTATGATTTTTTCGAGAAAGCGGGAATTCTGAATCCGAGAGCGTATTTACCTGCGGACGTGGTAACGGAAATATCGCCGTCAAGCGGATAATTTGTCTTTGTTACAAGCTTTACTTCGCCGGATTCTGTGTGGAGTGTAGCTTCACCGGCAACGTACAGATGATTATAAACGGTGTTTCCGTCGATTGTGTACATATATCTGCCGATACTTGTTACCATTCTTGCAAGGTTGGGAGGGCAGCACGCGCATCCGAACCATTTGGGACGGACGGGAAGTGCGTGACGATGTTCGGGGTTCTTTTCGCTTGCTTCAGGCCATACTTCAAGGGGGTTAACGTAGAAGAAATTCTTTCCGTTAAGCGACATACCTGCGATACAAGTATTGTAAAGCGCAGTTTCCATTGTGTCAGCGTAACTTGAATCTACCTTGATCTGAAGCATCGCTCTCATGAAGAAGCACAGCGCGATGGATGCGCAGGTTTCTGCGTATACAGTGTCATTGGGAAGGTCGTAGTCAAACGTGAAGCGCTCGCCGGAAGGGGAAGACCCCACACCGCCTGTTACGTACATACGCTTGTGAATGAGATTATCGTAAAGACGTTCGCAAGCTGCAAGAAGTGTTTCGTCGCCTGTCTCACGTGCAACATCTGCCATACCGGTTGCAAGATAAAGCGCACGAACGCTGTGACCTTCGAGAGCTTCCTGCTCGCGAACAGGCTTGTGCCACTGTGCGTAGTCGCCCGGATCACGCCAATGGCGTTTCTTTCCGTTGTTGCGTGCTTCTTCTTCGATATCAAAGAAACGAGGCTCTTTTGCACGTTCGTCAATGAAATATTTTGCAAGCTTGAGCATGAGCGGATCGTTTGTTGCATGATACATTGAAACAAGCGCAAGCTCAACTTCTTCGTGACCGGGATATCCGTGAAGTTTGCCTTCTTCCGGACCGAGTACGGAGTCAATGTGATAAGCCATGCGCGTCATGATGTCAAGAAGTTCACGCTTTCCTGTTGCGTAATAGTAAGCGGTAGCTGCTTCCATCATGTGACCGGCGCAATAAAGTTCATGGTTATCTCGAAGGTTAGTCCAACGCTTACCGGGTTCCTTTACAGTATAATAAGTGTTAAGATATCCGTCCGGCTGCTGAGCTCGACCGACAAGAGCAATTGCTTCATCGGCGATAGCCTCAAGTTCGGGATCGGGTTTGGACATAAGAGAAAAGGCAACTGCTTCAAGCCATTTTGCAAGGTCGGAATCTTGGAAAACAAAGCCGTAAAATTCACCTTCGGCTTCGCCTGCCGCGATTTTGAAGTTTTCGATGCAATGACTTGGTGCTGCGTCCGGGACGCGGTCATTTAATGTTTCCCACTGATAGGGAATAACGTGATTACGCACGAGATCCATGAAACGGCCGAAAAAGCCGTGTTCGTCAACTTTGATCTCTTTAACGTTAGGGGTAGCAAGATTTTTCACTTTGAACCTCCGGGTAAAATAAGTTGCGACATTGGTCGTTAAGTAAATATTAACATAATAACAAGATTAACGCAAGCATATTTTAGCTTTTTGGTCACATTTTTTGCTTATAAATACTTAAAAATCACGCTTTACAAAAGGAGAGTTGTGTGGTAAAATAAATAAGTAATGTGAAAATGGGAGTGTGTTGCTTGCCGCTCTTGACATGAAACAAATAATTTGATACTGCCGATGCAGATTATGACAATATAAGTTAATTTCGGAGGAAAAAGATTTGATTATCGCGCTTGAAGATGCAAAATATAAATTGATCGGTATGAGAGATCCCGTTAAAGATCTTGGTTCGGCACTTAGAATAGATGAAATAAAAGAAAAAATTGCCGTGCTTGAAAAAGAAACCTACGCGGAAAATTTTTGGTCGGATGCTGAAAATTCCGCAAAAGTTTTGAAAGAGGTTAAGCAGCTTAAAGATAAAGCCGAGGCGTATCATAACCTCGTCACGCGACTTGAGGATGCTGTTATGATGGCGGAAATGGCCATCGAAGAAAACGATGAAACAATGATAGACGAGATCACGAGTGAAGTTAATGAGATCGAAAAGACCGAAGCTCAAATGAGGATTGAAGTGCTTCTTTCAGGAGAATACGATGCCAATAATGCCATCGTTTCTTTTCATCCCGGCGCGGGTGGAACTGAGGCGCAGGATTGGGCACTCATGCTTTATCGTATGTACACACGTTGGGGTGAACGCCACGGCTATAATGTCAAGCTTTTGGATTGGCTTGACGGCGAAGAAGCGGGACTTAAGAGCGCTACAATCATGGTAGAAGGACTTAACGCGTACGGATATCTCAAGAGTGAAAACGGTGTTCATCGCCTTGTTCGCGTGTCTCCTTTTGACTCGTCAGGACGCAGACACACTTCGTTCGCTTCTGTTGAGGTTATGCCTGAATTTACGGATGATAATTCAATTGAGATCAATGAGTCTGATCTTGAAATTACAACACATAAGTCAAGCGGAGCGGGCGGTCAGCACGTAAACAAAACTGAGTCGGCGGTGCGTGTACTTCATAAGCCTACGGGCATAGTTGTTGGCTGTCAGACCGAACGAAGCCAGATTCAAAACAGAGAAACAGCTCTGAAAATGCTCAAAGCGAAGCTTATGGAGATAAAGGAACGCGAGCATCTTGAAAAGATAGAGGATATTCAGGGAAATAAAACGAACATCGAATGGGGTGCACAGATACGTTCGTATGTGTTTATGCCGTACACTCTTGCTAAGGATACAAGAACAGGATACGAGGACGGAAATATTCAAGCTGTTATGGACGGAGACATTGACGGCTTTATCAATGCTTGGTTGAAATGGAATTCGAGCAAATAATCACCGATTTGGTTTTTAAAAAACTTGATAATCAAAAAAGCCTTTGCGTATCAACGCAAAGGCTTTTTTGCGTAGATTTGTAAAATGACGGATAAGTGTGTGCGCTTTGAGAAATACTATAATGCAAATAAAAATATTTTAGGAAGCGAAAAATGTATGAATTTACGCAAATGTATAATAAGACAAAAGAATAACATGACGACGATCCGTAAATTCGAATGTCGAACGGGCGAAAGCAACGGCGATAAAAAATGGATACTTGAGAATAAAATCAAGCTTGTTTTTTTGTGTTCCGAAAACATAAAAAGGCTTTGTGAAATAGAAGTGAAAAAAAGCAAGAACTTGAAAATTATCGAATTTTGCAGACACGTATGTGTGAAATACGCATATTCTTTGAGCGAGAATATTTTGATAACCGAATTGAATGACGCACAATCTTGCGATGGTTTATTTACTATAAATGAGCTATATTATCTGAAAGCATTTCTTTTGTGTGCCGCATTCGACACAATAAAAGATGATTTGGATGATCAAACGCGTAATGTGTCACATCTTGCTGTGAAAATGATATATGACCTTGAAAATATCAAATTTTATAACATATATAAATCTGTATCCATAACGGAGCAGATACTACTTGTCGATCCGTCCGGGATATACACCGCTTGCGATCTTGCAACCAAGGAAATGTATCGCAGAAAACTTGCACGAACTGCACACAAAAAAAACATTTCGGAGCATGAACTTGCTGAAATGTATCTGAAACTTTCGGAAAACTCCGAAGGCAAATGCGCTCACATTGGATATCATATATTGGAAAATTCCAAGTGTAACCACGCGACCACGTATTTCGCAATCATTGATTTTTTGCCGATCTTAGCCATTTTGCCTATTTTGGCGTTTGCATATATTGAGCTGTCTGCTTTGATGATGTTATTATCCGCCACCACTTATTTTGTTGTAAGGCGATTGACCAAATTGATAGTGAATGATATTGTTGCCGGAAATGAGTTTGCGAATGCGCCGCCAAGATTGCAATTAACACGCATACCGTCGAATGCAAAAACCACCTTAACTTACACAGTTTCTTTGCAAAGTGAATCGGATGCAAAACGGTTGTTCGACAAAATGCTATTATATGCTCGTGCATATAATGATTCGGAATTATCATTTTGTGCACTTGTCGATCTTCCTGATTCGTCTAACGAGAGTGATCTTCGCGATGATGAAATTTTGAAATATGCCAAAAAACGAATTGATGAGATGCGTCGATTTAACCCAAACTGTTTTTTGCTTTACAGGAAGCGATCTTACTCCGAAAGCGAAAATAAATATATCGGACGAGAGAGAAAGCGCGGCGCACAGGAAGAAATGGTGGCTTGGCTGACGGGCGAAACTTCAACGCTTGCTTTTTACGGCGCCGAGAAACCTCAAAACGTCCGGTACATTCTTGCACTTGATGCAGATACAGAAATTGCGTACAATGACATACTTCGATTGACGGCTACAGCGATCCATCCGTGCAATATCCCGGAATTTGCCGTTGTCGGCGGAGCGGAAACGGTTGTTGACGGTTATGGGATTTTCGTTCCGACAGCGACCGTTTCTCTGAAAAACATTTCGAAGCAAAATAAATACACAATCATAAAAAACGCATTTGAAGGGCGCGGAGCGTATGAAAGTGCTTCTTTTTCGGCGTATACATCACTTTGCGGTGAAGGAGCATATTGCGGAAAGGGACTCATTGATGTCGATGCGTATAAACGAGTCGTTTCGGGCAAGTTTCCTAAGGAGCGTATATTAAGTCACGATCTTTCGGAGGGGGCGTTTTTGCGCGCTGCTGCTGTTTCCGATGCGTTTGTTTTTGATTCTCCACCGAAAAATCTCATAAGCGAGCGAAAGCGTTTGCATCGTTGGATCAGAGGAGATTTACAATCATTGTGTCTCTCGCGCAAATATATTTCAGACGCTGACGGCAAGAAATATAAAACTCCGCTTAAAAAATGGCAAAGAAACTTTATTTCAGATCCGATCAAAGATCACTTAGCGTCAGCGTTGCGAGCGCCTCTTATTGTTATTTCGTTGTTGTACGGAGGAACAATAGGAGCTTTGATCTATCTTTTAACAATATCAGATCTTGTTTATGAAGCCGCAAAACGCCTTGTTACTTCTTTGCGTTTGCCTGAAAGACGTCGATTGACAGGCGCCGCCGATTTCAGAAAAGCTTCACAATTCGTTGACATTACGGCGTTTGCTTCAATCGCAGACCGTTCTTATCTTGCGAGCGATGCGATAATACGCGCCTGCTACAGAAGCGGGATTTCGCACAAGCATCTGCTTGAATGGACTGTTTTCGGAGCTTTAGATGATTGTAAGGATACAAATAAAACGTATTTTCGTGCATTAAAGGCAAGTGTAGTTTTAGGCGCAACGTCTATAATGCTCGCTTTCTTTTTGCAGACGGCAATTTTTTCGCTGCTATTGCTACACGGTATTTCCTGGGTGATATACCCGTTTTATATGGCTCGGATGAACACTGATTTTTTTGAAGTGTTTGATAGGGAATCCAAAGACGCAATTCGAGACGATGCTTCAAAAATGTGGCGATTCTTTTCTGAAAACGTAAACGAAGAAACAAACTTTTTGCCGCCGGACAATATTTCGTATTTTCCGAAAAAGAAAACGGCATATCGAACTTCACCGACGAATATAGGACTTTATCTTATGGCTGTTCTTAACGCTTTCGATTTCGGATTCATTGGAAGCGATGAGCTTTGGCGGCGACTTACCGAAACGCTTACGTCGGTTTGCTCGCTTGAACGCTTTAGGGGACATTTATATAATTGGTATGATATAAAAAGATGCAGTGTACTGCGTCCGTTTTATATTTCAACTGTTGACAGCGGAAATTTTGCAGTTTCGCTTCTTACTGTGAAGAACGGGATCAAGCGTTTCGGAGCACTTTATTCACATCCGATGCAGCTTATAGATCAGCTTCTTTCGGAAATGGATTTTTCTTTTTTGTATAGTGAACACCGTAATCTTTTTTCTATCGGATATGATGTTTCCGCAGACAGACATGATCCCAATTTTTACGATCTTTATCCGAGCGAGATGCTGACTGTTTCATATTATGCAGTAGCCGAAAAGCAGATACCCGCTGCTCATTTTGCTTCACTCGGACGTATCTTTTCGGACAAATCGGGAATACCGACCATGCTTTCGTGGAGCGGAACGGCATTTGAATATTTTATGCCATCGTTGTGGCTTCCGTCGGAAATGATGACTGAAAGAGGTGAAATGCTTGCTTCTGCCGTTGAATGGCAAAAACTCGCCTCTAAAGATTTCGAAGGCGCACGCATTTACGGTATATCCGAGTCCGCGTATTATGATTTTGACGAAGAAATGAACTATTCTTATAAAGCAAACGGTGTGCCATCGCTGGCAATATCACGCGAAGCTTCTGCGGATACTGTATTCGCTCCGTATTCGCTTTATTTGATGCTTACGGCTGACAAAGATGCGGCGCACACGCTTTCAAAGTTAAAAAAAACTACGCTTTACGGAGAATACGGGTTTTACGAAGCAGTAGATATGACTTTTCAACGCGTGGGAAAAGAAAACGCTGTTATAAAGCAATATATGTCTCATCATATAGGTATGAGTATTGCGGCGGCGGCAAATTATTGTTTTGACGATATAAACGTAAGACGCTTTACAGACGATCCCGATATTGCCGTATCCGAATATTTGCTTTACACAAAAAACGAAATATGCAGACCCGCATCGACCGGTGTACTTTATAAACTTCCGCCGTATACCGCGTTTGTTTCTTGTAACGCCGAAGATGAGATAACGCATAGCGGTGCGGCTTTAATATCAAACGGACTTATAAAAATTTCGGCGAATGACGTAGGAAATGTCGTGTTTGAATCCGGCGAAATTTTTTTGACGAGAAAACGTGACGGTGAAGTATCCGGATTCGGTGTACTGATTCGTGCCGACGGTGAAATATATAACTGCCTTTACGGAAGCGAAACGGGCGTAAAACGAAGTTTTTCGTATAACGGATCGTCTTTGATGTACCGAAACGAAATAATACACGGCGATGGCGTTATAAAAACGGAAACTGTTTTTACCGTTGATTCGGAAACTTCATCCGGAGTTGTACGATTTACAGCGGAGGGAAACTTCTCCGCGCTTGACGCTGTCTTTTACGCTTTTCCGATCTTGAACAGGGAACGTGATTACAAGAGTGCACCGGCATATTCGAATTTGTTTTTGACGGTAAGTGACTTGCCCGCAGGTGTGCGTTTTGAGCGCAGAGGAGAAGATAACAAGGAAAATGCTGTCGTTTTTTCGTTCTTTCCCTCTCCGCGTAAGGTGATTACGGATCTTCAAAAGTTTGCTGTTTTTTCGCTTGAAGATGATTTTGCGAAAATGATTTTCGATATGCCTGAATCAAGGTCGGTCGGCGCGGCGATACATCCGTTTGTCGCGGCTGAATTTTCTTCTGCGGACGGTAATGCCGTATTTGAATTACGAATATCCCAAGATGATGTGCCGGATGTTACGCATGATTTTTATGAGCTGCTTGACGGCGCAAAAAGACGTTTTCGGCTTTTTGCGTCATATTCCGGCGCCGATGAAAATTCAATCGGTGTTGCGATGCGAATATATTCGTCTATTGCGGATGATGAACGTAAAATAACGGAATGCACTTCGCTTCCGAATTATAAACGGGATGTTTTGTGGAAGTTCGGTATATCCGGTGACCTTCCGATTGTTGTTTATCATTCCGACGGCACAGCTTCAGATGTTTCTCGCTATGAATTTGAAGTGCTTTTGCGTGCCAAGCGTTTTCTTTTTATTTCGGGATTCAGATTTGATCTTGTCGTTATTGCGGATGACGCCGGATATACAAACGGAGAAATGACGGATATACGTTTGTTGATCGAAAAAAACGGATGTACAAAGCTGAGATCGAAAAATAACGGTATATTTGTAATAGGGAAAAGCGATGTTTCACACAACGATGAAATCATCTTTTTCGCACTTGCGGCTTGTGTTCTCGGAAGATGCGAGAAAACCGAAGTGGATCTTGATTATCCCGTCAAACGTAAAGAAAATTTCATCAAACCACCGATAAAAAACTCGTCTCACGAATTTGCATTCACCGCTAACGGGGTAAGTATAAAGAATGGGGATCATCCGTCGCCCTGGTGCGCCATTTACGGAAACAGCGTGTTCGGTACGATGCTGACAAACAAAACAGCAGGCTTTTCATGGTTTTTCAATTCATCGTTGGGAATCATATCGAGGCGGCATACGGATTTTTCGGCAGGTACGCCGGGAGAAAGACTGATATTGAAAACAAAAAACGGATCATTCGATCTTTTGCTCTGTTCTTCAAGCGTTGAATATAATATCGGATCCGCTATCTACCGAGGCAATGCGGACGGTGTTGCTTATGAGATAAATGTAGGAACGGATGCGAAATTACCTGCAAAACTTTATCATATTAAGCTTTCGGATACCGGAGGTGCCGATATGACGCTTTCGCTTTCACTGTATCCGGACTGTAATTCCGTTGTTTCAAACGGGAAAATGCGATTGCTTAAAGATGTGTCGGCGGATGTGTCGATTTTTTCGGTCACAACACATCCGTGCGAAAATGCGGATATCTTCTCGGACAGAATAACAGTAAACGTGGAAGTGACGGAAAACGACATTGGTTTTGTTATTCTCGCATCTCCGAACAATGTTTCGTCGAAGCTTTTGAAGTATGCAGAGTACAAATATTCATCTGCAGATAAGCTTATTTCCGGATTTTCGGAATACGAGCGTAAGCAAGCGTCTTTGTTGAAATATAAACAATATCAAGGAACGGAAAAGTATCTTTCCGATATGCTCGGCGCAAGCCTTTTGCAAACGTACCTGTACCGTATCGTCGCAAGAACGGGGTACAGTCAATCGGGAGGGGCATACGGATACAGAGATCAGTTGCAGGATTCTCTTGCGGCGCTCTATTTTTTTCCCGAACTTACAAAATATCAGATTCTCAGATCATGTGCCAAACAATATTCGGACGGACGCGTTCAGCATTGGTGGCATCCTTTTGTCGGCGGATTGAAATCGCGATGTTCCGACGATTATATGTGGCTTCCGTACGTTACGTCGGAATATGTGCTCTCAACCGGGGATATTGATATTTTGATGATGAAAACGGCATTTCTTTTGTCCGATCCACTTGCGGACGACGAGAGTGATCGCTATGAAAATCCGAAATTATCGAATGAAAAATATACCGTATTGACGCATTGCTTGCGTGCGATTGAAGCTTCTTTTTCGCTCGGTGCTCATGATTTACCTCTTATGCTTTCCGGAGATTGGAACGACGGCATGAACGGTGTCGGATCAAAAGGTCGAGGCGAAAGCGTATGGCTTGCGTTCTTTTTTACGGTGGTATACAGACGATTTGCCGAAATGCTTGCGATTTTACCGGGCGATTATTCCGAAAACGTAAATATGCTTCGCCTCAAAGCGGATCAATTGCTCGAAGCGGCAGAAAAAGCATGGGACGGCGGTTGGTACAGACGTGCATACGATGATAACGGTATTCCGCTCGGAAGTGTCGAGTCAGAGGAATGCAAAATTGATATATTACCGCAAGCATTCTCTGTATTTGCAAACGCTGACAGAGAAAGAAGCATTATCGCAATGGATAATCTTTACGACTTGCTGTATGATAAAGAAAACGGCATAATGCGTCTGCTTGCGCCTTCTTTTGAAAGCAAAACGGAATACGGCTATATCGCAAAATATCCTGCTGGAATAAGAGAAAACGGCGGACAGTATACTCACGCCGCCGTATGGGCGGCACGAGCGTTTTTTGCGCTCGGTGCATATAGGCGCGGTAAAGAAATTATCAAAAGCATCACACCATCTGTTATATACGAAAACGGCGCAATGAACGGACGTTATACGGCGGAGCCGTATTTGATCTGTGCTGATGTATATTATGGCATCGGAATAACGGGGAAAAGCGGTTGGAGCGGATATACGGGTTCTGCCGGATGGTATTATACAACTGTAATGAAATATATTCTCGGTGTTGAGTTTTTGCTCGGTGAGTTGATCGTAACTCCAAGATACGAAAGTGCCGGCGGCGATTTTTCACTTGATTTTATGTATAACGGATGTTCCGTTTCGTTGAGAGTATTGTTTTCGAATGAAAATGTCGACGAGCCGTTTGATTTGACGCTTGATGTTGCCGACGGCGAAACGGTGAAGCTCGGCAAAATTACGGAAGATATAAAAATTTTATTAAAAATCCGAAACTAAGTCCGAGTTGGTATTGCAAAAATCGCTCGCGTATTGTACAATATAGGTAAGTATGTCCGCTTGCCGAATGTACCTTATGCGGCGATTTTCGCTTTTTGAGAAAATAACGCGGAATATCGGTATAATCTTGTCGAATACTAATGTTCTTACGATTTGATATTCATATTTTATTTGAGCCGCCTGCGAGCGGCAAAGGAGATTAATATGCTCAAAACGCTTTTAGATATAAATAAAATTTCTTTTCCCGGACTTGGTATTGGAGAGTTCTCGGTAAACGAAGTTGCGTTTTCCGTGTTCGGGATAGATGTTGCATGGTATGGCATCATAGTTACGTTTGCAATCGCAGTGGTGTGTGCACGTGTGTATGCGGGAGCGGTAAAGTTCGGATACAAGGTTGATGATATTCTCGATTACTTTATATATTCGATACTTTTCGGTATAATCGGTGCGAGAATTTATTACGTGGTGTTTTACGGTCTTGACAGATACATAGTAAAAGACGGTAGCTTTTGGCATAATCTTTCCGAATCTTTTATGAACATTATCGCGATCTGGAACGGAGGAATCGCAATATACGGCGGTATTATCGCAATTGTTATCACGGTAATAGTTGTTTCGAAAATCAAAAAGATCCCGCTTTTGCCTATCCTCGATCTTGCCGGTCACGGCGCTATGATCGGTCAGGCGATAGGACGTTGGGGAAATTTTTTCAACGCGGAAGCACACGGCGTAGAGACAGATATTTTTTGCCGCATGGGACTCACAAACGCTTTCGGAATAACGATCTGCTATCATCCGACTTTCTTGTACGAGTCGATTTGGAACGTGATCGGTTTCATCCTTATTTTTATGTTTTATAAGCATAGAAAGTATGGCGGACAGATATTTCTTATGTACTGTTCTTGGTACGGTTTCGGAAGAATGTTCATTGAAGGACTCAGAACGGACAGCCTTTATATCGGTGCGACAAATATAAGAGTTTCACAGCTTCTCGGATTCTTGCTTTTTATAGCCGGAACATCACTTTTGATCTATTTCGGAATAAAAAACAAAGGTGTAACAAGCGAAGAATATATTTCTTCTGTTAAAGCTTCGCTTTCGCATCCCGAAGCTGCGGCGTGTGCCGCTTCGGGCGGTTATGTCGAAGCTGTCGATGGTTGCCATGAGAATGCTTCAATCGAAACTTTCGAGGAGGAAAACGAAAATGACAGCGAAGATAATTGACGGCAAGCTCGTTTCGGCGGCGGTTCGCGAAAAGATCAAAAACGAAGTCGATAAGCTTGATTTCAAACCGGGACTTTCGGTAATCATCGTCGGTGAAAATCCCGCATCGCAGGTGTATGTGCGCAACAAAAAGC
>CAZPJU010000007.1:0-27451 GCA_964586965.1 uncultured Lachnospiraceae bacterium | reverse complement strand
ACAAAAACGGCAGAACGATTCTTTGGCGCAGGTTCAACCGCGACGATTGGGCGATCGACCGATACAAGAAGCCTTGGAGCGAACAACTCCCAGATAACGACAGAGTCACCGTGAACGGCGATATATACGTGCATTGGTACGACTGTATTACGGATTATATTCTTTGAATGAAAAAAACGGGTATCGTTTGATACCCGTTTTTTATGTGTTATCAGAATTTGATGACTGCAAAGGACTGCGCGGGGAGAGTGATTCCGTCCGCAACGTTGCCTGAAATCGTATACGGCTTGACGTTTTCGGGATTTTCGATGCTGTTCGATGCAGAAAGATCATCGTGCGTGAGAATTTCCGCCGTGTATTCCTTGTCTGCCCAACATTCGTCAACGTTGAGCGTGACGGGGCAAGCTTCCGCATTGCGATTTACGACCTTGAGAATGACTGTGTCCGTAGATTCTTTGTACGAGAGGGAATAGTAGATGCCGGATTCTGCGGCAGCCTTTTCCTCGCCGTCCGTCTTGAGTGTAACTTCGCCGACATTTCTTGCGAAAAGTTTTTGAACGTAATAGCTCGGTGAGCCGTATGCGGTGCTATCGTCAAACCAGATCATATCCGGCCACCACTGCGAATAATCAACGCGTGCAAACAGCGGAGCGTAGGAAGCGAGAACCACCACGTCCGAGTTGCGTTCAACGCCCGTAAGGAATGCGGCTTCCGCGAGGGCACCGTGAAGATTGTTTGCTTCGGTGGGATGACGTATTCCCGCCGGATGAGCGGCGTATTCGCCTGCGAAAACCTTGATCTTTCTCGAATAATTGTCATAGAATCCGACGTGATCGAACAGCCATTCCGGTTTGACGTAATAATGTTCGTCAACAGCGTATGCAAAGCCGGCTTCGTTTTCATGTTCGCGGTAGAAATTCCATGCCTTTTCGTACTTTTCGGAAGTGATGTCGGGACCTGCGGAGCCGATGATCATCACGTTGGGATCATATTCGTGAACAGCCTTTTCGAAGATGACGTATCTTTCGAAGAAGTCTGCGCGCTCTGTCTGCCACTGTTCGTTTCCGATTCCGAGCAGTTTGAGACCGAACGGTGCGGGATGACCGAGCTTTGCACGAACAGCGCCCCACTTTGTTGTAACGTCGCCGTTTGCAAATTCAAGCAGATCTATCGCGTCCTGAACGAATTCCTTGAATTCCTCGCTGTCTATTGCAACCTGCTCGATGGACTGATACTGGCAAGCAAGACCGACATTGAGCACGGGCAGCGCTTCTGCGCCGATCAGCTCGCAGAGGAGAAAATACTCATAGAAGCCGAGGCCGAGAGTTTGATTGTAGTGAGAGAATATTGTTTCGAAATTGTTGTGAGGACCGGAGCCGTGTACGGACCAACGGTTGAAGTTGTTCTTTCTGCGCCAAGGCTCGGTGAGGGAATTCTTGTAACGGTAACGGTTCCAAAGCGTGTTGCCTTCAATGATGCAACCGCCGGGGAAACGCATAAATCCGGGCTTGAGTTCGGCAAGAAGCTCGAAAAGATCGCGTCTGAATATGCCTGCGACAGCGTCGCCGGGGAACATCGATACGAAGTCGAATTCAACGATGCCTGGCTCGTTTACAGTCAGCGCGAATACAGCGCCTCTTACATCATCGGTTGCGGTGAGAGTGAATTCGTATTTGCGGAAAAAGTTGTATGTTTCCGAAACGTAATCGGATGAATTTACCGATGCCTTACCGTAAACGACTCCGTCTTTTACGATAGAAACCGTGAAATCTCCGCCGAAGCGAACACAGCGAGCGAAGAAAGTGATCTTGTAATCAAGTCCCTTTTTGAGCGTGATTCCGCTGTATGCCTTGTTTGCGAGACCGCCGCCGGCGCGTTTTGCTTCAACGCGCATATAATGAGGATTTTCTTCGCAAAGCGGACTTCCCATAACGGGACGAATAACTGCACTGAAGCTTTCGGGATAAGCGCTCCAGCCGTAACCGCCGTCGTAAACGGTGTAATAATCGCGAACGTCGCCGCCGGAACGATAGAATTCAAAAGAACGGTTTTCTATCATTTCGGCATACAAACCGCCGTCTGCGGCGTAGTTGATGTCCTCGAAGAAAAGGCCGATCATTTTCTCGTTGATCTTGTGACCTTTGTCTTTTCTTATGTTAATATTCATAGTTTTGACCTTTCCTGATATAAGTCGTTATTTACAATTATATATTGATGCTCAAAAAAGGTCAAGATTAAATATAACATTAATGCATTTTTGTTGACTTACGCCCGATGAAAATGTATAATCGACTTATAAAAGATTGTATATTTTCTGCGATAAGTGAGGGCGTATGAAACACGAAACGAAACTGACGAAAAAACTGTTTTTGACCGTTATTTCTTTGATTTTGATCGTTTTTTCGGTTATATTAAGCGGATGCACATATGTGAGTGATGCCGACTTTGGGGTTGATTCGTCTCACTCGGAAAGCGATAGTGTCACGGAATCCGAAGAAACCTCGCGTGAAGAGATGACGGAGCCGTACTTGACCGATGAGGAAACAACGCCTGAAACAGAACCCGACGAAAGCGAAGAAACGGAAGCTGACGATACAACAGCGGAAACGCATGAGCACGTTTACATTGATGCAACGTGTACGGCTCCTTCCGTTTGCATTGATTGCGGAGATACGGTCGGTGAAGCGCTCGGTCATGACTTTGCGGACGCAGATTGTACATCGCCCAAGCGATGCAAAAGGTGTGGGGAAACATTAGGTGAAAAGGCGGAACACACCTATGTTGACGGTAAATGCTCCGTTTGCGGTCAGAGCGACCCTGAATATAAAGCTCAACCGAATGACGTTATGGTATGGATACCGACAAAGGGCGGCAAAAAATATCATTCAAGAGCGGATTGCAGTAATATGGATGATCCGGATTACGTTACGCTTTCGGAGGCGATCGCATTGGGATTTGAGGCTTGTAAGCGGTGCCATTGATCAAAATTTGGGAGTGCGTTTATTAAGAAAATGCGGTGCATATCCAATAAATTACACCGTATAAAACGCTTGAGAGTGTACCGTAGAGGATCACGGGACCTGCAATTGTGAATATCTTCGCGCCGACGCCGAGTACCCAGCCCTCTGCTTTTGTGTCTATGGCGGGGGAAACAACAGAATTTGCGAATCCCGTAATCGGTACGAGTGTGCCGGCACCTGCCCATTTTGCAATGTCATCGAATACGCCGATGCCGGTCAGCAGTGCAGCGATGAAAATCAACGTTACCGATGTGACGGTTTTTGCGGACTGTTCTGCCGCACCGAGTTTGATATAAAGATCTGTCAACGCCTGTGCGAGAACGCAGATTCCGCCTCCGACGATAAATGCGTGAACGCAGTTTTTTACGCACGGTGATTTTTTGGCGCTCTTGTTCGCGTAGCGCTTGTATTCTTCGTTTGATATATTCATTTTCGGTTCTCCCTTGTTTTTTCTCGTATTTTTCCTCGAAAAATCACAGCTTATACGTATAAAATCCTTTGATTTTTCATATTTTTTTGATATAATGAAAAAAACGGGACACAGTCCTGCGAATTATGATAGGAGAATCGGCTGTGAAATTTTGGGAAGATGTTTCTAAGACGGCGTCTGATGCCGCAAATTATACCGTTAAAAAGGCAGGAGAACTTACGGGTGCAGCGAAGCTCAGATATAAGCTTCATCTTGCGGAAACAAAGCTTGCCTGTACGTATGAGGGAATAGGACGTCTCTATTATGCTGCCGTTATGGAGGGAGACGAAACGATCGAAGCGATAAGCGACCTTATGGCGGACATTGAGGAAATCAAGGCGGAGATCCTTGAATGCAAAGAGGCGATAGCCGCTGCAAAAAACAAGAAGCTTTGCCCGAAATGCGGTGAGGAGATCGCTTCCGACAGTTTCTACTGCAATCATTGCGGAGAGAAGCTTTGAA
Source organism: uncultured Lachnospiraceae bacterium (assembly GCA_964586965.1). GTDB lineage: Bacteria > Bacillota > Clostridia > Oscillospirales > CAG-272 > DTU064. The sequence goes on along the minus strand of CAZPJU010000007.1, from coordinate 23,500 downwards.
AATATGATATCAATAAAACAAAAATGTGCTCATAGGAGCACCTTTTTGTTTTATGCGGTTTTTTCAAACTGACTGTTGTAAAGTTCACGGTAGAAGCCGCCCTTTGACATAAGCTCATCGTGCGAACCGCTTTCGATAACGTCTCCGTCTTTCATAACGAGGATAAGATCGGCGTTCTTGATTGTCGAAAGTCTGTGCGCGATAACAAAGCTTGTTCTGTTCTTTGTGAGTTCGTCCATGGCACGCTGGATTATTGCTTCCGTTCTCGTGTCAACGGATGAGGTGGCTTCGTCGAGTATCAGCATCGGAGCGTCTTGGAGCATTGCACGTGCGATCGTGAGAAGCTGTTTTTGACCTGCCGAGATCGTTGTGCTTTCGCTGAGGACTGTGTCAAAGCCCTGCGGCAACGAATGAATGAATCTGTATATACCGCAAGCCTTGCATACTCGTGTAAGGTCATCGTCTGTTACGTTTTGCATATTGTATACGAGATTTTCGCGCACAGTTCCTTCGAACAGCCATGTATCCTGAAGCACCATGGCGAAAAGCTTGTGCAGATTTTCTCGTTTAAGATCCGAAATCGGGATTCCGTCTATCGAAATAGAACCGCTGTTGATCTCAAAGAAACGCATGAGCAAATTGACCATTGTCGTTTTTCCCGCACCGGTAGGGCCGACGATTGCAACTTTCTGTCCCGATTTGACAGACGCGGAGAAATTTTTGATGATGATCTTTTCGGGAGTATCGGGATAGCTGAAACGTACGTTTTTGAATTCGACATCTCCGCGCGGAGCTTCCAAAACGGCGTTTTTTTCGCTTTCGTCGGAGAGTTCATCGCTTTCGAGAAAATCGAAGATTCTGTCTGCGGAGGCGGATGCGGTCTGCATATTTGTAAGCCCCTGTGCTATTTGAGTCAAAGGAGACGTGAACAGGCGGACGTACAAAATAAAGGATATGATAACGCCGAACGGTATCATGTCTGCGATAGCGAGCATTGCACCGACGACACAAACAACGACGTAACCGAGATTTCCTATCACGTTCATGAGCGGCTGCATTATGCCGGAGAGAAATTGCGATTTCCAGTTTGCCTCGTAAACGTCGGCGTTGAGACTGTCAAAACGGCTGTTTATCTGTTTTGACGCGCGGGATATTCTTACTACCTGATGACCAGAATACATTTCTTCGACAAATCCGTTCATGTTTCCGAGATGCTCTTGACGTGCGACAAAGTATTTCTGAGAGCGTCCCATAACGAGCATAAGCGAGAGCATTCCGATAAAGGTAACTCCGATAACGCAAAGCGCCAAACGCCATTCGGTCACGAACATCATGATGAGGCATCCCGAAAACTGCGCGACCGCGCTGATGATTCCGGGGAGACTGTTGGTAAGACCTTGCTGTAATGTCGATACGTCGTTTGTGATACGACTCAAAACATCACCCTGAGAGGTTTTGTTGAAGTAACTCATCGGCACGCGGTTGATCTTTTCGGAAAGGTCGCCGCGAAGCTTTTTTGACGCGTTTAATGTAACGGTTGCCATTATAAAATGAACGATATACTGAAAAACAGCGCTTGTAAGATAAATAACAAGCAGGAAAATACCGAGTTTGGCAATGGCGTCAAGGTCGATTTCTCCTAAAAGTCCGTCTTTCATGATTGTGGTCATGTCACCGATCTTGTCGGGGCCGATGATTGTCAAAACTGCGCCCGCAGCCGCAAGAATCAATGCGAAGATTACGGCAGGTACGCTTTTTTTCATGTATGTGAATACTTTTTTCAGCGATGAAAGCATATTATTGTTTCTTTTCATTTCCTGCCTCCTTATTTGAGTTCCGCTTCGGAAAGCTGTGAGCGTGCGATTTCGCTGTATACTTCGCAATTTTTCATAAGTTCATCGTGCGTGCCCTTCCCGACAAGCTTTCCTTCGTCCAAAACGAGTATCTGATCGGCGTGACGAATCGTGCTGACTCTCTGTGCAACGATAATTTTCGTTGTGCCGTTAAGCTTTTCATCAAGACCTGCGCGAAGCACCGCATCTGTTTTATAGTCGAGAGCGGAGAATGAATCGTCAAAAATCAGTATTTCGGCGCATCTTGCAAGTGCGCGAGCGATTGAAAGACGCTGCTTTTGACCGCCGGAAACGTTTTTACCGCTTTGAGCGATGTGATAATTAACTCCGTCATCAAGCTTACCGACGAACTCGCTTGCCTGAGCGAGAGAGATTGCACTGTCTATGTCAGCTTCCGAGATCGGTTCCGCACTCTCTCCGAAAGTGACGTTATCTGCTATGCTTCCGGAAAAGAGCACAGCCTTTTGCGTGATGTAACCGAGACGGTTATACAGCGCATCGAATGAATAATCGCGAACGTTTACGCCGTCAACGAGCACTTCTCCCGAAGTTGCATCGTAAAAACGCGGAATAAGGCTGATGAGCGTTGTTTTTCCGCTTCCGGTTGCGCCGATCACGGCAAGGGTTTCGCCTTTATTAACCTTAAAACTTATGTTTTCAAGTTCATCGTCCGGAGATTCGGGATAACGGAATGTGACATTTTTGAATTCAACCGTTCCGGTTTCTGTGCCCTCGTTTATGCTTCCCTCAATAACAGACGAATGTGTGTTGAGCACTTCGTTGATACGTTCTGCGGAGACTTGTGCGGCGGGCATCATCATAAATATCATGACAAGCATCATGAAAGACATTACAACGTAGGTTGCATAAGTGCTGAATACCACGATGTCGCTGAACATTGTCATGCGACCTGCTATATTTGAGGATGAAATACCTGAGATCAGAGCAGCGCCCACCCAATAGATAGTAAGGGAAAGTCCGTTCATTCCGAGCTGCATAACGGGTTGCATTGCGGCGAACAGTCTTTGATTGAAAAGCTGGGTTTTCATCATTTTAGTATTGGTAATGTCGAATTTTTCGTTCTGATAATCTTCGGCATTGAACGCGTGAACGACGTTTATACCCGTGAGATTTTCACGTGCAACGCGGTTGATCTTATCCGTAAGCTTTTGAACGATACGGAATCTCGGCATAACGGTTGAGAATATTGCAAAAACACTCAAGCATATAACTGCAACGAAGATTGCGGTTATGGCGGAAAGTTCCGTACTTTTTCCGAGTATTTTGATTATTGCCCAAACAGCCATAACGGGAGCTTTTATAAGGTTTTGAAGTCCCATCGAGATGACCATTTGAAGCTGAGTAATATCGTTTGTTGTTCGTGTTATAAGGCTCGGAATCGAAAATTTGAGCATTTCCTCCTGACCGAGATCGGTTACGTGACGGAATAAATCTTCTCTGACACCGGCAGTGAATCCCGAAGCCGCACGAGACGATAAATATCCGCAGACGATGCAAAGCACGGCGCTTGCAAGCACGCAGCCGAGCATTTCAAGTCCGATAGACCAAACCTCTGACATTTTGCTTCCCTCGGATTGGATCAGCATTGTCAGTTCGCTCATGTAATCCGGCAGACGCAGATCGAAATATATCTGCACCAAAATCAGCACAGCACAGATAACGCACATCCAAATTTCGCGTTTTCGCATTCTTGTTAACAGCTTAAGCATAAAATTTATATCCTCCTGATCGTTTTATTGCTCTTTTACTATATGTTCGGCGTTAGACTCGATTGATTCGAAAATTTCGGAAAAGATTTTCCATTTTTCGCAGCTGATCCCCGCGGTTAATTCTTGATAAAACTTTTTTTGCAATTCGGTTCCCGCGTTGATGATGGGAGCCGCTTTTTCGGTGCAAGAGAGAGAGATTTTTCTTCTGTCGCCCAGAACTGCGGTTCTTTCCAAAAGTCCTGCCTTAACGAGTTTATCGACGTGCACCGAAACGAGATTCTTTTTTATGTTTCTGAATTCGCTTATCTCTTGTGCTGTGGAATATTCGGGATTGTTTGTTAAAAACATCAGAATATCAAAAGAGACTTGGGGCAGTTCGTACTCCGAAATAAGGGGTTCACAAAGTTTATTGTATGCGTGGACTATTTTTCGCGCATTCATCAAAAAAGATCCGGTTGTCATTTTATCGCCTCGCTGTATAGTATTTTTTTGAACTATCCAAAATGATACCATTTGTGATCGGCCATATCAATGAAGTATTTGTAAACAAACATAAAAGATTATTCGTCTCCAAAAAACGGATGCAGGGGTGTTGCATTTTGCGGTGATCTGTGGTATAATAATGAAAATTCAAATAGAAGGCTGCTGCCGAGTAGCGGAATGCAAAGCATTCGTTTACACATCATTAGGTCTTGGAAGATGTGTATGCGAGTGCTTATTTTTTTGCTTTTGATATTTTGCGGCAGAAGGAGGATGTTATGTCAAAAAAACAAAAAATGTTTATGGGATTTTCAAAAAACGAAATCATTCTTTGGCTGGGTTCGGTTTCGCTTATCATTGTCGCATTTGCGATTTTTGACCGGGAAAATTATCTTACGCTGTCGGCGTCGCTTGTAGGGGTTACTTCATTGATATTCAACGCTAAAGGAAACCCGTTCGGACAGATTTTGATGATAGCGTTCAGCTTGATGTACGGTGCGATTTCGTATACGTTTGCTTACTACGGCGAGATGATGACATATTTGGGAATGACTATGCCGATGTCGGTGTTTGCGCTTTTTTCTTGGCTGAAAAATCCGTATAACGGAAATAAATCCGAAGTGCGCGTGAATAGGATCGCGAAACGGGAAACCGTTTTTATGTGCATTCTTTCGGTTGTGATAACCGCAATCTTTTATTTTATACTGAAAGCGTTTGATACGGCTAATATAGCGCCGAGTACCGTTTCCGTAACGACGAGCTTTCTTGCCGTTTATCTTACTTTCAGAAGAAGTCCGCACTATGCTTTGGCTTATGCTGCAAATGATATTGTTTTGATCGTTTTGTGGGTAATGGCAAGTGCGGAAAACGTAAAATATGCTTCCGTTGTCGTTTGTTTTGCCGCCTTTTTGATAAATGACGTTTACGGCTTTATAAACTGGCGAAGAATGGAGAAGCGACAGAGCTCGGAAGCGTGACAAAAAAGTCTCCGACAGATTGTCGGAGACTTTTTTATTGTTTATTGATGAAATTACGATCTCATGCGTTTTTCACATACAAGTAAAACTACCGCCGCTAAAACTGTTAACGATCCGAGCACGGTGAAGATCGCTGTGCCCGCGCCGCCCGTTGAGGGAAGTTCGACTCCCGATGTATTGGTTATAACGAGTTTGTGTTCATCTGTGTGACTTGTTTCGTTAACCGTGAATTTTACGGGAGAAGCAAGCTTGTTATATCCGTCGGGGGCTGATACTTCGATTAGGTAATAATCACCGTAGGCAAGACCGTAGATGAATCCTTTTCCGTCATCGCCCGTTATTAACGTGTATGATTTTTCGCCCGAAAGCGAAGCGTTGTCATAAAATGAAACTTTGATAAGCTTTCGTTCGGTTTCTCCGATCATGACGGTTGTGTAGTCCGTGCCCGCCGTAAGATCTTCGTTGGTTGCTTCGCGATACAATTCAAAAGTTGCACCCGCAAGCGTTTTTGATGTGTCGCTTGCATCAACCTTGATAAGCTGAATTCCGCCGGTGTGAACCTCAGGGGCGTCGGATTCATCTTCGAATGTCTTTCCGACGTTGTTGGTGAATTCGACTTTCGCACGGTTATTGATGTTTTCGCCCATTACGGCATTTTGGTTGATCTTCGCGGCGAAGAAGAAACGAAGTTCGAAATCGGAATAATCGTTTCCGGCAACGGATGCGGCTTTTTTCATTCCGTCTTTTGTCAGCGAAACGGTAAGCTTATCTGTTAAGCGGCCCTCGCTGTCGGTAACTTTTTCGTAGATGATTGTATAATCTGTACCGTTTTCCAAGCCGACTGCTTCCGAACTGTCCGAATTTACATTTACAAGCTCCGCTTTTAAGAAAGCGGAATATGTCAGACGGTAGTCAAGCGTATCCGTAATTATGTAGCTTTTACCCGCGGAAAGCGTTTTCGGAAGCGTGGTGCGGATTATCCAAGTGTGTTCATCGCCTACATTGAACGTATCATGCTCGTTATCTATGTCGGTGACATCCTTTTTTATGTCGGGAGTTTCGTTTATGACGGTGTTTTTCGGTTCAGCCGTTATCTCATAAACGGGATTGCCGTTTGCATCCGTTTTCGACCAATCCGGCAAGCTTACGAAAAACGGAGACATAGGCTCCTCTACGGAATCGTTCGGCAGCTCTACGATAAGATAAACACCGTCGGATGTGCCGAAGTTCATTGATGCTTTGCCGGTCTCATCGGTTGTTACCGTTCCGACCATATTACTGCCGACAGCGAATTTTTTTACATCTTCATCGGACGGTACTGCGCCTATGTTGAGCTTTCCGTCACGAAAATCTTCAACGGAGCCGACGTAATAAATATCGAAAGAAATGTTCGAAAGAGGTCTGCGGTTTGAGGCTTCCGTACCGCCGTCGGAGTTGATCAGCTCGGTTTTGTAAATGTTAAGCACGCGATCGGGTTCGATTTTTGTTTCGGCGTGAACGGGAAGTATTCCTCCGAATATGCCGACCATAGACTGCGATGCGCCGCGTATGCCGTTTGCGTCGATCAAATATACGTCTTCGGGCGCGTCTTGTTTTCCGTCGATAGCGACTGTTACGGTGTCGAATGCGGCGCTTGCGGGAACGTTTTCGATCGTCAATTTATGCGAACTTTCGCCGTCTTTGAGCGATTTGCTGACGAAATATTTTCCGTCCGCAACGTATGCGGTGAGTGTAAGCTCGTCACCCTCCGTTAAGGCTACGTTGACTTTTACATTGACTGTTATGTCGTATGTTCCGTCGCCGTTGGATGTTATCATGGGGGCGGTATCTCTTTCAATGAAAGAGGATTCGGAAACGACCTGCTTTAACGGCGCAACTTCGTTAAGAGAAATCAGATAATCGTAAAGGGCTTCGATGTTATTTTTGACGGACGCTTTGTGTTCGTTGCTTCCGCTTGAATAATTGTCTAATTCTTTGTGAAGCTTATTTTGAATTTCCGACGGCGAGGAATTTCCGCTTACAACGTAAGATAGAAAATCCTTAATTTCAACGATGTCTCCGTGCGCGGTTTTCCAAACGGCAAGCTGACTTGCCGTTATCGTTTCACCGAGCGTGAGCCCCTCAATGCCGGATTCCGAAGCAACATCTTCCACGGTCTTGTAAGGATATGTGTTAAAGAGGATGGCGCGAAGTTTGTTTGCCAAGCTTGAGGCGTATGTCGAATCCGTTAAGTTGATACGACGGTAACCCGAAGTAACTGCGTCAACGGGCATATCGGTGCAGTAAAGACTCTCGAAAGCGACATCATTATATTCGTCGTAAAGACCAAATATAATACTGTAACCGCTGATGATTTCGTCGCCGTATGAAAGCTTGGGCACGAACGGACTGAACTGCGCGTAGCAGTAAACTTTGTCTTTGTTGGATGTGTCGAATTTAAGCACGTAAGGGTTTGTGGGTTTGTAAACCTGCGACGTTTCTTCGGCTGAAACGCTTACGGCTAAAGAAAATAATGTGGATAAAACGAGAATAACGGACGTTATTGAAAATATGATCCGTTTGGTGTTAAGCTTCATTGGATTTTGTCCTTTCATCGACTTTTAATTTTATGAAGAAAACTAAAAAACGTTTCTGATTGATTGTTCACTTACGTATTATACTTCGCGATATTTTTGATTTCAATAGCTTTTGGCACAAAATTCGAGGTTTTTATACGAAATTCGATGTCGGATTGAAATTTATTGTAAAAAATCACGTGTTGAAACGCAAAAAAGTGCTTGACTTTTTGCGGGGGGGGGGTATAATTCCTATAGGTGGTTGAAATTGTAATTTTCATCTTAGGCGCGGATCTCATTATTAAGTCAAAAAAAGTCGAAAATTTATCTGCTTGAATTTGTAATTAAGCTATTGATTTTGAAAGTACTATGTGCTATAATCATTCCGTAATATAAATGATGATGTCGACTTCACGGTGAATCTCATCAAAAAAGCGGCAGATACGTTGATTTTTTTAAGATTGATGCTGTCTGCTCACTTTTTTCTCGAAGCGATAAGTAAACGCTTAGTTAGTTGCGGGAAAGGAGTTTGCCATGGAATTGTATGAGATGAAAGAGGTCTTTATCCGAAGCGCTGTTAACGTTGTTTACCGCGACGGATTGGTGAAGGCGACCACAAAATCTATCGCGGCGGAAGCGAAGCTTAACGAAGCTTACATATATAAATGCTTTCAAAGCAAGGATGAGCTTTTAAGCGAAGCTTTTATAATTGAGGATGCGAATCTTGCCGAGCTTATTTCGGAAAAACTTCCCGTTATGCAACAAACGGAGCTTACATGGCGTGAACGCGCTTTTGAACTGTGGAATTTGTGTTGGGAGTTTATCCTCGAATATCCGGAGGACTTCTTCTTTTATATTCGATATTACTATTCTGTTAATTGCGTTGGCGAAGTTTATCAAAAACATCTTGAATGTTACAGATCTCTTATAGAAAGAGTACGTCCTGCATTTGCGGACGATGCGAATGTGGATATGCTCGTTAATCAGATACTCGGAACTATGCTTACGTTCGGAGCCAAAGTGCTTAACGGAGATTATTCGCAAGATGAAAAAACAAGCCTCGAAGTTTTTGATATTGTTTACAATTTTATTGTTCCCTACATCAAACCCGAACGCTTGAAATGAATCCCCTGTTTTGTCGAGACTTAAAAATTGCAGATCTGCTTTTCGGTGATCTGCTTTCTTTATCTCGAAAAATAAGCGGTCACTTATTTTGCATCCGACGCCGGAGAATATTCGTTTATGAATCGTAAAGTTAAACAAATTTGGAATATTGTGAGTACGGTTCTTGTCGCAATCGTCGTGGTGCTCGCGCTTCTGCTTGTCGGTGCAAGACTCATCGGACTTGACGTTTTGTATGTTGTTTCCGGTTCGATGGAGCCGGAATATCCGACGGGATCGTTACTGTATATTAAAGAAATTGACCCGTATTCGATTGAGATCGGTCAGACGATCACGTTTATGCTCGACGAGGACACGCTTGCAACGCACCGTGTTGTGGAGATCGTAAAGGACGAAAGTGATCCGTCGGTCATTCGTTTCCGAACCAAAGGAGACGCGAATCAGGCAAACGACGGCTCGCTTGTGCATTATAAAAATGTTGTTGGAACTCCCGTTTTCTCGATACCGTATTTGGGCTATGTAGCCGCTTACATACAAAATCCGCCCGGAACCTATGTTGCGATTTCGGTGGGGGCGATCCTTCTTTTGCTTGTGTTCCTGCCCGATCTTTTGGATGATAAATCAAAATCAAAAAAAGGTCAAAGCGACAGCGAAAAAGGAAATGAAATGCCGGAAACAGATGAAAACGGCGAAAAAACGGAATAAAATCCGATTTTAATTGAGATGGATATGCCGAAAGGCTTCCTATATATAATATCTAAGGAGATTTTAATGATGAAAACGAAAAGCAAGGCTTTACTTTTGACTTTTTGTGCGGCATTGCTTGTTTTTGTGTCCGTGCTCGGCACAATCGCGTATTTGACTTCCGATGACTCTGTTGTTAATACGTTCACCGTCGGTTCGGTTAAGATCAAGCTCGACGAAGCAAAGGCTAATGAGGACGGTTCCCTCGTTGCGGGCGCGGATCGTGTAAAGGCAAATGAGTATAAGCTCATCCCCGGTCATACTTATAATAAGGATCCTATGGTTACCGTGCTTGAAGGTTCCGAATCAAGCTATGTTAAGATGACTGTTACAGTAACTAAATCCGCTGAACTTGATGCGATCGGCGTTAATGTTCTCGAAGTTTTCGCAGGCTACGATGCAGCTAATTGGATCTACAAGGGCAATACAGAGGATACCGCAGCTAACACACGTACGTATGAATTTTGGTACAAGGAAACTGTTGCGGCGCCGGATTCCGACGTTGAACTTGATCCTTTGTTCGATCGAATCGTTGTTCCCGGCGAGATCACGAAAGAACAGCTTGCTACCATCAACGGTATGACGATCAGCGTTAAGGCTTACGCTATTCAGGCCGACGGCTTCGCAAACGCAGATGCAGCTTGGACTGCATTCGCAGAATAATTTCGTTATTCCGGCTAACGCCTGAATATATTCGGTTACATTAATTATTACTAATAACATTTGAGAAAGGAGGAGCAAAAATGAAAAAAGGATTGACACTTGTTTTGGCAATTGCTCTTTTGGTTGTAGGTGTTGTAGGAGCTACTCTCGCTTGGTTGACTTCCACATCGGATACGGTTGTTAATACATTTACTATTTCCGGTATCACGGTTAATCTTACCGAAACTACCGGTACGGAATATAAGATGGTTCCCGGTTACGATATCGAGAAGAACCCCAAGGCTACGGTAGTAAGCGGTTCCGAAGAATGCTGGCTTTTCGTTAAGCTCGAAAAATCCGTAAACTTCGACGAATATCTTACATACGAAATGGCAGACGGTTGGACTAAAGTTGAGGGCACGACAAACGTTTACGCACGTAAGGTTGAATCCGCAAACATCGGCACTGCATACAGCGTACTCAAGGGAGACAAGGTTACCGTTAAGGATACCGTTACTTCCGGTATGATGGCAACAGCTGCATCAGCTAAGCCTACGCTTACAGTTACTGCGTATGCGTCACAGCTTCACAAGAATGCGACTGAGGATTTCACCGCGGCGCAAGCTTGGGCAAATATCAAATAATTGAAATGCACGCGGAAAAATCCGTGTACATAAAAGACTTTTTGAAAGGAATTTTGTCATGAAAAAGAAGATTCTTACACTTTCTCTTTGTGTTGCACTTATCGCTATTGCAGTTGTAGGTACAACTCTCGCATACTTCACCGATACAGATAATGCAACAAACACATTCTCTGTTGGCGGCGTTAAGATCGACCTTCACGAAGATAACAAGGAAGGCAAAGTTGACGAAGAATATCAGAAGTGGCTCGAAGATCAGGTTCTGATGCCCGGCGACAACAAGACAAACACAGTTGCTAAGGTTGTTACAGTTGAGAACACCGGTAAGAGCGACGCTTACGTTCGTTTGCATATCGCTATCCCCGCTGTGCTTGACAGAGCTCAGCCCGACTTCGATGCTTCTCAGAACCTCCTTCACTTCAACGCTTATTCTGAAACCCATGTTTCCGGCAAATGGAACTGGGGTACTAAGCTTGTTGATGGACGTACCGGCTTTGTTGGCGCAGGCGACGCTTGGAACGAGTACGACACTACCATTGATGGCATTGAATACCACGTTTATGTTGTAACTTATGAATCCGCTGTTGCTCCCGAAGCTACAACAGTTTCCGCTATGCATCAGGTATACCTCTACAAGGATGTAACCAACGAGGACATAGAAAAGGCTGACGAAGTACTCAATGGTAATTGGAATGTTCTCGTATTCGCAGAAGCTTGCCAGACAGAAGGCTTCACCGATGCTTTCAACGCTCTGAATACCGTTTTCGGTACTCCCGGCGCTGCAAACAACCCTTGGGTTGACTAATTTATAAACATTACTCTCCATGGTGCGCGTCCGTTTGGGCACGCACCTTAGGAGGTTGTGTTCTGCTTGTATTGCAGTAAGTTTTTATATTTTGTTTCCTCAATCCCCTGCGCCCTTTTTGGGCGCGGGGTAATTGAGGATAATGAGCTTTCAGTTCGTATAAGAAGATCCGACTGCGATGGATATTCGAATCTTCTTATATGGTCTGAATGATTGCAGATGACGGTAACATTATCTGCGGCGTCGGCTGTAACCGTTTTGTATCCAAAACGGATATTGACATGGTGTCTCGAAAGGAGCAAAAAAATTATGAAGCGAAAACTTTTGATACTGTCGGTTTGTGTAATCTTATTGGCAGTGGTTTCCGCGGGTACTCTTGCATATTTCACGGCAGAGGATACGGCACATAACGTAATCACCACGGGAGGCGTTAAAATCGCACTTCACGAATGGGCAGATGCGGAAAAAACTCAAAAATTTGAGGATGTAGACGGTATCGTGCCGGGTTCTGCGGTCACAAAGATTGCGGAGGTTGAAAATACGGGATCTGCTTCGGCTTGGATTCGTGTTTCCGTTGAAAAAGCGATAACTCTCGGCGGTGAAGAAACTCCTGACCTTGATCTTGTTGTGCTTGATCTTAACACGGAGGCGTGGACGCTCGGAGACGACGGATATTTGTATTACAACTTGCCTTTGGAATCGGGTAAGGTTACAGAACCGATATTTACGACAGTTTCGTTTGACGAAACTATGGGAAATGAATATCAGAATGCGACCGCAACCGTAACGGTTGTTGTGCAGGCGGTTCAGTGCGCGAATAACGGCGAAACTGTTTTTGACGCACAGGGTTGGCCCGCCGAATAAGGAGAAAACGGTATGAAGAACAAAAAATTATTTGCGATCATATTCAGTGTTGTTTTGATGATCGTTGCAGTTTCCGCAACGCTTGCGGTAGCGGCAGATCAGGCTGAAAGCACGGATACATATACCGACGAAACAGCTTCCTCGACAGAAGGGGAGAATCTCGGAAGCGTGCTTCCCCCGTATCAGGAAATTTATAACCCGATAACGGATGCAAAATATTTCGGAAATGTTGCTCCTCTGATGAATACGCAGAGCTTGGCTACGTTGGATGACTACAATCGCGACGGAAACAACAGCGGTGTTGTATTGAATAAATATGTCACGTCTGCTGCCAACGGCGGATTCACAATCACTCTTGAAGCGTACGCTACAGGTGTGAGCCATACCGAAAGCCATTATGACCCTGCCGATATCGTACTTGTGCTTGATACTTCAGGTTCTATGAAATATCCTATGACCGATGACGGATACGAAGCGGTGTACGGTAAGATTACAAATAACAATGGCTGGCCTAATACTGACAGAACAGATTATACCAACCAAGACGGCAAGGGAAATACTGCTAAAAATGCATATAGCGTAACCGGACACGATTCAACCGTTTATAATAGTAACTATTATACTTACTATATTGATGTTAACGGTGAAAAGACTCAGGTATGGTATTATTCCGGGTTTGGTTGGGCAACAAAAGCTAATAATTTTAATGGAAACGGCTTGAATCCCAATTCTACACCGTATGTCCCCAAAACTTCCGCTGATGATAATGCGCGTAATCATGTTCAGTTTTACAGAATCAAAGAAGATTCTACTCGTTTGAAAGCTTTGCAGGACGCGGCAAATGCGTTTATCTCCAACGTTTTGACAACATCTCCCGACAGCAGCATTGCTATTGTAAACTTCGGTGGAGCAGTAAATGTTGCTCAAGGCTTTAGCAGTAATAAAACAACTTTGCAAAATGCTGTTAACGGTTTGACGCCTACCGGTGCAACACGTGCCGATCTTGGCTTGCAAGAGGCAAATACTCTGATTGATAACCTTGATGACACGCATAAGGATCATAAGAAAGTTGTCATCATGTTTACAGACGGTGTTCCGACTTCGAATAGTGAATTTGAAGTTGATGTGGCGAACAACGCTATTAGTAATGCTAATTCCATCAAGGGCGGCGCAACCGTTTATACCATTGGTGTGTTTGACGGCGCAAACGGTGCACTCTCATCGTTTAATTCTTCCGATGTAAACAAGTATATGCACTTGGTTTCCTCTAACTATCCCGATTCGAAAAGCATGACGGATACAGGAGATATCAACAGCGAGCTGAACGGTAAGAGTTACTATCTTTCCGCAAGCAACTCCAAGGAATTGATGGATATCTTCGAGTTGATTTCCAATGAAGTTGGCGGTGCTAACAACACGACTCTCGGAACAGAAACAGTTATTAAGGATATAATTGCACCTGCTTTCACAGTTCCGGCGAATACTTCGGATATTAAAATTTACACTGCCGATTGTATCGGCGCCGGACTCACTTTCGGTTCGCGTACCGAAGTAACTTCCGGAATTACAACTACAATTAACGGTGATACGTTGGATGTAAAGGGCTTTGATTTCTCCAAAAATTGGTGCGGTGATCATAGTGGCACTTACAGCGGTAAAAAACTTATCATCGAATTTACAGTGACTGTCAAGGATAATTTCCTCGGCGGAAACAACGTTTATACCAATGGAGAAAACTCCGGTATTTATGAAAATTCCGATGCAACCACGCCGCTTGCAACTTTCCCCAGACCCATGGTTAACATACCGATCGACAACACTTTGGCACTTACTCCCGGTAAGTTGAACGTATATCTCCTCGGTAATATTACCGCTCAGCAGATCAAGGACGGTTGCAAAGCATCTTGCGGCAATGTTACTTTGGAACTTGGCAAAGATAATTTCGGCTTGGAAGATTGGCAACATGAATATGTAGATATTTCTGTTGAAATCAAGGACGCACACGGCAATACGTTCAGCGATCTGAACAGCATGAAAGATGATGCGACATATTCAATCACCGTAACCGTTACTCCCAAAAGCAACGGTGAGGGTGCTTTGGGTGACCCCGCAAAGGGACAGACAAACACAAAAGACGACGCAGTTAACGTATTTAAGCCGGTTTTGACATTCAAGGACAGCGTTGCTTACTACGGCGACAATGCTCCTGAACTTGAAGCACATTTGACAAGCAGCGTTTGGAAGCACGGCGAAACGACATCTGCGGAAGTTACTATGATCGGCACCAAGCCTGAATTGAAGTTGACCTATGATCCCGAAGACGGTAAGATCAAGGACGGCAAGATTTACACAAAAAAGGATATCGAAGTTGATGTTGACGTCGCAATCGGTTCTGTCAATGTAAACGAATATACGAACTTTATTCACACTAAGTGTGAAGGTGAGACATCCGATCCCGTGAACTGCAAGTTCTGGATTCACGTAAAGACTTGTCAGCTTACTGTGACCAAAAAAGGCGGAACAGCAGGCGAATCTTATGTGTTTACTGTTTTGAAAGACGGTAAAAAGTATACGGAGCTTACCGTCGGTGCAGACAGCAGCGTTACTATTTACGAGCTTCCTGTCGGAACCTACTCTATCGTAGAGGATACGACGTGGAGCTGGAGATATACCGCAGCGTACGATAAGTATGTAGAACTTACATCCAAAGTACCTTCAGGTGAAATTGTTTGCACCAACACATTAGAAAATAAATATTGGCTCAACGGTTACAGTTCCGTTGTAGTGAACCGCTTCGGTTTTTCGCACAACTAAGAAAGGAGAGCTGAAATATGTATAACGGCAAAAACGAAAATAAACGCCTGAAAACGATTTCGGGAAGAAAAAAATCAAAAGCGCGTTTTACTCGCTTTAACATGACGCTTCTCTCTTTGGTTCTTCTTTTTACAGTTGCAGT
The DNA here is from genome assembly GCA_964586965.1 of uncultured Lachnospiraceae bacterium. GTDB lineage: Bacteria > Bacillota > Clostridia > Oscillospirales > CAG-272 > DTU064. Next base: position 8,131 of record CAZPJU010000007.1, on the reverse strand, counting down.
TGGTGGTACGATCGCGTATCTTACCGCGCAGGATGGACCGATAGAAAATACTTTTACTCCGTCTGAGGTTAAGTGCGAAGTTACGGAAAGCTTCAACGGAGAAGTAAAAAGCAACGTAAATGTTAAAAATACCGGCGACACGGAAGCTTATATCCGTGTCCGCCTGGTTACGTACCGTGTAAACGATGACGGTCAGCGCATCGGCGGTACAGCAACGATCCCGAATTTCGACCTCGGTGAAAATTGGGTAAAATACGGCGATTGCTATTACTATACTTTGCCGGTAAAAGCCGGTGAAAGTCCTGAAACTTGTCTGATCGGAGAAGCCGGCGTTAAGTTGGTTTCCTACGACGATGTTGACGGCGGCAAGCAGGTTATCGAAGTAATGGCAGAGGCTATTCAGTCAGGACCGGACAGAGCTGTTGCAGCGGCGTGGGGTGTAAAAATCTCCGCCGGCAGTGTTGTTAAAGCAAATTAAGGAGGCGGAAATATGAAAAAGACAGTTAAAACGATAATTTCCTTTCTTATGATGCTTGTCGTGTTGATGAGCTTTGCAACGATAGCATTTGCTGAATCGGTACCTGCTGAGAAATCCACTATTAAATTTAACGGCTTCACGGAAGGCTTTGAGTTTAAGCCGGGAAGCGAATATACCGAAACGGATTTGTTCGGTAATTTTAAGGATGTTATGCCCGGTGATGTTCTGACGGAGAATATAACATTCACAAATTCCGCAACGGATTGCGATTTCGTTCAGCTCTATATGAGAGCGGAAACACATGACGACGAAAACAATCCGCTTTCCGATGCAGTGGCAAATTCGGAGACTGTTGCAAGTATGTCAGATTTCCTCGCACAGCTTTCAATGAAAGTTTGGAACGGCGAGGAGCTTATATATGATGCATCGCCCGATGAACTTGACGGATTGAGCGAAAATAAATTCCTCGGTACGTTCAGAAGCGGTGAGACTGCTGAGTTGAAGGTTGAGTTGACTGTTCCGATTGAACTCGGAAACGAATATGCTAACCGTGTGGGCGAGGTTGACTGGGTGTTCCATGTCGAAGCTTACAATGAAAGTCAGCTTTCCGTTCGTAAGATTTGGTCTGACGGAAATTCAAGTCATGTTGGTGAAAGCATTACGGTCAATCTTTTGAAGGACGGTAAAGTTGAATCAACCGCGGAGCTTAATTCCGAAAACGGTTGGGCATTTACTTTTGACCGTCTTGTTGAGGGATATACTTGGACGGTTGAAGAAGCAGATGTGCCGGATGGATACACTGTAAGTTATAATACAGTCGGAACGACAACGACTATCACCAATACCAAGGATGAAGAACCTCCTAAGGGCGATCCGCTTGATATTACCGTTAAAAAGGTGTGGAGCGGAGACGAGGCGAATGAAAGACCTGAGGCAGTAACGGTAACGCTTTATAACGGCGATACTGAGTATCAAACTGTCGTCCTCAACGAAAAGAACGGTTGGACTTATACTTGGAAGGACGAAAATGTATACGGAAACTGGCAGGTAGTCGAAACGAATATTCCCAAGGATTATACTCCCTCTTATGAGGTCAAGGACGGCGTTGTAACGATCACCAATACGAGACGTCTTATACAGACAGGTCAGCTTAAATGGCCGGTTGCGGTACTCGGCGGTGCGGGAATTGCCCTTGTTGCTCTCGGAGGGGTAATGATTATCTCAAAGAAGAAGAACGACAATGCCTAAAAAAGCGGGAATTGCATTTGTAGCTATGGGAGCGGTGCTGATCATTTCGGCACTGCTCCTGCTTTTTTACAATACACAAGAGGATGAATCCGCAGGAAAAGAGGCGGAAAGCGTTATGTCGGAACTTGAAGCGATAATTGCCGATAGAGTCACCGAAACGGATAGCTTCGATGACATAAACGCTTCCTCACCGTCCGAAACGGATCGAGAGCCGTCGGACACCGACGATGATCCGTCCTTGCCGGAGGAAGATCCGAGCCTTTCGCCGGAGCTTCCTATCATTGAAGTTAACGGATACGGGTATGTGGGATATATTGAATTCCCGACGCTTGACGTAAAATTGCCCGTTATGTCGGATTGGGATTATACTCGCCTAAAAATCGCGCCGTGCCGTCAGTTTGGTTCGTCGCGTACAGATGACCTTGTCATCGCGGGGCATAATTACAGTAAGCATTTCGGTCAGCTGTGGAAGCTTTCGACGGGCGATACCGTTATGTTTACAGATGCGGACGGCATAGCGAATGTTTATGCTGTCGAAAAAATAAGCAGACTGAAACCCGAAAACGTCGATACAGTAAAAAACAGCGGATATGACCTTACGTTATATACGTGCACATCAAGCGGTAAAACTCGGCTTGTGATTTTCTGTAATCGCAGCGAAAAATAAAAGATTGGCTTTGTTTACAAATTTTTTTGATTTTTTTCGGTTGAGACTTGCTTTTTTAACTATATTCTGATAAACTGATATACTAGTACAGTTTGTTATTCGGAGGATTATTACCTATGAGCACGGACGGGTGTTGCCCGGACTCTTCTTTAGATCCGTTCAGTATTTACGCTTTTCTCCGCAGATTGATACGTTTTTTGCGTATGTGATCGTGTGATCTTCATTTGCAAAATATCAATTTTAATTTTAGGAGAATAACATATTATGCTGAAACCTTTATTATTACAGGTTATACTTATATTTTTGAATGCAGTCTTTGCTTGTGCCGAGATTGCGGTGCTTTCTGTTAACGAAGCAAAGCTTGAGCGTATGTCCGAGGACGGAAATCGCTCGGCAAAACGTCTTTTTAAGCTTACAAAAGACCCTGCTCGTTTTTTAGCGACGATACAGGTTGCAATCACGCTTTCCGGTTATCTCGGAAGTGCATTTGCAGCTGATAACTTTTCGGAATATATTGTGAAGTGGCTCGTTTCGATAGGTGTTACTATAAGCGAATCAACGCTTGATGCTATATCTGTCGTTCTTATCACGCTCTTGCTTTCGTTTGTAACGCTTATTTTCGGTGAGCTTGTCCCGAAGCGTCTCGCGCAAAGCAAGTCCGAACCGATAGCGTTGAAATTGGCGCTTCCCGTAAGTGTTATTTCAAAGCTGTTTTCGCCTATCGTTTGGTTGCTGACCGTTTCCACAAACGGAATATTGCGACTTCTGCATATAGATCCGTCCGCAGCTGACGGGGATGTCTCCGAGGAGGAGATCAGAATGATGGCGGATATCGGCGCGGAACGCGGAATCATTGATTCCGAGGAAAATGACATTATCCAGAATCTTTTTGAATTTGACTCAATTTCCGTTTGTGAGGCGATGGTTCACAGAACCGAGGTCACAATGCTTGATATTGAAGAATCCGTCGATCAGTGGAGAGAAGTCATTCACGAGAATGTGTACGATTATTACCCTGTTTATTCGGAAAATTCCGACAATATCGTAGGCGTGCTTGATGTAAAGCGATTCCTTACGATGAAGGAAGCCGAAAAAGAAGCGGTGCTCGACAATGCTGTGAATAAGCCTTGCTTTATATCCTCATACGCAAAGGCGGGAGATATTTTCGCGCACATGAAAGAGGAAGGCATCAGATTTGCCGTTGTTGTTGATGAATTCGGCGGTACGGACGGTATTGTAACTATGAGCGACCTGATAAAATGTCTGCTTGGTGAATATGAAATTAAAGCAGACGAACTTATCACCGAAACCGGTGACGGTTATCAGGCGGATGGTTCCACAGACCTTACGCGTCTTGAAAAGCACTTGAAGATCGAATTTGACGGCGAATCTACGACGTTAAATGGTTGGATTATTGAGGAACTCGGAAAATTGCCGGAGATTGGCGAAACCGTTGAATATGAAAAATATGTTTTCACGGTTCTTTCCGCAGATGAAAAGGCAGTCAGAACTGTTTCAATAAAAAAGCTTGAATTGCCGGACGAAAAAGAATAATAAAAATCCCGCCCTAAGGCGGGATTTTTTGCGTTTTAATTCAGTTTTGGCGTCCGTTACTTTTGCTTCGCAAAAGGATAAAAAACAAAGCAGAAACTATTGCGGCAACGGAAATTACGGCGATGATTTCGACAAGGTTTTCCTCCGTGGCGGGCGGTGTATCGGGCTTACCGATCAGATCCGAATTGAATATTTCGGAAAGATCGGCATCTGTAAGCTCATAGCTGCCGACGCAAATGTTTCTTATAAACAGTGAGGCGTAGTTATCCTCTTTCGGACGAAGAATGATGCCGGTTATGGCAGAAATCTCGTCAAATTCGGAAAGATCAAGGTGGATTTTGTCGGCAGATTCAGTTACGTTAACTTCGACTGATGCAACGGAATGCGCGGAGATGACGATGAAAGTGTAAGTTGTTGCGGTGCTTCCGTAAAGCTCAAACGAAATTACGGGGGCAGAGGAAAGATCAAGCGGAGACGCCGCAGAAGAAAACATTATTCCGCCGGTGCAGCGCAGAACACGCCCGTTATCCGCTTTTACGGTCATACATTCGCCCGAACGCGATAGAGAAAACCATCCGCCCGTATTAAACGAACTGTTATAATCAAACAGCAGGGCGCTTCCGACGGTGTTGACGGATGAGTTTGCGGTAATGTTTGAAACTGTACGGGCGAATGCGCGCTTTTCCGCCGCAGCGGAAGGTCGCGGAAGTTCCTCGGACGATGTGTAAACTACCGAAACGACACTTTCATACATATTTGTATCCAGCATTGCGAAAATGCTTGAAAAATCGTTACCTGATGAAATGTTAGTCGAATCGGCAGTGTTGAGAATGAAGCCTTGAACGGAATTTTGAGCGCACGCCGCAAAATATGCGGGAACGGTACTTTTTATAAGCAGATCAGAGGCGGTGAGGTTGAGATCTGCGGGCGTATATTTCAAGAAATAAAATTGAGGCGAATTGCCTCCGATCGAGGAGATGTACTTCGATATATGATCAAGCGAAGAAATACCGTATTTTGTTTGCGTTGATGAAATAGTGTCTGTTTGCCACATGATGCCGTAATCGGAAAGTCCGAGTTCTGTTGCATAGCTTGTTATAAGTCGCAGCATAAGCTCCGATGAATCAAGCGACGGTGTGACACTGACAAATGTATCGTTGATGGGAAAAACAACCTTAAAATCTGCGATGTTAAGTCCGCCGGCTCCGCACACGACTGATGCTGTCATTACGAGCGATTTGACCGCATCTGCGTCTGATGCGGCTCCGACTATATCAGAGGTGGAATTTCCGATGATTATACCGCTTACGTAGCCGTATTCATCGGAAGAATAGCGTGATGTCAGAAAATTGACTGCGGTATAAAGCTCACGAAACGATGCTTCATCGTTGACTGAAATAATAGCGGACTCGGAAAGTTCTGTTTGGCTGCGAGTAAGACGAAGATATACGCCGGTGCCCGAAAGCGAGACGGCTTTTACGGCAGAATCAAGCTCGGAAAGTTGATCCGAACTGAAATAATAAAGCTCCCCGAAAGCGGAATATATTTTTGAAGATGACGGTGTACCGAATAGGGAATTCAAATCTACTTCGATTTCAGTCAGTCCCGCTTCGTGGCTTATATCGGCATTTGTTATTCCTTTGAGGCTGTTTGAACGAGCAGGGACGGAAACGCCGGCTTTTTTTGTTTCGGGCAAAATCGGCTCACAAACCGAAATGAGCGATGTTTTGTCGGATATGACAACCGCATATTGCATGGCGGCAGAGCCGTCGGGCAAAGATGCAGCATCAATGGTTATGTTGAAACGGGTTGTCATTGTCGCTTTTGCAATTGGCTCAGAGTTGAGTACGGTTTCCTCCGTTCCGGCATATAACGGCACGGCGTAAATGCAGATTGAACCGTTTATGTGTTCGGCAACAGTGTCCGACGAGATCGTCCCACGCAAATTCAGCGAGCCGTCGGCGTCAAAGGCACAAACGTCAAGTGTGCCGAGTACGGTGGGGGATATATAGGATGGCATATACAGAGTGTCTATTCCGTACAGTGTGACAGTGCCGCCGAGTTCGGTATCGGAAGCTATTGCAAATCGAAGTGCTTTTTCGGGCGAAGGAAAGCTGAAATAGTAGGCAAGCATTCCGCTTCCCTCCGAAACGGTTTGAGACTTACCCTCGTAAACGGTTCCGTCCTCGTAGATGGCGGAAAAATGAAGTTCCGTATCTGTATTTGCAGAAAGAACGACTCGCAATGTGTTGTGACCGAGCGCTTCTGATACGGATGAGTATGAAATATTTGCCGAAATAGATGATGCGGCGGCGCGACGCCAAAGTACGGTTCCGTCTGCATAGTTTGTGACCGTACCGTCTTTGACCGAAAACGATGCTGTCATGAATCTGTCTTCATAGGATGTGTCGGCGGGGCGCGAAGCGACAATTCCGTCGATGCAGAATGAAGTGTCGAGATTTTCGGGTGCTTCCGATTCAAAAACAGGAGAGACGGTTATTGTTATTTCGTCAACACAGTTGCGTTTGTGCCAAGCTTCGAACGAAATTCCCGCACTTGTCCATTTGCCCGTAACGGCGGCAAAAGATGATGAAACTGTCGATGTTCCCGACGAAAGTGTAACTGTAAGATTATAGGTGACGGTGCTGACCGTTTCATTCGACGGGATATAGTAATTGAACGATAGCTCGGAATAATTGTAAAGGTTAATCGGTTCGTCAAGGTGGCGCGTCGCGTAAAATTCACTGCCGGAGCTCAGTTCGGGGGCGGCAAAGCAAAGGTAACCGCTGTCGGATTCGGAACTTGCCATGCCGGAGGTTTCGTCCGTATATTCAATGTGCGAAACATCAACGGATGACATATTCCATACGCTTTCATTCGACATATCGTCAATGATAAGAGGCAAAAACGATTCATTATCCGCGCAAACATGAACAGACACGGCAGCCGTCAATATGATGAGAATGGAAAAAATCAAAGCGATACGTTTTTTCACGGACACATCCTCCTTTCGTGACAATTTGTTTTATATATTGTAGCATAAAATTTGCTGAAATTAAAGCCTTTTTTAGATTCTTGACAATAGTTGACGCACGTTGTACAATAAAAACGTAAAAAAACATACGGAGATCATTTATGAGCGAAAAATTTTTATATGAAGCGCATATGCATACGTCTGAGGGAAGTGCTTGTTCGCGAATCAAGGGCGCGGACGCGGCAGATTTTTACAAGGCGATAGGTTATACGGGAATAATAATAACAGATCATTTTTTTAACGGAAATTGTGCCGTGCCTCGTGACTTGCCGTGGGAGGAACGTGTAGAACGGTTTATGCTCGGCTATGAAAACGCAAAAAAGCGAGGAGATGAGATCGGTCTTGACGTTTTCTTCGGTTGGGAATACTGTCACGGCGGTTCTGAAATTCTGACATACGGACTTGACAAAGCGTGGTTGCTTTCAAATCCCGACGTTTGTGATTGGAGTGTAAACGAATATTGCAGACGCGCACACGAAGCAGGTGCGTTTCTTTCGCAGGCGCATCCATTCAGAGAGGCGGCGTGGGTGCCGTTTTTACGGTTGTTTCCGCGACTTACGGATGCAGCCGAAGTTTACAACTGCACAGTCAACAAGACGCAAAAAGATTCGGAGCTCAGCATTTTTTACGCCTCGCATTATGAACTTCACCGAACAGCAGGCTCGGATTTTCATGCAATGCCGAACTCTCGTTTTGCGGCAAACGCATTCGATCGGAAGCTTACGTCCGTTGACGATTACGGAAAATATGTATGTGCCGATGAAAATGAGATAATCGAAGATGCGCTTGAATATCTCGGCACCTCAGACTGTGAGGCGATCCAACTGCTCAGAAAAGGCTGAGAAAATAAAAAGGCTTACGGATATCCGTAAGCCTTTTGTGATGTTAATTACTTTTTAACGACAGATGTAATGTGCGTGTTAACGCCGTTGTACCAATAAAGGAAGCCTTCAACATCAACAGTATCGCCTGCCTTGAGCTCGCCTACTGCCTTGTAAACATCGGAATCGGGACCGGTGAGGTAAGATTCAACGCAGAAAGAGTAGGAAGTTCCGTCGTAGCTGAGCGTTACGTAGATGTCATCGCCGGGCTCGCCGTTCTTGTATTCAACGGATTCAACCTTCATGCCCTTGAAAGAAGCGAACTTGTT
>CAZPJU010000006.1:0-28111 GCA_964586965.1 uncultured Lachnospiraceae bacterium | reverse complement strand
AGAGATTCGTCTCGTTCCAGCTGATTTTTGACGTAACGAAACGATCGACATTGCACTTTCTGAGTATCTGAGGCATAGCGGCAGAATATCCGAATACATCCGGCAACCACAAAACATGAGATTCCACTCCGAATTCATCACGGAAAAAGCGTTTTCCGTAAACTATCTGTCTGATCAAAGCTTCACCGCCGGTCAGGTTTGTGTCGGCTTCGACCCACATCGCGCCTTCAACTTCCCATCTGCCCTCACTGATGAGCTTTTTCACTTCGGCATATATTTCCGGTGCGTCTTCTTTAAGATACTTATAAAGTTGAGCCTGGCTCGACATAAATTTGTATTCTGGGTAGCGCTTCATCAACTCAACAACGGTAGAAAAGCTTCGCTGCACCTTTTCACGTGTTTGTGCGAAAGTCCAAAGCCATGCAACATCAATGTGAGTATGACCGATCGAAGCGATATTAGGATGAGACTCTGATCTTTCTGAGAATATTTTCCCGTACACTTCATCCGCAAGGAAAGTACGAGCCGCTTTGACGGACGTGATAAAATCCTCGCCTCCGGGCATACGCCAATCAAGCAGATTGAGTGCGTCATTCAATGCATCGCGGATGGTGACGTAATCCTTTGTGTTTCTATCCAAAAGCGTAAGCACGTCAAACAGCACTTTTATATCGTAATAAAGCCCCGTAACCTCGTCATCTCTTACGATGAGTTTCGGATCGAATATATAATCAAGCTCGTCATAGCCCGTATAAACGTACATTTTTACATCATATTCGCCGTGCGACGGGTCAAGCTTAACGCTTCTGTGATTTTTATCGGTTCCCTGAACAAGTTTTCCATCCAAATAAACGAGGTATTGCGGATTTTTGCCGTCATCATAGTAATTTTCAAGTTCAAGTGAGCATCCGTCCGGGCATTCGGGAAGATTATTTATCGTTCCTCGATACCAGCCGTGCCATTCTTCTTTTCCGCCGAACCTGTCCTTTTTAGTCCAGGGACGGAAAACAAGGCTCTCCTCCGGCTCGTCGGATGTCTTATAGCCGCATTCGGCACATTCAAATCCATCAACGTCAAAAACAGCCCTTTTGGTGAGCGGATATATTCTTGAAAGCATTTGTTCGATTCGTTCGTAAATAAAATTCATAAAGTCACCTCGTATAGACAAACTTCTCTTTTTACATTATAACTCAAACACGGCAATTACACAAGTGCTTAACAAAACAAAATACATCATTTACGGCACGCACGCCTTCAAATATTGACAATCAAAGTCAACCTTGATATAATTGTTTTTACATATCACGTTAATGAAAGGTACGGTATACATAAATGACAGACAACAGATCCGAGATCCCCGCAAAGTATAAATGGGACCTCACAAAAATCTATCCCGACTCCGAAGCGTTCGATGCCGACTACGCAAAAGCAAAGGAAATCATCGACCGCTTCCCCGCTCACGAAAAGACAATGTGCGAATCTGCCGAAGGGCTTCTTTCCATGCTCAAAGACAATCTTGCCTGCGAAAGACTCATCTCAAAGCTGTTCCAGTTCGCTCATCTCTCCTCCGATCTTGACAAATCGGACAATACATATCTCGCGCTCATGGGACGTGTGATCAATCTTGCCAACGAAGCCGGTGCGGCATCGTATTTTGTATCTCCCTCTCTGATCCGTATTGATGATGAAATTCTTAACGGCTGGTATGCAGAATGCCCCGAACTTTGCACTTTCAAGCGTACTATCGAATCTGTACGCAGATATAAACCCTATAACCTCTCCGACGAAAACGAGCTTCTCCTTGCAAAAATGCAGAACGCGCTCGGTTCACATTCCGATATCCGTTCTATTTTCGCAAATTCGGACCTCGATCACGGATACATCAAGGACGAAAACGGCAAAAAGGTTCACCTCACGGACGCAACATACGGAACATATCTTATGAGCAGTGACCGCAGAGTTCGCCGTGCCGCATTCAAGAAAATGTACGAAACTATCGGTCAGTTCGGCAACACATTCGCCGCACTCACCAACGCATACGTCAAGGAAAAAGTATCTTATGCTAAAGTGCGCGGATATGAATCGTCACTTCAGGCTTCCGTTTTCAGTGACGAAGTAACTCCCGATATATACAATAACCTCATCGACACCGTTAATGAAAATCTTGAAGTACTCTACGACTACTATGATCTGAAAAAAGAAGTGCTCGGCCTATCGCAGTATCATCTTTACGATGTTTATACCCCCCTCATCGGCTCATGCACAAAGGAATATGCATTTGATGACGCTGTTGAAGAAGTCCTTTCCGCTGTATCCATACTCGGTGATGACTATAAAAACACTCTCGAAAAAGGTATAAAGGAACTTCAGTGGTGCGATGTATATCCCACTCGCGGTAAGTCAAGTGGCGCGTACAGTTCCGGCTCTTGCGACACTCAGCCTTATATGCTCCTTAATTATACGGGTCATCTCGATGATGTCTCGACTCTCGCGCATGAAGCAGGTCATTCGATGCACACCTACTTCTCCTGCAAAAACAATGAGCCGCAGAATTCGCAGTATACGATCTTCGTAGCCGAAGTCGCATCTACCGTAAACGAGCTTCTTTTCTCTCACAAAAAGCTCCGCGAATCCGACAGCAACGAAGAAAAGCTCTCCATCCTCAATCAGATCATGGAAACATATAAGGGAACGCTTTATCGTCAGACGATGTTTGCGGAATTCGAAAAGTTCATGCACGAATCGGTTGAAGCGGGCGAAACTCTCACACAGAAGCTTCTTTCCGATAAATACTACGAAATCGTTAAACGTTACTTCGGCAAGAACGTCGTTTGCGACAAGGAAATCGCGCTCGAATGGATGCGTATTCCTCATTTCTACCGTTGGTTCTATGTTTACAAATACGCAACCTGCATTTCGGCAGCATCGGGAATCGTTAAACGCATAGAAACAGAAGGCGAGCCCTACATCAAGAAGTATCTCGAATTTCTTTCAACAGGCGGTTCAAAATCTCCGCTTGACAGCCTCCTCGTTGCAGATATAGACATGACAAAGCCGGATGTTATCCGAGATGCCATCGCAGACTTCAAATCAACAATCGAACAGTTCAGAGAAATTTACAAAAAATAATATTGAAAGAACGGAAAGCTTTTTCAAAGCTTTCCGTTTCTTTTCTTGTAAAAACTGTGTAAATTGAAAGAAAAATTGCGAGAAAAAGAATTGACATTTCATCTGCATTACTATATGATAGAAGCGATTTATAGGTTAACATTCGGAGGTAAGAGTCGTGAATATAGTAATTATAGGGCTCGGAACGATCGGCAGAAGTGTGCTGCAAAGCCTTTCCGACGAAGGACACACTATAACGATCATTGACGAAAATAAAGCCAAGGTAGAAGATCTTGTTGAAAAATATGACATTATGGGTGTCATAGGTAACGGTGCTTGCCTTGACATTCAAAAAGAAGCTCATACGAGCGACGCCGACTTAATGATCGCGTTGACAGGCAATGACGAACTTAATATATTCGCTTGCCTTGTTGCAAATCGTCTCGGCGTAAAAAATACAGTAGCACGCGTCAGAAATCCCGATTATCGCAAGCAGATATCGGAGATGAAAGATGATCTCGGAATTTCCATGATCGTCAATCCCGAAAGAGAAACCGCACGCGAAATATTTAATTTAATAAACCTCCCTTCAGCCGCACGTGTGGAGCATTTTGCAAACGGTAAAGCAATACTTGTTGAGGTTGTTGCTCATAAAGGTTGCCGTATGATAGGCGAAAGCCTTTTTTCACTCGGCAAAAAGCTGACTTCAAGCGCGCTCATTTGCGCAGTACAGAGAGGTGAAAACGTATTCATCCCCTCCGGTAATTTCGTGATAGAGGAAAATGATAAAATCCATCTCACCGCGGATGCAAAAAATCTCGCAGACTTTCTCGGTGAAGCCGGTCTCGTAAAGTCACCGCTGAAAAGCGTTATGATCGTAGGCGGAGGCAGAATCGGATATTATCTCGCAGATGCACTTTCCGCAAAAAAATATTCAGTTAAATTGATCGAAAAAGATCTGGCTCGCGCCGAAGTTTTAGCCGAGCTGCTCCCTAAGGTGTCCGTATGCTGCGGAAACGGAACAGGTCATGAATTTTTGCTTGAGGAAGGCATCGAAGCAACAGACGCGTTCGTCTCTCTTACCGACATTGACGAAGAAAACATCATTGTTTCAATGTTTGCCGATAAAAAGAACGTTAAAAAGACAATAACAAAAATCAAATTTGACGAGCTTTGCGGTATATACGATGAACTCGGAATGAAAAACAGCGTGTCACCGAAACGAATCATCGCGGAGCGTATCGTAGGATACGCCAGAGCAATCGAAAATTCAAAAGGCAGTAACGTTTTGACTCTGTATCAGCTTGTAGGAAATCAGGTCGAAGCGTTGGAATTTTCCGCGAAAAAAGCAAGTCCCGTTTACAATAAACCGCTTAAAGAACTGAAAATAAAAAAAGACTGCCTCATCGCCTGCATCATCCGAAACAATGAGGTCATAATCCCGAACGGTAATTCCGAAATCATGCTTGGCGACAATGTAGTTGTAGTTACAACACAAAAAAGCTACGATGACCTGACGGATGCATTCGAGTGAGGCTTTAAGTTATGGAATACAGAAAATTAGGAAATATCCTCGGAAAAATAATGATCCTTGAAGGGATGCTCATGTTTGCTCCTTTTGCGGTCAGTTTGATATACAGGGAATCTGCCGTACATATTTTGGCATTTGCGATACCGATTGTATGCTTATGCCTCCTCGGCGGCTTACTGCAAATCCCCAAGCCCAAAAGAAACAATCTTTATCAAAAAGAAGGCTTCGCGCTGACAGCGTTGGTTTGGATAATGATGACAGTTTTCGGAGCAATACCGTTTGTCATAAACGGAGATATCCCTAACTATATCGACGCTTGCTTTGAAATGATGTCCGGATTTACAACAACAGGCGCAAGCATAATTCAAGATATCACGGCTGTTTCTCATTCAACGCTCTTTTGGCGAAGCTTTTCGCATTGGATCGGCGGAATGGGTATACTCGTTTTCGTGCTTATTTTCATTCCGGAAAGCAATGACGGTTCGGCAATGCATCTCTTGCGCGCAGAAAGCCCCGGTCCTCAGGTCGGTAAGCTCGTCTCGAAAATGAAGGTAACCACTCGCATACTGTACCTCATCTATCTCGGTCTGACTGTGCTCGAAGTAATCATACTGATGTTTGACGATCCGATCCCCGGATATGAAAACGAACAGTTCTTCTTCAGTTTGCTTTCTGCTTTCGGAAGCGCCGGAACCGGCGGATTCGGTTTCATTCCCGGAAGCATGGAACTGTTCAACCCCTTTTCTCAGTACGTTATTGCAATATTTTTGATACTGTTCGGATGCAATTTCAGTCTTTATTACTTGATTTTGATCGGTAAAATAAAAGACGTATTCAAAAGCGAGGAATTTAAATCATATCTTGCGATCGTTGCTTCCGCTGTTTTCTTCGTGTTTATAAGCCTGATCGAAAAATTCGAAGCGTTTCCTCAATCATACTCGACGGAAGAAGCGTTCCGCCATTCGCTTTTCCAAGTAGCGTCCCTCTTAACAACCGCCGGATACACTACAACGGACTTCAATCTTTGGCCGATGCTTGCAACAACATCACTGGTAATCCTTATGTTTTTCGGAGCGATGGCAGGATCAACGGCAGGAGGCATCAAACTCTCTCGTGTAGTTATCGCCGTAAAGGGCGGTTATATCAACATCAGAAAGCTTATCAACCCTCACTATGTCCCCGCGGCAAAATTCGAAGGAAAACCGCTTGACAAAAAAACGGTCAATGATGTGTTTATATACTTCACACTTTACTTCTTTATATTCTTGCTTGCTTTGTTTTTGCTGTCATTCGATCCGGTAAACGGTCAAATATTCACAGTCGTTTCAGACGCCGGAGAATACACCGTCAAGCACGGATTTTTCAGTAACTTTTCCGCCGTCCTATCATGTATTTCAAGCATAGGTCCCGGATTTGAAGCCGTCGGACCGTATTTGAGTTTTGCGTCATTCAGCGCATTTTCAAAAATCGTTTTGATCATTACAATGCTTCTCGGCAGACTCGAAATATTGCCGGTACTCATTTTGTTCAACCATCGTACCTGGAAAAAAACTTGACATTTTCATCGTTTGCCCACAACATTTAATCAAAGATTTTTCCGTTTAACAAAACTCAAACATTTCACAAAAATATTTCAAACATCTGTGAGGTAATATATTGCCATCGAAAACCGAAAGGGGTAATTTATTATGAACAGAAACGATCAGGAATATTTGGTACAAAAAATCCGTACTCAGTATACGGAAAAACAACACACAGAGCTTGACGAACTCAAAGCACTCGATAAAAAGGTAAGAAAACCTGCCAACACATTTGCATATATCTTCGGGACAGTATCCGCTCTTATTATGGGTACGGGCATGAGTATTGTTATGACCGACATAGGCGAAAAGATCGGCGTTTCGAATCCGATGCTTCCCGGTGTTATTGTCGGAGTTATCGGCATGGCTATGGCTATCGTCAACTATCCTATTTACAAAAAAATTCTCGAAAGCCGCAAAAAGAAATTCGCAAAAAAGATTATCGACATCAGCGATAAAATCATAAACGGCTGAAATTTACGGGCAATGCCGAAATAATCGGCATTGCCCTGCTTTTTTTCCGAAATGCAAACAAAACAGAAACATTTGAATGATATAATTTTCCCAAAATATCGTATCGGAGGTATGACAGTGTTCAAAATATTGGTTTTGGAGGATGACAGAGAGCTCAACCGAACCGTTTGCACGTTTTTGTCCAACAGCGGATATGTCGCAGTCGGCTGTACAAACGCAAATGACGCATACGATGCACTTTACGACGGTGTTTTCGACCTTATCGTTTCCGATATAATGATGCCGGGAACGGACGGCTTTGAATTTGCACGCAACATTCGCGAACTCAACAGCGAAATACCGATACTGTTTATGACAGCACGTGACGATCTTGCATCAAAACAACGCGGATTTCGAATAGGCATTGATGATTACATGGTGAAGCCCATAGACTTGGACGAACTTTTCTTGAGAATAGGCGCCTTACTCAGACGTGCGAAGATCTCCGCAAGCCGCAAACTTGAGATCGGCGGTTTTATCATGGACGCAGACGAACATACAGCTTATCTGAACGGCGATGAAATCAGTCTCACAAACCGCGAATTTTCAATTCTCTATAAACTGCTTTCATATCCGAAAAAGACATTTACTCGTACACAGCTTATGGATGAATTTTGGGACGCGGATACGGAAACAGCGCCGCGCGCTGTCGATGTATATATGACAAAACTCCGCTCAAAACTGTCGGAATGTGATGATTTCGAGATCAAGACCGTTCACGGTTTGGGTTACAAGGCGGTAATAAAATGAAAAAGACAAGCTTTTCACTGCGATTTTTCCGCGCTTTATACCATTATTTCTTGTTTTTTTTGCTCGTTGCATTCATAACTTCATGCTGTATGACGCTTTTTGTATCCACATTGACGAAAAGCATTGATTTGACCTTGAGTGCGGAAAATCTTAACATGGCTGCAAAACTTACATTCGGAAATGTTATCGTTTTGAGTGTACTTTTCACCTTAATAGACGCGATTCGTCGTAAATATACAGTAGAAAAGCCTGTGAAAAGAATCGTTGACAGCGCCGAAAAGCTTACTCAAGGCGATTTTTCCGTGCGGATTCCCGAACAAACAAAATTCGCCGCAGGCGACACATTTCGAGAAATCATTGATTGCTTCAACAAAATGGCGCACGAGCTTCAAGGCGTTGAAACTCTGCGAACCGATTTCATCGCAAATGTATCACATGAAATGAAAACACCGCTTACCGTCATGCAAAACTACGGAACGCTCCTTCAGAAGCCGAATCTATCCGAGGAAAAGAGGCTTGAATATGCCAAAGGAATAACGGACGGATCACACCGAATGGCTGATATGATGACAAATATCTTAAAACTGAACAGACTCGAAAATCAG
Organism: uncultured Lachnospiraceae bacterium; assembly: GCA_964586965.1. Classification (GTDB taxonomy): domain Bacteria; phylum Bacillota; class Clostridia; order Oscillospirales; family CAG-272; genus DTU064. The sequence continues at coordinate 20,024 of CAZPJU010000006.1, read as the reverse complement.
CAAATATTCCCCACTTCATCTGAATTTGATCTTGGTGAACAGCTCTGTGAATGTCTGCTTCAATATGAAAATGTATGGGAATCTTCAGATATCGAGCTTAATACGGATATTGCGGAAAATGTCACCGTCACAGCGGACGGTGAGCTTCTTGCGCTTGTTTGGAACAATCTATTTTCGAACGCCTTTAAGTTTACGTCTCAGGGTGGAACCGTATCGGTTTCGCTCACCTGCAACGACACTCATGCTTTCGTAAAGGTTGCGGACACAGGGTGCGGTATTAGCGCAGAAGTCGGTGAGCACATTTTCGAAAAATTCTATCAAGGAGATACATCTCATTCGGCAAGCGGAAACGGACTCGGACTTGCTCTTGTTAAACGTGTAGTTGACATACTTCACGGCGAAATATCGGTTGAGAGTACTGTCGGAGTCGGCTCGACATTTACAGTGAAAATTCGGAGAAACTGAAATGAACGCAAAAAAACTGACAAAAGCTTTGCTCTTTCCTCATATAGCTTTCTTGATTTTTCTTATCCCGTCATCCACATTCGCTTTGATATATTCGATGCTTTATTTGCCGGAAACAAACCCGTTTCGCATCGTCTCTTATGTTCTTTCCGCGTATACGCTGACAGTTTGGTGCGTTCGTGTTCCGTCATTGGTACGTTCTTTTAAAAACTTCAAAAAAAGCAACAGATTCATGAAGCGCTGGCTTGAAGATGTGCACTTGCGAATAACGGTAACACTTATCTGTAATATGCTATGGAACGGCGCATACGCATTGCTTCAGCTCTGTCTCGGAATTTATCACGGTTCTTTTTGGTTTTACTCATTCGCCGCTTATTACTTTACATTGGCAATTATGAGGCTTACCCTTATGCGCCATACGATACAGCACAAGCCGGGAGAAAAAATGCGACACGAGCTGTACCGCTACCGTGCTTGCGGCATAATATTTCTGTTCACAAACCTTGCGCTCTCCGGCATAATGCTTTACCGTATTAACGAAAGCAGTCTTTTCAAGCATCACGAGATCACAACAATCGCCATGGCGTCGTATACCTTTACGTCACTCGCTGTTGCAATAGTGAATGTATTTCGCTACCGCAAATACAACAGTCCGGTTTTTTCAGCGTCAAAAGCAATCTCGCTTGCATCGGCATCGGTCTCCATGCTCACATTGGAAAGCACGATGCTCTCGACATTCGCTTCGGACGGAATGACTGAACAAAGAAAACTGATATTTTTGGCGTTAAGCGGCGGTATCATTTCAATATTTATCATCAGCATGGCGATATTTATGATAGTCAAAGCAAACAAAAGATTAAAATTATCTGAAAGTGAGAAAAATGAAAATGAATAATAACAACGAGAAATTCGAGATGACATACTCTGCCGAGCAGCAAGAGGAAATAGATAAAATAAGAAAAAAATATATGCCACGCGAACAGGATAAAATGGAAATATTACGCGCACTTGATGCAAGCGTGAGCAAAAAAGCAACTGCCGTTTCTATCATCGTCGGAATCATAGGCACTCTCCTCATGGGTGTTGGTATGAGCTTGACAATGTCTGACTTCGGTAAGATAATAGGCTCGATTGCTATGCCTGTCGGAATAACTGTCGGAATTGTCGGTATTGCGGTTTTGGCTTGCGCGTACCCCATATACAATCACACAATAAAAAAAGAGCGAAAAAAAATCGCTCCCGAAATCATCCGCCTTACGGACGAACTGATGAAATAACGCTAAAAAACTCCCGCATTTGCAAAAAGCAAATTCGGGAGTTTTTCGTTATGCCGGTGGCGGGACTTGAACCCGCACGGTGTTGCCACCAAAGGATTTTGAGTCCTCCTCGTCTGCCAATTCCAACACACCGGCACGTAACAAATATTATAATAACACATTTCATTTCGTTTTGCAAGGCAAAGATCAAAAAAAATTGCAAAACACTAAAAAAACAATCACACCGAAAAACTAAAACAAAGTACTTCGGTGTGATTTTGCTTATTTCAAGGTATATTTACAAGTGTGTACCGCAATTGTGGCAGAACTTAGCATCGGCGTCGAGCTGAGTACCGCACGCATAGCAGAATTTTTTCTTCGGCTGTTCAGAGTCACTGACAGTCTGCTCTTTTTCAGGCTCCTTTACCGTTACAACAGATTGTTCCGCTATAGGAGCGGGTGTCTGAATCTGTACAGTCACAACCGGTACCTCATCGGTATTGCCCTGACGCGATCTGTCAACAGCACCCAAAATAACATTTATAAGTGTCAAAACAAGTATCAATGCAAGCAAGCCTGCACCCGTATATACAAACGTCTCGGTTCTTTCTCTTTCCCAAAGAACATAAATAAACGAATACCACGACGCGTCCGCAATCTCTACGGAAACCTTGGACTTTCCTTCGCGCACCTTAAATTCACCGTTTCTGTGAAGTCTGCTTATTTCCCATTTGTACTTATCAAGCTTCATATTTTCAAGCTTAGCGTAGCCATCATCATCAAGCTTAAACGAGAACAAATAATCGTTACCGCAATAAAGTTCTACCGTCTCATTCGAAAATTCCTTGCCGAAATCAAGCTTTACGCTCTGAACGGGTTCAAGTTCAATCTCCTCTATTGAATCCACAATAGCATCGGATACGCTTTCCGCATCCTCAACACCCTTATATGTGCCTCCGGTTGCAGATGATATCTTATCGAAAAATTCCGCAGCGTCGTAAGTTGCTTCGGTACCGATGCCGTAAATCTTAATGAGACTTTCCGCCGCATCACCGATTGTTATATCGTCGGAACTATCAACATCTATTTTTATATCCGCATTATACAGCGCCTTAACTATGCTCTCGTACGTATATCCCGTAACAGGTTCGGGATCAAGCGGAGGAGCGTCACCGAGCACGATTATTACCTTACTTGACGTAGCACGCCAATTCAGCTTCAGCGCTTCCGCAAAACCGGAATATACGGTTTCGGGAGTATCGCCTCCGTTACCGAGAGTAAGACTGTTTATCGCATTTATGATATCTTCGTCATTATTCGTGAAATTCAACTGAATCATCGCTGGATAATCTCCGGAGTCATTGCTTCTGTCGGCAAAGTCTCTGTAATCAACGAGCGCCACACGGTAATCGTCCGTTTTTTCGGCAAGCGACGCCAAAATATGTATCATATTTGCCTTCGCATTATCAATATCGTCGTTCATTGATCCGGTTGTATCAACAAGGAAGCAAAGATCAAGACCGCCACCTCCCGTACCGATGACTCTGTTAACCGAGCTGTCTCTCGTTTCTATCGCCATTCCGACCGCAGTCGCAAGATCGAGCAAACCGCAGTCTCCGTTATCGAAATAATAACGTCCGGATGCGGATGCGACAAGTATCTTTTTTACCTCAGGCCCCGTAAGATCCGGATTTGCAGCAAAAAGCATACCGGCTGCCGCAGTTACATGAGGAGTTGCCATTGACGTACCGTTAAAATAATCATAGCTTTTCACGGTACAACTGTAAATATCGTATCCGGGCGCCGCGATATCAACTCTGTCACCCGTACATGAAAATGACGTGTATTTGTAACGTGTCTCGGACTTTGTAGACTTAGCGTTATCTACCTGAACCGCACCGACAACGATAATTCTGTTTGCAACCTCATCATTTGTGATAAAGTTAAGGAAATTGTTATACTTCGCCTCGGAATATTTCGTTCCGTTAACTCCGCCCTGCAACGAACCGTATTTAGGCGAATTATACATTAAATATCCGTAATCGGCATCTTCGTCGGGAACGAAATAGTTCCCGTTTGAATTTCCGGCAGCTACACAAATTACAAAATCGCTTTTTCCGGCGCTTTCTCTCTGTAAAATCAATCTTTCAAGCATATCGCCGGCAAGTTCCGCTTCGCGCTGAAGCGATTCGATTGCATCTTTGTCTCCCTGGCTTGCCGCAAAACCGCGTATACGGCTCGTGTTCAAGCTGATGTTGATAGCTGTAACATCCTTTTCGAGCAAAACGGAAATTGATTTTACAAAAGTATACGCCGTATCATAATCCGCGTAAGCAGTACCGTTTTTTGAATTATACGCTTTGCTGTAATATATTTCGGAGTTGTTACCGAGTATACCCGATATTCCGACGTCATTCCATGTTGCTCCCATCGTACCCGAAACATGAGTTCCGTGATCATCGGGTTCAATATTCTGTTCCGTCATGTCATAGGTAGTCCAAACACGATCGTCAATATCATACAGCGTCCAATAAGCACCCGCAATCGTCAAGTCCTCATGATCAAGATTCGGGAAAGTATCGATAAGTCCCACTCTCGATGTTGAGAGCTCGGAGAGATATCCCCAAGCCGTAGGTGCGTTGATCGCTTCAAGTCCCCAGTTATCTCCGCGCGGAACATTAACGTTCCAATTAACATCATCCCACGGATCATCGGGATAAACGGGATCGGGAAACTCAATTTCGGAATCATCGTCCGTGTCGGTTTCGTCTCCCTCGATATCCTCGCTTTCAAAAATTATTACGGGGTTAACATAAGCCTTTTCTACCGGTTCTTCCTCGGAAATCTCATTAGCGAGAGATTCAAGCTTTTTCAGTGATTCAGAATCGGAAAAACGGAACTGATATACCCCGATATCATCCATAACATCAGATATTTCTGCGTTGTATTTATTCGCGATCGCTTCTATGTCGGAAACATCCGTATCGAGCTTTGCGAGAACTATGAGTTCATTGTTAATGTAAAGCACGGAATCCTTTGAATCGTACGATACTTCCTCATAGCTGTCCGCAATTTCTTCAAGCTTTTGACTTTCCTCAGGTTTTCCGAAAAGCGTGAACTTGCCTTTTCCTCCGTCCGAATCGTTACCGTCCGCATAAAGGGTAACGCAATACCCGATAACAAGAGCTATAAGCATTGTCCAGAGAACGGCAATGAAAATTCTCAAGCCTTTTCTCTTTTTCTTTTTTTCTTTCATAATCTGTCCCCTTTCAATATTTACAACAAACAACAAATATCAAATTCACATTACATTAATCAACGTTATTATAGCAATTCGATCACTTAAAGTCAATGTTTTTTCACAATTCGGTCACAATTATCAAAATTCCGTCAGCAGAGTTTCGCTTGACACCAATAAACCGCGGTGTTATAATATTTTTACATTTTAATATGCGAGTGTATTTCAATGGCAGAAAATCGGCTTCCCAAGCCGAGTACGCGGGTTCGATTCCCGTCACTCGCTGAAAACGTTTCCACCCGGAGACGCTTTTTTGATTAATTTTTCACATAATAACCTTGCTGTGCCCTTGACTTTTTGTGTATTACATCTTATAATAGGACATGGATCATATATGTGTATTTGTGCTCCAATTCATGCGAAAGGAACGGTGTTGGCTTGGCATTTAAGGAAATTTTCAAGCGTGTTGAAAAAAAATACATCCTTTCGGCAGAACAATATGAAGCACTTATGCCGATTATAAATGAATATATGCGCGGTGACGAATACGGCGAAAGCACTATCTGCAATATCTATTACGACACACCGGACAGTGTTCTCATTCGTCGATCACTTGATAAACCCGTGTACAAAGAAAAGCTTCGTCTGCGCACCTACGGAATCCCCAAAGACGATACGACTGCTTTTGTCGAAATAAAAAAGAAATATGACGGTATCGTGTATAAGCGCCGCATAAGCATGAAATACAAGGACGCAATCGAATTCACTTGCAACCGCGTTATGCCCGAAAAGGATTCGCAAATAGCGCGAGAGATCATGTGGACGCTGAATTATTATAAAGGAATCGCTCCGTCAACCGTCCTCTTATACGACAGGACAGCTTATTTCGCAAATGATGATCCTAATTTGAGAATAACTTTCGATAAAAATCTGTATTGGCGCGATTGGGACTTGGATCTAAGGCTCGGAGTGTACGGAAACTCAATACTGCCGGACGGTATGCGCCTTATGGAAGTAAAAATTCCCGATGCAATGCCGCTTTGGCTTGCACACAAATTCGATGAGCTGAAAATATATCCGTCATCATTCAGTAAATACGGAAAAGCTTATCAGACAAAGATCGAAGTTTGATCAAAACAACAAAATTCCACAATTATGTATCTTCGGAGGATATCTAAATGCTTTCTAAAGCTTTCACTTCAGTAATCACGGGAAATGAAATCACCATCGGAATGTTTCTCGCTTGCTCTCTTGCTTCCATCGTGCTCGGTGCACTCGTTGCCCTTGCCGCTTCATTCAAAAATAAACATTCGAAAAATATGTTGCTCTCTCTTGTAATTATTCCGGTAATTGTTCAGGTCGTTATCATGATCGTTAACGGAAACATCGGCGTGGGTCTTGCCGTAGCAGGTGCATTCAGCCTTGTACGCTACCGTTCTTACCCCGGAACAGCCTCCGACATCGTGCTCATTTTCCTCGCAATGGCAATCGGACTTGTCACCGGCATGGGTTACATACTTCTCGCAACTCTTTTCACCGTTTTCACTCTCGTTGTATATGTCATTTTGGTTGCTCTCAATCTCGGAGATACACCTTCGGTCAAGGAACTCAAAGTCACCATTCCCGAAAGTCTCAATTATTCCGACATTTTCGACGATATCTTCGAAAAATACACAAAGAACCATACGCTTTACAAGGTAAAAACCACAAACCTCGGCAGTATGTATCAGCTGTTCTATCGAATTGAGCTGAAAAGCAACTCGATTGAAAAGGAAATGATCGACGAAATCCGTTGCCGTAACGGAAATCTCGATATAATATGCGGTATGATCCCGGACTCCGCAGAATTCGAAAGACTTTAACAACAAAAAGGCAGATCGTAAAAGATCTGCCTTTTCATTTTCCCATCCGTAACGATAAAAATCCCACGGGTGTATATTAACATCATCTGCGGGAATATAATTATCAAAACGGAAGGATGGATGGAAAATGACAAACCGATTTACCGAAAAAGCAGAGAGGGTCATAGAAAACTCCGCAATTTACGCCTCCGAAATGGGACACAACTACATCGGTTCGGAGCATCTTTTGCTTGCGCTCGTTTCGGAGCGCGACTGCGCGGCATCCAAACTCCTCGAAATCAGAGGAGCAAGCGCGTCGGAAACAAAAAATATTATCTGTCGTTTTTCAGGCACCGGTGATAAAACAACGGTCGGAAAAGACAGCATGACACCGAGACTGAAAAAAATTTTGCAAACCTCGGCTTGTATATCATCAAGTTGCCGTCATCGCTTTATCGGTACTGAGCATATTTTGTATGCACTTGTTTCGGAGCGCGGATGCATCGGAGTTAAGATCCTCGAAGCGCTCGGCATTGTTACGGACTCGCTTCTTTCGGAACTTGAAGATTTTTTGTCCGAAAGCGGCATTGCAGGCGGCAACGAAAGCACGCAAGATGATTCTGTAAGCCACGTTTACAGACAAAAGGAAAAAAGAAAAGACAAGAATTCGATTGCGGGAGCACCGACGATCTCACAATACGGCAGAGATCTATGCACCCTTGCAAAAGAAGACAGACTCGATCCCATTATCGGTCGTGATGCGGAAACCGAACGGTTGATCGCGATACTTTCGCGCAGGACAAAAAACAATCCGTGTTTGATCGGAGATCCCGGCGTCGGAAAAACAGCTGTTGTCGAGGGGCTTGCCGAACGGATAGTCAGCGGTAAAGTCCCCGATACCTTATCCGGCAAAATTATAGTCTTACTTGACATTCCATCAATGGTTGCGGGCGCAAAATATCGCGGAGAATTCGAAGAAAGACTGAAAAACGTAATGTCGGAGGCTGCAAAAAATCCGGATATAATCCTGTTTATCGACGAAATGCACACTCTGATAGGGGCAGGTTCGGCAGAGGGCGCCGTCGATGCGGCAAATATACTGAAGCCGGCACTCGCACGTGGAGAAATTCGAGTGATCGGCGCAACGACAGCAGAAGAATACAGACGTCATATCGAACGTGATGCCGCTTTGGAGCGACGTTTTCAGGCAGTCAATGTAAAAGAACCGACTCCGGATGATACTGTCGCGATTTTAACGGGACTACGCGACAAATATGAAGCACATCACAAGCTGCGTATATCCGATGACGCAATAAACGCCGCGGTTCAGCTTTCCGTGCGTTACATTCCGGACAGATTTCTGCCGGACAAAGCAATAGATCTTCTTGACGAAGCTGCCGCTAATCTGCGTATTGCGTCGCAGGCTCCGAATGAAGAAATGCTAAGTCTTGACGCCGAGCTCAAGCAAACTTCGATCGAAAAGGAAGCGGCGATTTTGGCACAGGATTTTGAAGCCGCGGCATCTTTGCGAGACAAAGAACGCAAAACACAAAAAAAATTTACCGAAGCGCGCAAAAAGCATGAGATTGATCTCTCGTCGGATTCACTGATCCTTTCTGAAGATGATATTGCATCCGTTTTAACATCATGGACCGGTATTCCCGTTTCACGATTGAAAGAAACGGAAAGCCGTCAACTTATCGAGCTTGAGGAAACACTGAAAAAACGAATAATAGGTCAAGATGAAGCGGTCGAAGCTGTAAGTAAAGCGATACGGCGCGGCAGAATCGGCTTAAAAGACAAGGATCGTCCGATAGGTTCGTTTATTTTCCTTGGCCCGACAGGAGTGGGAAAAACCGAGCTTTCACGCGCACTTGCGAACGTTATGTTCGGAAGCGAAACTGCGATGATAAGGCTCGATATGTCAGAATATATGGAAAGTCACAGTGCATCAAAACTTATCGGTGCACCTCCAGGTTATATTGGCTACGACGACGGCGGTCAGCTTACAGAAAAACTCAGACGCAATCCTTACTCCGTCGTACTTTTCGATGAAATCGAAAAAGCTCATCCGGACGTCATGAATATGCTTCTGCAAATTCTCGATGACGGCAGACTTACTGATTCTCTCGGCAGACAGGTCGATTTTTCAAATGCTATAATAATTATGACATCTAATATCGGCGCTGACGCAATGATGCGCGGAACAGTTCTCGGTTTCGGAACGGAAAACGACGAAAATAATGACAGATCACATTTACAATCCGCTGTTTTCGAAAGCCTGAAACGAAGTTTCAAGCCTGAATTTTTGAATCGCGTCGATGAAATCATCATTTTTAACAGGCTCACGCTTGACTGTATTGAACAAATTGCGAAAATGACTCTTGAAAAGTTTGCGGAACGCGCAGCTTCGCTCGGTATTTCCCTTTCTTTTGCAACTGAGGTTTCGGGGTTTATCGCCAAACGGGGATTCGATCGCAATTACGGTGCGCGTCCGATAAAGCGCACCGTCGTCAAATTGGCAGAAGATGCTTTTTCAGAAGCAGTACTGAGGGGAGATTTTTCACCGGGAGATACTGTTTTTGCATATATTTCCGATGAAAAAATCATTTTTGAAAAAAGATAAAAAGCTCCCTTTTGGGAGCTTTTTTCATTCGTGTACATTTTAACGATAAAATCTTCTCAAATTCGACTTAATTCGTGAACTTGCCGATTGAAATTTTTTTAACATAGTGTAAAATGTTATTAAATAGAGTAATGTCGGAGGCTCGTGGATATGGAAGCTCTTGAGAAAAAAATAATAAATGAGGGCACCGTTTCGGACGGCGATGTTTTGCGCGTTGACTGTTTTTTGAACCATCAGGTCGATGTTCGCTTTTTGAACGAGATCGGCAAAGAATTTTACCGTTTGTTCGGAAACGAAGGCGTAACAAAAATCCTCACAATCGAAGCCTCCGGAATCGGAATCGCTTGCATCGCAGCTCAATATTTTGATTGCCCCGTTGTTTTCGCCAAGAAATCGAAAACACTCAATCAGTCCGGTGAGCTTTATTCCAAAATCGCCCATTCGTATACTCACGGTAACGACAATACCGTCACCGTTTCAAAAAAATACATCTCATCAACGGATAAGCTTCTTATAATTGATGATTTTCTCGCAAACGGCTCTGCGCTGAATGCGTTGATAGGCATTGCCGAGGATGCAGGAGCAACGGTAATCGGCGCGGGAATCGTCATCGAAAAAAAATATCAGGGCGGCGGAGACGCTATCCGCGCGCGCGGCATCCGTGTTGAATCACTTGCATCAATCGCTTCAATGAACAGCGAAAACGGTATAGTTTTTTGCTGACAATAATTTAAACTGTCGAGACCTTCTTGTTATCTGAGTCGCACCGCGGCTTTGATATAAATTAATTTTATTTTGGAGGAAACTCTCAATGTTCAAAAAGATCATTGCTCTTATGCTTGTTTGCATCCTCTCCGCCCTTTCCCTCACCGTTTTCACCGCTTGCTCCGATGATAACGACAACGACGGAAACAACAATACCGATCCCAACGAACTCGCTACGTTCGGTTGTGTTTACGGCGTTGCTTCCGAGGTTAAGGAAAGCGCTGAAAAGACCGATATAAAGATCGGTTGCATCCTTATCGGTGACTCTACCGAAGGCTACACCGAAGCTCACATCATCGGCATTCAGGCTGCTTGCGAAGCTCTCGGCATCGACCACACAAAAGAAGAAAATGTTATTTGGAAGTACAAGGTGCCCGAATCCGAGGATTGCACAAACACTGCAAGAGACCTTGTCGCTCAGGGTTGTAATATCATTATATCCAACTCATACGGTCATCAGGATTTTATGAAGATCGTTGCCGCTGAGTATCCGAACGTTCAGTTCGTTTCCATGACAGGTGACACTGCCGCTTCCTCCGGTCTTAATAATTTCACTAACGCATTTACCGAGGTTTATCAGTCACGTTATGTTTCCGGTGTTGTTGCCGGTCTCAAAATAAAGGAACTTCTCGACAACGATAAGATCCCCGCTAACGGCAAAGACGCTGACGGTAACGTAAAGGTAGGATATGTAGGTGCATATCCTTACGCAGAGGTCGTTTCCGGTTACACCGCATTCTTCCTCGGTATTCAGAGCGTAGTTCCGAACGTTGTTATGGACGTTCAGTATACATTTGAATGGTATCATCTCGACAAAGAAAACGAAGCCGCTAAGCTCCTTATGGATCGCGGATGCGTTATTATCGGTCAGCACGCTGACTCAGTAGGCGCTCCTACCGCAGTTCAGGCAGCTCACGATGACGGTAAGGAAGTTTACTCCATCGGCTATAACATTGATATGACAAACATCGGTGACGCCGTTCTCACTTCCGCAACAAACACATGGTCCGTTTGCTACGAATATCTCTTTAAGTCCATAATCAACGGCGCCGACATCGCTACCAACTGGACAGGCGGTTATGCTCAAGGCGCTGTAACAACAACGAAGCTCGGCACAAGTGTTCCCGAAGGAACCGAAGCTAAGATCAACGAAACAGTTGATGCTATCAAGTCCGGCAAGCTTCATGTATTTGATATCACTAAGTTCACAGTAGACGGTAAGCAGGTAACATCCGCTTTCGCAACAGACTCCGACGGAGACTGGACAGCAGACTGCAACAATGTTATCGCTGACGGTTATTATCATGAGTCTTGGGTTCAGAGTGCGCCTTCTTTCACTCTCCGTATAGACGGCATCACAGAGCTCAACCCCAATCAGAACTGATAATCTTATAAAATTACGCCGATCAAGCCAGGGGAAACCGTATAAATGCGGTTTCCCCTACTTAAATTAAGCTGTTTGTCAGCATTATTCTTCCACTTGAGGTAAACTGTTTTGAACCAGGAAATCGCTGTTAGATTCAAAGGGATCACAAAAACATTCGGTCCCATTACCGCTAACAATAACGTTACAATGGACATCCGCCGTGGAGAAATTCTTTCTCTTTTGGGCGAAAACGGAAGCGGAAAAACAACACTTATGAATATGCTTTCCGGCATATATTTTCCCGATTCGGGTGAAATAGAAATCAACGGTTCCCCCGTTACCATCGCGTCTCCCAAGGACGCTCATAATCTCGGAATCGGAATGATTCACCAGCATTTTAAGCTGATCGACGTTTTCAGCGCCGCTGAAAACATTATATTGGGACTTCCCGGAAGCGCCGTGCTTCACATGAAGGAAGTTCACAAAAAAATAAATCAAATTTGCGAAAAATACGGTTTTAATATAGATCCTTCTGCCAAAGTTTATAATATGAGCGTCAGCGAAAAACAAACTCTCGAAATAGTAAAGGTGCTGTACCGCGGAGCGGACATTCTCATCCTCGACGAGCCTACCGCCGTGCTGACGCCTCAGGAAACCGAGCGTCTTTTCACCGTTCTCAAAAACATGAGAAACGACGGCAAATCAATTGTCATTATCACTCATAAATTGCATGAGGTCATGGCAGTTTCGGACAGAGTTGCAATTTTGCGTAACGGTGAATACATAACCTCCATCAACACATCCGAAGCAAATGAAAAAATGCTCGCAGAGGCTATGGTGGGCGAAACAATAACACTGAACATCGAACGTCCCGAACCTGTCAATCCTCAACTTCGCCTTTCCGTCAAAAACGTCTCGTGCCTTACCGCCGATGGAATTCCCGCTCTCAAAAATGTCTCATTCGACGCTTACGGCGGCGAAATTTTAGGTATAGCAGGTATATCGGGTTGCGGTCAAAAGGAGTTGCTTGAATCCATCGCAGGTTTACAACGTATCGAACCGGGCGCAACCATAGATTACACAAACGAAAACGGCGTTACCGAAAGTCTCATCGGAAAAACTCCGCGCAACATACGTGAACTCGGTGTCGCACTTTCGTTCGTTCCGGAGGACAGACTCGGAATGGGACTCGTCGGATCCATGGGCATGGTTGAAAACATGATGCTCAAAAGCTACAATAACGGATCCGATTTTTTCCTTCACAAAAAGGATCCTACCGCACTTGCGGAAAACGTAAAGGAGAGTCTGGGTGTCGCAACTCCGAGCATACATACGCCGGTTAGACGTCTTTCCGGCGGTAATGTTCAAAAAGTGCTCGTCGGACGTGAAATTTCGGAAGCTCCGAGCGTACTGATGACAGCATACGCCGTCCGCGGACTCGATATCAACACATCATACGCGATATACGATCTGCTCAACGAACAAAAGAAAAAGGGTGTGGCGGTTATTTACGTCGGTGAAGACCTTGACGTGCTGCTCTCTCTCTGTGACCGAATCCTCGTGCTCTGCGGAGGCGTAGTTTCCGGTATCGTTGATCCCAAAGTAACAACAAAAGAAGAAATCGGTCTTTACATGACTTCAATAGGCGGAGGAAAAGAGGCATAATGAAAGCAACTGCAAAAAACACAAATCGCGAGCCGCTTTTTCATATAATCAAGCGTGATTCCATCAGCTTACCCAAAGCCGTCGGAATCCGTGCATTCGCACTTATCTTGGCAGCGCTTACATGCGGTGTATTCATCAAGTTCGTTTCAGGTTACAGCATTTCCGAAACATATAGTTATATGTTTAAGGGAACTTTCCGCAACTCAATCACGATAAATACCCTTTTCAAGGACACATCTATGCTTTTGATGTTTGCGGTCGCTCTTGCTCCCGCATTCAAAATGCGATTTTGGAACATCGGAGCGCAGGGGCAGGTGCTCGCCGGAGGTTTGATCTCAGCCACATGGCTCTTTTACCTCGGAAACAACCTCGCAGATCCAATACTTTTACCGCTTATGATCCTCTCTGCAATGCTTATCGGCGGCGTGTGGGCTGCTATCCCCGCACTGTTTAAGATCAAATTCGGCACAAATGAAACCCTTTTCACATTGATGATGAATTATATCGCGATTCAACTCGTCGCATTTGCAAACGATATTTGGAAAGGCATAAAGAGCGCTCTCGGTATCATTTCAAGAAAAAACGGCTCAGTAGGCCCGCTTTTCGGTAATTCCTACGGATGGATATACGTCATTGCCGCAATAACCGTCATCCTTATGTATATTTACATGAACAAAACAAAGCACGGCTACGAAATTTCCGTCGTCGGTGAGACGATCAATACCGCAAGATATGCAGGAATAAACGAATCCGCCGTTATCGTACGTACAGTCTTTATCTCAGGTGCTATCTGCGGTCTTATCGGTTTCCTCTACGTGTCCAATCTCAGTCATACGATATCGGTACATACCGGAGGAAGCTACGGATTTACAGCCATAACAGTCGCTTGGCTCGCAAAATTCAATCCGATATTTATGGCGGCAATTTCTCTTTTGATCTCGTTTATTTCATGCGGATCAACCGAAATAAGCAATAAAAACGCTAACCTTAACGCATCTATCGCGGATATCAATACGGCAATCTTCCTTTTCTTTATCCTCGGATGTGAATTTTTCATCAATTTTTCAATAGTTCCCGGAGGAAAGCTGAGATCGCTTTTCAAGAAAAAAACCGTAGCAGGAGGCAACGAAAACGCATGACAACACTTATTGCTTGGATAAACAGTGCCGTCATTTACGGAACTGTTATGATGTATGCCGCAATGGGCGAGATCATAACGGAAAAAAGCGGTCATCTTAATCTCGGTGTCCCCGGACTTATGTTTCTCGGTGGCTTTGCAGGATTCGGAAGTGCATATATTTACGAACGTTCAACCGACGATCCGAACAAGCTCATTTTACTCATTCTTCCTCTTGTTTGCGGCTTTATCGCATCAGCGCTCGGAGGTCTTTTGTACAGTTTCCTTACAGTTACCCTGCGCGCAAATCAAAACGTAACCGGTCTTGCTATCACTTCATTCGGCGTCGGTGTAGGTACTTTCGGCGGCGTTTACCTTTGTAAAGTTTCCGGTAACTCAAGCTTTGCCGTTGCGGCAAAAGCAAGCGATGTTTACACGGAAAACCTGAACGCCACATTCGGACTCGGAAAGTTGGGACAACTTTTCCTTTCCTACGGTTGGCTTGCGTATGTAGCTATTCTGCTTGCCGTTGTGCTTCATCTTTTCCTTTCACGTACACGCGTAGGTTTGAATCTTCGTGCGATCGGTGAAAATCCCGCTACCGCTGATGCGGCGGGTATCAACGTAACTCTTTACAAATACCTCGCAACCTCGATCGGCGGCGGTATATGCGGAATCGGCGGCGTTTATTACGTCCTCGACTATTGCTTCGGTAACTGGTCAACAAACAACTCGATCGAAGCTCTCGGCTGGCTTGCCGTAGCACTTGTCATTTTCTCAACATGGAAACCGATCAACACGATCTGGGGATCGTATCTTTTCGCTATGCTTTATTGGATGCCCACTTACTTCCCCACACTGACAAATATGAAAATTTCTCAGTCTGCCACAAATTTGCTTCAGATGATCCCTTATGTTGTGACAATACTCGTTCTCATTTTCGTTTCAATGAAACGTAAAAAGGAAAATCAAGGCCCCGCCTCACTCGGTCTGTCCTATTTCAGAGAGGAACGCTAAGTCTTTTCAATTGCTTTCTCACAAAGGTAACAGATTTTTCACCTGCATTGCCGAAGCTTTACGCTTTCATAAGCAGCAAATAACGAAAGAAAGTCATCGCTTTGCGATGACTTTTTTGCTTTGTATCGCTTAAATGTAATAATACTTGAAAAAACGAGGAAAATATGATAAAATCAAAAAATAATACGGCAATAAAGGAGGAAGCGTATGCTTGATGTAACACTTTCGGGATCCGGCGGAACAATACCGCTCAAAAATCGTTGGTTAACCTCGTGTTTTATGAGATTTAACGGAAAATGTATGATGATAGACTGCGGTGAGGGTACGCAGATCGCAATGAAGCAAGCTTCCTTACCATTCAAGCCGATCGGAATCATCTGCATATCGCATTATCATGCCGATCATATAAGCGGTCTGCCCGGAATGCTCCTTTCAATGGGAGGAGAAGGGCGCACGGAACCCGTAACCATAATAGGACCGGCTCACATTGAAAAATACGTTCGCGCGCTGCTTACAATAGCCCCCGAACTTCCGTTTGAAGTTATATGCCGTCCGCTCACGGAGCGATGCGAAACAATCGTTATAAATGATTTTCACATCACCGCCTTCAAAACAAACCATACTCTCCCCTGCTACGGCTTTTCCGTAACAATTCCGAGAGCAGGTAAATTCGACCGTGAACGCGCAATAAAAAACGAAGTACCGCTTCGCGCTTGGAGCGCACTTCAAAAAAATGATCAGATCGAGATAGACGGAGTAACATACACAAGCGACCTTGTGCTCGGCCCGTCAAGACGCGGCATCAAGGTTACATACTGCACAGATACACGTCCCGTTCCCGTTATAGCGGAAATGGCTAAGGACAGCGATCTTTTCATCTGTGAGGGTATGTACGGAGACGATGAAAAAAAAGGTAAAGCGCTTGAAACAAAGCACATGACTTTTTCGGAAGCGGCAGGACTCGCAAAATCAGCATCTCCGAGAAAATTTTGGCTGACGCATTATTCACCGTCACTCCCCGCTCCGGAAGATTATATCAATGAAGCTCGTGCTGTTTTTCCCGATACGGAGTGCGGATTTGACGGCAAATCAATCACGTTATATTTCGATGAAACGGAGAATATCGAATTTGAAAAATAAAGTTTTGGCAATCATTTTGCTTATGAGTTTCATTATTACATCCATGATATCCTGCGGCGAATCCGCGAACGACACCGAAAACTCGGATTTCACAGGCGACGTTGACGTTATGTTTTCGGAAACCGATACAAAATCAAACGAGACAGCCAATACCTCCGACTCACCCGATACCGAAATCTCCGATAAGAATCTTGAAAATTCATTCGTCTATGTTGCTCTCGGAGACTCTATCGCATACGGATACGGTCTTATCGACTTTGATAACGAACGCTACTCATCGCTGATTGACTCTAAGCTTTCCGAAACGGAAAATTATGAATCGTTCAATTACGCGATAAACGGAGATGACAGTACGGATCTTATCAATCTCATCAAATCAGACGGCGCTCCCGAACTTAAATACGCAGATTTGATAACTGTCAGCATCGGCGCAAACAACGTTCTCGGTACTTCCCTTGCCAAACTATCCGAGTATTATCTTTACGAATCATCCGTTACAGACGAGAATCTGAAAAAAATCCGAATCCCGCAAATTTACGACGAAATGATGCAGCAAAATGCAGACGGAATAGACCGTTTTTCAAAAGATATCGTTACGATCGTCGAACTTATCAAAAGCGCCGCACCTGATGCACAGATCATTTTTCAAACCATTTATAACCCATACCGCAAGCTTGATTTGAGCTTTGATTTCATTGAAAATACACTTGATCTCGCTAAAGAAACCGATCGGCTTGTCACAAGCCTGAACAGCATCATCATTTCAAATTCGGCGTCACTCGGATACGATGTCGCGGACGTATATTCCGCGTTTAATGTACTTGATAACGTAGTCAACGCCGATTTGTTTACCGGTAACATTTCCGATTTCGCAACTTCCATCTTCGAAGCGGATCCGCATCCGAACAAGCTCGGTCATCAAATTATCGCTGAAACGATCTTCCCGATCGTAAAATTAAATTAACACACGGAGACAAATATGAAAATTTGCATTTACGGCGCATCAAGCGACAATATCCCCGAAAAATATCTTTCCGCGGCTTATAGCTTCGGAGCCGAACTTGCCAAGAACGGACACTCTCTCGTATTCGGTGGCGGAAATACGGGCGTTATGGGACAAGCTGTTCGCGGAGTTCGCTCCGAGGGCGGTCACAGTCTCGGAATAGCTCCGAAATTTTTCGACGTTGACAACATTTTATTTAAGGAATGTGACGAGTTCATTTATACGGAAACAATGCGCGAACGCAAAGCCTTGCTTGAGGAAAAATCCGATGCATTTGCCGTTCTTCCCGGAGGAATCGGTACATACGAGGAATTTTTCGAAACTCTTGTGCTTTGCCAACTCGGTCAGCTCGACAAACCGATCGCAATTTACAACGTTGACGGATGCTATTCAAATCTCGAAGCTTTGCTCAAAGGCACTGTTTCCGAAGGCTTCATGTCGGAAAAATATCTTTCACTTTGCCGTTTCTGCAAATCTTCAAATGAAATATTCGATTATTTTTCGAAAAACATATCAAAATAAAAAGAATCCGACCTGCGGTTACGATCATAGGTCGGATTTTTTGTCAAGCCGCAATTATAACCGCATACATCACAGAAACAATGACGGCAAAAAACAGATAAGAGGGAGATTTTTACAGAAAAATTTACTTTTTATAAGCAGGTTTTGTGAAAAATGTAATGAATTTGCAGAATCACGTCTTATTTTCTGTGATAACGCTTGAAAAGCAGTAGTAAGCGTGATAAAATATATATCATGTGTGCAAAAAAACAATTTTACATCAACCTGAATGTTTCTATGGGGAGTTAAGCGAAATGAAAAAAATAAAAGAAATAACGGAAAACAAACGTTTCATTCCGGAAACTGCGTTGTATGTGCTTTTTCTATACGGTATCACGTCCTGCGTTTTTCTTAATGGCGACGACTTCATGTATGCTTCTTTTGCAAAACTTGGTATTGTAAAGAGTGTTTCAAATTACTATATAACAGGAAACGGGCGCTTCTGGATCAATATCATGGACTCGCTGCTTTTAAGTTTTGATCGTTATCTGTTTATCGCAGTTACTCCGTTAATCATTATGCTGTTTATCACTCTTTTAGCGAAAAATGCTCAGTTTATTGCCCAAGGTAGGTCAGACGCTCAAAATGAGCGGAGATTTATCAGATATAGCATGGTGCTATTTGCCTGTTTGGATGTACTGTGCCTGCGTGAAACTGCGTTTTGGATTACTGGTATGATGAATTACCTGTTTCCAGCAGTAATCTTTCTTGCTGCTTTCCTGTTTTTTTTGCATCTTCGCAGTGACCATAATGTGTCTACCATTAAAAAAATGATTTACTGTGTTGCCTGTTTGTTTGCAGGCTCTTCGGTTGAACAGTTTGCTCTAATGTTCGTAGGGATGATGACCCTCATACTTGGGTCGGATTTATTGAACAGCAGGCGCGTTTCAAAAGTTTTGCGCGTAGGCTATCTGTGTTCTTTGGTTGGGTTAAGCACCCTTCTACTTGCTCCGGGTAATTTTGTAAGGGTGAATACACAGAGTGAGCTGATGCCCGGTTTTATTGATAACTTATGGACTCTAATCTACCAGGATACGATGTCTCCTGTTGCATTTCCATATTTACTGATGCTGTCTATGTGCGCAAATACATATATTTTCCAAAACTGCAGAGCCAAGTGGATTCGTGCCTGTTCTATACTTATTCCAATCAGTATGGTGGCAATCCGTTGTATCTCAATCATTGAAAAAGCCGTTTTGATTACAGGACTGCTTATAGTTTTTTGCATTCAAATGATCTATATGTTCATAAAGCAAGATTTATCCGGTAAACAGATGACTTTTTTCCTCGCTTTTGTTGGAATCGGTTCTCAAATTATGCTGCTTATCTCTTTTATTTGGGGCTTCCGCTGTATGTTTAGTATATATATGGTCTATATGCTTCTAATTCTGTACTGTTTAACAAAACTGAATGAGGCTCAGCGACGCTTTATACTTTGCAGTGGTATCGTTGCAAGTTTGAGTCCACTCGCGGTAGTCGTGCTTTGGTGTCTATTGCTTCTTATGAAGAACAGAGAAAGAGCGATGCGCACTATGCTGAATGTCATAACGTATTCATCTGTTGTCGCGGCGATGACAATTTTGCTTTTAGGATACACGAGTAATGTTTCGACACATGTTGAAAACATAGCACGTACTAAGCAGGTATCCGAATGCGGTGAACTGAGATTGCAGGAACTTCCGGATGATGTATATTCGTGGTACTCTCTTCCGATGGGAGAGTTTCACGAAAACTACTACAAAGTTTATCACGGTATACCGGATTCGGTTGTAATAAATTATGAAACCGGGACAGCAGTGCAATAAAATGCTTTAAGTAATTATTTCTGCGTACGTCAAAGGAGCTACGATCAAAAAACACTACGAAAGTTTAGCGAATGATAAGATCCTTGATATGGTATACAAATATTTTGGCATTGAAAATTTAGCCGGTCATTCCCTGCGGGAATTTTTTACCCGAATCAA
>CAZPJU010000005.1:0-29557 GCA_964586965.1 uncultured Lachnospiraceae bacterium | reverse complement strand
CTTTCCGCCGTTTTCAATGTCGGCATAACCCACTATAACGCCGTTATAGGTGCCCTGGAAAGGGTCATACGTGAGGGTAATGATCCCATCTTCAATCGTGAAGTCACCCTCTGCCATACCCACAATGCCACCGACGTTCTGACCGGTGAATACAGGCTTGGAATCCTCTTCAAAATCAAACAACGTAACGACAACGCAATCGGACACGGTAGCATTGTCAAGCTTTCCGACAATGCCACCACTCCCTCCGTACATAGCAAAAGAATCCACGTTTACACCCTCTGCATCGCAGGAAAGTATAGATGCGCCATCGGAAACGGTACCGGCGATGCCACCGGCATAGGCAAAGGTAAAGCCATAGACACCGGAACTGCTGTCGGTGGTGATGCGGGCGGATACAGAACCTCCCCACGCAGCGCAACGATAGATCAAGCCATTGCCCGTTACGGTACCGGCGAAAATGCCGGCTGAAAAATAAGCATTGTCGCTGGTAGTAAGGCTTTTACTAACTGTGATGTTTTCCAAGTAAAGATTGCGTACGGTACCCGTCAGCGTGTTGAAAAAGCCCAGACCGTCGTTGACATTCAGGTTTCCAATCGTGCAGTCATTACCGTCAAGCACGCCGCTGAAGTCAAAGGAAGTCCAGTTTGCGCCGCCGCAGTCGATATCAGCTGCCAGAATGTAATGCGCGCCTGGCGCCTCTTTCATCACAAGCAGATCCTTATATGTTCGAATGATGTAGGGAAAGTCCTCGGTTCCCTCTCCGAATATCGCATCCTTAGCGGCTGTGCCTGATTTTCGTTCGTGTTTAACAACATTTACGGGAATGGTGAAGATGGTCTGATCTCCTACACAGGCATTCAGTTTGACAGTACCGTAATCGGTACCGGCTTCAAGTATATGTCCATCGTAGATATGCAGCTTATTCGTAGCGGATGCGATTTGGTATGTGGTAATGCCGCTGAAAGCATCCTGCAAGTCTTCGCTGAAATAGTCGGGAAGCCCCGTAGCCAAATCCGGAAGATATGCCACCGGCTTTGCGGTGATATCATCAGAATCAGTAGTCGGGTTTTGGATGGTGAAGCCTTGCGTTGATACATGGCGGGTGATGCCTTCGGTCAATTCACTGTCAGACGCTCTGTTCATGAAATAAGGCATTTCCAGTGTACCGTCGGGGTAATTGCTCAAAAGTGAGCCGAGCAGAGAGCCTGCGGTCAGCAGAGCATCCTCACTGATAGACATATATCTGTCGCTGATCTGATCAATGGAAACGCAAGTGCCGAAATCGGTTGCGTATTCATCAACACCCATCCGCTCCATATAGGAGGACTGATACATTAAAACAGCATCTTCGTAATATACACCGGTGCAGTAAGCATAATAAATATAGCCTACCATATCCTCTATAGCAGATGCCGCTGCCTCACGCGCCTGTACGTCGGTGCAACCGTTATGCGTGAGTTTGTATGCCTGAATGTAATACTGACTCAGAACATCAATTACACTTCCGCCGTCAGCGCTGACATATTCACCACGGATATACTTGCCCAACTTTGTAACGGCAGAGTAGAGGTTACCCGTATACTCTACATTTTCAAGGTGATGGAACTGGTCAAACATATTCTTTATATATTTTTCTGAGCGATTGCCCTTCATGGCATATGTCAACTGTTCGTCGTAATAGCTGATTCCCTCATAATACTGATTGAAGAATGAGAAAAACTCTGTCAGATATGTATAGTAACGGTTCAGCTGCGCCGCGTTTGTAACGGTACCGCTTAATTTGTTGACTTCCTTGTAAAGATCTGACAGCTGATTTGAGAGTTCCTGCATACCGGAGTTAACCGTTGTCTCAAGCTGATAGATAGCATTGTTTGTTTCGTCAAGCTTGTTGCTGATAGTTTGCATACTCTCTTTGATTTCGGTTAGAGACACGGATTCGATAACTTCTTCGTCATCGGTGCCATAGTCCTCACCGATATCAAGACCTGTCAGATCCGCACCGATGTTCTTAAACTGCCCAAATACGCACTTGCCAACGTTACCGTTGTAGTGGTCAAGGTTTTTAGCGGTGACAACAGTACCTTTGATTACGGATTTGCACACCTTAAATCCAACTTTCAGAATTGATCCGATGATCGCGTCACTCTCAATCGTCATCGCAGGGATCATGCTCGTAACAATGCATAATGCCAGCAACATTGATAGTAGTCTTTTTTTCATCTTGTACCCTCTTTTCGCATTTTGGTTTAGTGGAAAAATATATTTTTATACGGCGTAATCCGTATTAGGATTCAATGTGAAATTAAAGCGCATTTCGAGTGTTACAAAAAGTTTATCAAGTATATTTTGCGCGATTGCACGTATATCGAGCTTTTTGATATATTCGACTATGGCATTTATCTCATCCTCGTTTACTCGGTATGCACGGAGCGAAAGCGAGAGAAAACATTCAAGCTTTTTTTCAAGCGGGAAATGTATGTCACACTTTTTTACCATATATCCGCGCATTATACCCGCACTTCCGATATCAAGCTCGTAAAAATCGTTATCGGTATATCCCGGAAATAAATGTCCGAATATCATTTTCAGTTCAACTGCGGTATGCTCGTGTATATACTTTGAAATTTCCGGCGATGTGTATGCCTCTATGTACATATCTCGGATATTATCGTTGATCTCGGTAAGTGTAAGCTGTATTGCCGTTTCAACTGCATATACATAAACAGGAGAAGCAATTTGCAAAGTTACCGATTCTCTTGCTGCATCAAATTGACCGTTAAACATAAACGAAACCAATTCAGACAGAATGCCTTCCTTTGATCTGAATATGTTTTGAAAGGTGCTTGCCGACACACCCGCTTCTTTCAATATCTGTCCGACTGTTGTTTTATGATATCCTTGCTCCAAAAACAATCGTACACATACTGATAATATTCGTTCCTTCGTTTCAATACTTCGCTGTCTCAATGCCATACGGCGCCTCCTTTGATGTTGTTGGTACGCATACCAATAATAGCACAAATTAATTCGAGCTGCAATAGGATATGACAATTTTTGTGCATTTATTTATCAATAATATCATGACAATACCCCTCAGCTTTCGCTGAGGGGTATTTACTACCTTATTCAAAATATGATTCTGCACGCATCCTTTGTGCAGTTACCTTCGGGGTAATCGCCGCGATCATCTCCGATTTCGAAAAGACGATTATATTTCGCAACTCGCTCTCCGCGGCACGGCGCCCCCGCCTTTATAAATCCGGCACCGAGAGCTACGGCAAGATCGGATATAAACGCGTCACACGTTTCTCCCGACCTGTGCGATGCGATAAGCTCATAACCGGCACCGCGTGCGGCAAGTGCCGCTTCAACTGTATCCGTAACAGTACCCGCCTGATTCGGCTTTATGAGCAGTGCGTTGCCTTGTTTGCTCTTGGCTCCGTCGGAAACACGTTGCTTATTTGTTACGAAAAGATCGTCCCCCACAAGCATTACTTTCGATCCGAGCTCGCGAGTAAGACAGCGCCACCCGTCACCGTCATCCTCGCCAAGTCCGTCCTCAATCGAAATTATCGGGTATTTGCGACAAAGCGACTGCCAATACGAGATCAACTCGTCTGTGCCGTACTTTTTACCTCGCTTCGGCAGCAAATACGCACCATCCTCCCACCATTCGCTTGCGGCTGCATCAACGGCAAGACAAACGCTGTCTCCGTACCCTGCCTCCGTAATTGCCGCAAAAAGCAAATCAAACGCTTCTTCGTCTCGTTCAAGCATCGGTGCATATCCGCCTTCGTCTCCTACTGCCGTAACGTGCCCTTTGGCGGAAAGTATATCCCCAAGCTCGGCGTATATTTCCGCGCAGGCACGAATCCTTTCTCCATGATCCGATATTCCCACCGGCACGATCATAAACTCTTGAATATCAACATTGTTTTTCGAATGTGCACCACCGTTGAGTACATTCATCATCGGGCACGGCATCGCGGCATATTCACCGATCACTCCGCCGAGATAACGATAAAGCGGCAATCCGTAATGCGCGGCACAAGCTCGCGCGTAAGCAATCGAAACAGGCAAAATTGCATTCGCGCCGAGTTTTTCCATATTATCGGTTCCGTCAAGTTCGCGAAGCATAGTGTCGAGTTCGCGTTGCCCCTTGATTTTTTCGTGACAGACAACCCCTCCGATAACTTCATTGACTGACTCAACAGCGCCAGCCACTCCACGTCCGCGGTAACGAACATCACCGTCTCGTTTTTCATACATTTCATATTTCCCCGTTGACGCCCCGGACGGAGCAGTAGCCTCGCCACAGCTTCCATCATCAAGCATAAGCGCAACCTTAACGGTAGGATTGCCGCGCGAATCAAGCACTTCAAGCGCCGACACAGCGGCAACAGACGGAAATTTTACGTTTTTTAACATAACAAGCTCCTTTGTTTTTTCGTATTTTCTCCGTTTTTGACTTGATGTATGCAATCAAACGAACATTTTCTTATAAGGTTCATATACTGTAAAAAAACGAACGGAGCATAGCTGTATGTTAATTTACACTGTTGAAAACGGAGACACCGTTTATTCGATCGCGGAAGAATTCGACACATCACCGTCGCTGATAATAAGCGACAACGCGCTTGATCAATCCGCGCAACTTGCAGTAGGGCAAGCATTGCTCATACGTCAGCCGACTTCGACTCACATCGTGCGCCCCGGCGACACGGTTTATTCAATCTCCGCAATGCACGGACTTGACGTAAATGCGCTTTATCGGCTCAATCCTGACCTTAACGGCTTGCCGGAACTTACGGTAGGTCAAACGCTCGTAGTGGGAGAGGACGTGCCGCTGTACGGAAATATCGCGACAAACGCATACGTCTACCCTTACGTTAACAGAGCCGTTTTGAGACAGACTCTTCCGTATCTGACATACTTGACGCTTTTCACCTACGGAATCAGACGCGACGGAACACTTATACCGCCTGACGAGTCGGATGAATCCGAGATAATCACGCTCGCACGCGAATACGGCGCAAAACCTCTACTGCTCCTGTCAACGTTGACTGAGGAAGGCACTTTTTCAAACGAGCTTGCCGATTATGTTTTAACAAACGCGGAAATACGCGAAAAAGTTATTTCGGAGCTGACAAATGCCGTTGTTTCACGCGGATACGCCGGCGTCGATCTCGATTTTGAATACATAGGAGGCGAACTTGCGGACGCTTACGTAAACTTTGTACGCGAGGTAAATGACGCGCTTGACAGTCTCGGTGACTATATAACAGTTGTTGCGCTTGCACCGAAAACATCCGCAAATCAACCGGGACTGCTATACGAAGGGCACAACTACGGCGCGCTCGCAGAAGCTGCGGATCGAGTCCTACTGATGACATACGAATGGGGCTACACCTACGGGCCGCCGATGGCGGTAGCACCGATCAACCAAGTCAGACGTGTTGTTGACTATGCAATGTCGGAAATGGCACCTGACAAAGCTTATCTCGGAATTCCGAGTTACGGCTACGACTGGACGCTTCCCTACATTCGCGGAGAATCGAGAGCACGTTCCCTCTCCGCCGAGGAAGCAACGCGGCTTGCCGTTGAAAACGGCGCGCGAATCAACTACGATACGATTGCGGCATCACCGTTTTTCAATTATTATTCTACGGACGGTGAGGGGGCGCGAGAGCATATCGTATGGTTTGAGGATCCTCGAAGCATCAACGCCAAGCTCGCGCTCATAAACGAATACGGACTTGCCGGTGCGTCCGTTTGGAACGGTATGCGTCGTTTTCCGCAGCTTTGGTTGATGATAAACGGACTTTTTACGATAACAAAATAATTTTTCACACCGTCATTCACTGTTTTTCATGCAGTAACGGCAACAAAAAAGCAAGGCTTCTGCCTTGCTTTTTTTCAATAATCAATATCCGTTAATGGTTTTTCTTTTGCCGTCAAGATAGTCGCGCTCAAGCTTCAAAACTCCGTTATCCATACGGAAGATTCTGTCCGCACGGGATGCGATTTGAAGGTCATGCGTTACCATAACGAGCGTCTGACCGATCGAGTCTCTCGTTTTAATAAGCAGGTCAAGCACTTCGTCCGCATTCGCACGGTCAAGGTTACCTGTCGGCTCGTCCGCGAAAAGAATCTGCGGCATATTTATAAGCGCACGCGCGATTGCAACTCTCTGCTGCTGACCGCCCGAAAGTTCACTCGGCAGATGATGAAGTCTATCCGCAATATCGAGTGTTTTAACAAGACGTCGAAGTCTTTCGTCGTATGAGCCATCCTGCTTATTGCACATGAGCGTCGGGATAAGGATGTTTTCAAGCGCGGTAAACTGCGGAATAAGGTTGTGACGCTGGAAAACGAAGCCCATATTTTCGCCGCGGAAGCGTCCAAGCTCGTCGTGCGACATTTTTGTTATATCCTGACCTCTTATGTAAATATGACCCGCATCGACCTTATCAAGTCCGGCACAGCACTGCAAAAACGTACTTTTACCAGACCCCGACGTACCTATGATGGCAACGAATTCGCCTTCTTCAACCTTAAGATCAACTCTGTTGACCGCGGTGATCGTTTCGTCGTACTGCTTATACTGCTTGATGACGCTTTCCGTCTGTAAAATATATTTTGATTTGTTGTCGTTCATAATAACTCTCCGAAATTTTATTTAGATCAATCAGATACTTCTCCGTACTCTACGGAAAGCGTTTTTGCCTTACGCTTCATAAAGCTGTGATAGGGGAGGTAAGAGGAAAGGAAACCGCACATTACCGAAACAACTATGCTGAGCACAATAGCGTACCACGGCATATAGAATTCATATCTAATATAGCTGAGTGTCCACTGCGGAATGGTTACGTTGACAAATCTGTAAAGTCCGAAGCTCAAAAGATATCCGAGTCCCGTACAGAATATAAGCGAAAGCACTCCCATAAACACACCACCGCAGATATAAAGTTTTTTAATATCCGAACCTAACGCGCCGATCGACTGTAGGATCGTGAACTCGTTTTCACGCTTGAAGTAGTAAAGCGTCTGCGAGAAGAACCAAATCATCGGGGAGATGCACAGAAGAAGTATCGCAACTATCGTAAAAATCTCGTCGTACTGCTTGTCCTCGTTAACAATACTCATGTGCAGATTGTGCGTATTGGTAATTATAGTGTCACCGAGAAGTATGCCCCAATTGCGAAGCTCTGTTTCAATGTTAAGGACTTCTGCCGATGTAAGTGACTGATCCACATAAATTTCAAGGTTCTTATACGACACCTCAAGTCCCGTTACGGTTTCAAACGCCGAATCCGACATATAGATCGGCATTTTAAGTGTCGGAATATCGTAAATTATCGCACCGATCGTATATTCATGATATTCAAACTCAAAACATTCAAGCTGTTGTTTCAACAGGTTCATACCGGTCATATTTGTGTCCGGTGTGGCCTTACGCTTGGAGATCGTCGCGATCTCTATTGTATCTCCGACTTCATAATCGAATTTTTTGATATTATTGATTGAATCCGCAACGATCACGGCATTTTCGTCCTTTAGGACGCATGAAAGATCGCCCGTATATTTGTACTTTTCGAGTTCGTTAACGATATCTTCATCTATCGTACGGAACTGTACATCGTTTGTAACGCGGTAGCCGTCTGCGTTTTTCGGCACAACAAGATTCGAAAGCGCGACTGTATGCTCGGATTTTACTCTTATATGAGTTGAAATATTCGTTGCGGTTTCCGTATTGGATTTGCTTACGAGGGTAATTCCGTCAATAGAATAAAGCTCCTGACGCATCAAATCGTCATATTCGGCGTAGGTATTTGTCAAATCCACCTCAAACTGCGGCTTTTCATGAGAAAGCGTTACTCTCGTTATTTCCGCAACGTAAAGTCCTGCAATAAACAAAGAAGTAAAGATTACAGCAGAAACAAGAAGTCTCAAATTATACTTGCGGAATCGCCATGTCGAGAAGAACTCGTAATGGAACGGGAATTTCGAGCCGTAAAGATTGAGAGAACGTCTCGGTGAGGAAACGAGATTTGAGTTATCCTGCGAAACAATAAGCGACATAGGAGTTTTGATCGCCATCATCTTCATTGGGAACCAAACCGAAAACAACAAAATAATAAGTCCGTATACTGCGGTAAGGAGCAACGTCCAGAACGGGCAAGCAAACGGGAGTCCCGCACCGTGCAATATCAAGTAGGATATAAGCACCGAAATACCCGTTGCGGGGACAAATGTCACCGTTGCAACGATCCACATTTCCCAAAAAGCAGTTTCAAACAGCTTTTTGAAGTCTGCTCCGAAGCTCATGTAGATTCCGTATATAAATTTATAATGGTTGATTCTGATGTTATAAAGCACAACAAGCAGGAACACGGAAAGAACCATCAAAGATACGATAGACACCGCATAAATGATTCTGTTCACAAGCAAATTCTTGTCAAAATTCAAGAGCGGCGTTTTTATGTATGTGATATTTTCGCCTTCATCGCAGTATTTGTTGAGCTCCTTCAGATACTTCGTAACAAATCTTTCAAGGGAAAATTCGATATCCTCGTCGGTATCTCCGCGAAGCATTATGTAAAGGTCATAATCAATGCTGCCGTCAAAGGTACTTTCGTGCTCTATCACACGAACAATATCAAAAACAAAATCATTTGAAAAAACGGCAATAGAGTTATTTTCAATGAGCAACATTTGATATTCATTCAACCCCTGAACAAGCAAATGATAATCATATTCCTCCTTGACATGATCCCACTCGGTATTATCGTTATTGTAAAGAATAACCGTCAACGTTCCGAGGAATATCTGGATAATAAAAAGCGCGGCAAAGAAGCACGCATACTGTGAAAAATTCGAAAATACGTTTTTCACCGCAATTTTCAGATTTTTTCTCAAATAAGTCAAAACATCTTCAATCATAATTCCGTCCAAGGATAAAAATTTTTATGTAAGAATAATTATACACCTATGCTAAGGCTTTGTCACGCGAGATTTGCATTTTTTATATTTGTTTAATTTTTATTTACAATTGGCTCAACCTCTTTTTTCGCAAAACCAAAAAACGGCGCGCCTCTCAAGAAGCTCGCCGTTTTTCATTACCGCGGATCAAACGGAAATTTTTATCACATAATTATATGCTTGTAATTTTCAAGCGCACAGTTATCGAGCACATTTCCCTCTCGGCTTTGACAAGTAAACATCAGCACCTGCATAGAACCGCTGCTGCAAAGCATTTTAACAAGAGACGCCGCGCGCTCATCATCCATGTGGGCGAAGGCTTCATCGAATATCATCGGCGGGATCGTCGATTTATACAGAACGCGAACAAGTGCAAGCCTGAGCGCGAGATACACCGCGTCGGCGGTTCCTCCGCTCATATATTCAAGTTCTCTGAACGCACCGTCAGCGTTGACCGTAACCGAAAACGCACCGTCAACATTGACATTTGTATATTTTCCGTCAGTGATTGATGAAAGATACGTCATCGCAAGCGTCCGTATGCGCGGCACAACGCTCTCACGCACGCTTTCGCCGGCACGTTGAAGCGTTTCCATGGCAAGCAAGCAGGCATTGTAACGCATACGCTCCTTTTCGAATTCTGAATCAAGCTTCGAAAGCTTGACGGCAAGCTCGGCGGGATCCTCTCTTTGCGATATCAAACGGACACGCTTCACTTCAAGCTCATGAATCGCCTCTGTGAGCCGCGTAACGGCATTTTCATTGAAATCGCGCTCCAATTTCAGTGACGAATAATTCATCGAATCGTATTCCGATATATTGAGTTCGCGTGTAACCGACCTGACTGCTTCTTCATCCGCATCTCCGAGGCGGGAGGCAATTTCATCTCTCGAAGCACGTTTTTCCTCCGTCATAAGCGAAAGCTGTGTCTCTTTCCGACAAATTTCTTCGGAATCGGAGAGCACTTCACGAAGCTTTTCGGGGATTTCCTCCGGCTTTGCTTCAACACCTCGCAATGCTATCAATTCGTTTGCGGTCGCAAGCTTTTTATCATATTCGTCATACAAACCGTTCAACTCGGTTTCAAGCGATTCTATTCTGTGTTCGAGCACATTATCACGCCTTGCCGCTTCCGTCATGTCATCCAACACAATAGGAAGTGCCTGCGGTGATTCCGCGCCGTATTCTTCAATGTATGTGTACAACTTTCGTTTTTCGGAGAAAGCCGACGCCCAAAGTGCCGTTGCAAAAACCGCGCATACGACTCCCGCAATCAGCGAAATCGTCTTTATCGTGCTCGCAAGCACCGCGTTTTCTACAAACGCCTTAATAAGTTTACCTGCGATTCCCGTCCAATTGGCAACAGCGAAAATCGCACCGAAAAACACCGCAAAAATCAAAAGCGCGATCGCATTTTTCTTTTTAAGCAAAAACGCTCGCTCACGAGCCTCCGCCTCGGCAATAACATCTTCCGCCGTAACATCACCGGAGAACAGGGCTTTGCGTTTTTTTATATCCTCATCGCTTCCGCGCTCTCGCTTTGCCTCATTGAGCTGACGTGACAGCGACGCAATTTCGGACGTGTCCGAGGCAAGTCCGTCCGAGAGTTTGTAAAGCTTGTTGACATATTCCCTATCCGGAAAATGTCCGTTCACAATTCCCTCTGTCAAAACTTTTTCACGTTCCGTATACATTGCGGAAAGCTCGTCCTCGATTGCATGAAGCTTATCGAAGCTGTGCATATTTTTGACAGCTGCATAATTATCGTATTTTTTCTGAGCGGCATCACGTCTTGCCTTAGCATTTTCACGGTTCTCGGCAAGTTCGGATACGGATGTTTCGACAGAGATTATCTCTCCCGCCGTCTGCTTTGCCGCCTCAAGCTTCATAGTAAGCTCAGAGCGCGCACGTTCCTTTTCGTACAGCGATCCGCCCTTTCCGTTTTTATGCAAGAGCTGACGTCTGAGCAAATCCAAACGTTCGACGGATTTTTCCGTATTCACCGTTTCGTCCGCTGAAAAAAGCAGATTTTCGGCAGTTGACGAAATCTTTTCTCCGTCAACTTTTGTTCCGCCGAGTTGACGAACGAATGCCGTCCCCAAAAAGATCTCCTCCGGCACTCCGAGAAGCACATCCCCCGGATTTTTACCTTTATAAAGTTGAGCACCGGTTTCCGCATCTGTCATTTTCAAATTTTCACGATACGAAGCATTTCCCGAAGCATCCGTTGACACCGATAAGCTTCGCTCAATAAGAATACGCTTTCCGTTGCTGTTAACAGTCATCGTGCCGGCGGCAACGAACTGATCCCAGCTTATGTACTTTTTTCTTTCCGACAGCACTGCGTTCCCCGACGCCTTGGACTGCATACCGTAGAGCATGAATTTAACAAATTCGGCAACTGTCGTTTTGCCCGATTCATTCGCGCCCTCGATTACATTTACGCCGGACGAAAGCTCCGCTGAAAATCCGTTAAGCTTACCGAAGCTTTTTATATCAATTCGTTCTATGTACATATATGAACCTCATTTTCAGTCAGTAATGCTTTCGCCCGACATTGCGGCAAAACCGTACCTAAGTGCAAGACGTGCCGTTTTTCTTGTTTCGGGGTCGGCATCCAACAGTTTCGGACGCAACAAACGGTAAAATTCTCCCTTTACGGTAGGATCCTGCATCAGATATTCGTCGTCAAGCATTGCGGTCGTTTCGTCGCGCACCTCGATTGAAAATACTTCTGTTATTGCTTCCTCTATAACAGACGGCGAGGGCATAAGCGTCGGCGGCATTTCCCCCTCAAGGGTGATCCTCAACATAGTATCCGATCCGAAATGACGTTCTTTTATCAGCGCTTTTATGCGCTCTGTTATATCATACAACGAGTTTGCTCCGTCAACCGAAATTCCGAGCGATTCATAATGCTTTTTTGCGAAATTCAACGTGCGGACTGACATTTTTCCGCTCTCGCCGTCGATTTCGATCGAAACCGCGCCCTTAGCGCCGCATTCGTCGAAGCCACGCCCTTCAAGGCAACCGCAATACCCGTAAACACAACCGCCGAGCTCCGCTATCGGCGCGGCGTTATGCACATGACCGAGCGCGGCGTAATTGAAACCGCAACCGGCGATCATGGACGCGGAAACGGGCGCATACTTGGACGTTGGCACGCCCAAATGCGCGTGTGCACACAAGAGCTTCACGCGATCATTGGGCTCAACTTTGGAAATCGGACATTCCGTAAGCGATTCACCCGTGAACGCGTAACCGTACACATCGCAGTTAAGCTCCGGAAACTCAAAGCGCGTCATTGATTCCGAATTAAAAATATAAACATTATCCGGCCACTTCACCTTAGCATAAACGCTGTCCTCCGTATACGGATCGTGATTGCCCGGACTGATGATAATTTTACAGTCAGGCACACGCGAAAACTCACGCAAAACGATTGCGATTGTTTCGCGCGTAACGAAGCCGGAATCAAAAAAATCCCCTGCGATGAGCAAAATATCGACCGAATTCAGCCTAACATACGTCATAAGCGACGAGAAAGTGGCGCGAAGCTCCGTTTTACGTATTTCCGCGCGGCGCTCGTCCAAACCGGAAAACGGACTGTCGAGATGTATATCGCCTGTATGGATAATTTTAAGCATTGACTACCTCATCATGCCGCCGTCGTGGTGACGCGGCGTACAATTCTATACATATATAATATCATAAATAATTCCCCCGCGCAAGCGGGGGAGCATTTGTATTTTATCAGTTCTTAACCTTGGGCTGATAGCGCATCTCGCTGACGGAATAAACGGTGACAAACGCTTTCGGATCCGTTTTCTTAACAAAATCCATCAACTTTTTGTATTCGGCTTTATCGACGATCGTGATGACCTCCTTACGAGGTGTGTGATCGTACGCGCCTACGATCTCGTTTATCGTTGCGCCGCTGTGAAGATCGTAAAGGATGAAATCGACGATCTCATCGAGCTTGGGTGAAATAACGCAAACTCTGCGCTTAATATCCATACCGAATATGAAATGATCGAGGATTATTCCGCCGAAATATGTACCGATGACGCTGAGCACGACTGTTTTCGAATCATAGCAAAGCGCGGACGAAAGCGCAACAACGATACCGGAAACGGAAACGGCATGGCCGAGATCCATTTTAAGATATTTATTCATGATCTTTGCGATGATATCAAGACCGCCGGATGAAGCGTTATGCGAAAACAAAATCGCCATAGCAACGCCGACAACGAGGATGTAGCAAAGCACGTCAAGCGTTGCGTCGCCTGTCAACGACTGAAAATCGGGGAGTGCGCGCTCCATAATTCCCATGAAAACGGGCACCATGATTGCGCTGTACACAGTTTTTACACCGAATTCGGGGCCGATAAGCAAAAAACCGATGCTGAAAAGAACGATATTCAAAATAAGCATTATCGTTGAAACGGGGAGCGGAATAAAATTACTCAAAACCATTGCAAGCGCGGAGCCGCTTCCGACGGCAACATGGCTCGGCAACATAAAGAAAAAAATTGCGACAGCGGCTAAAAACGCGCCGAAAGTGATGATGAGGAATTCCTTTACGATTGAAATAATTTGACTTTTTTTCATGATAAATCTCCGTTACGCCGTCGGCGTTTGTAACAACATCGGTGTTCGACGATAATTATAACACAGTGAAAACAGCTGTGCAAGGGATAATCGCAAAAACAAAAAAGACTCCCGAAGGAGTCTTTTTTTATTAAAAGCTTAGTGCTTCTTGGATACAACGTAAGCGCCGGAAAGAACTGCAACTACGGAAAGGATAGCTGTTGCTACGCCTGTCTGAGGAGCCTTGTCATCGGTGTTGGGAGTATCAGGTGTTGTGGGAGTATCGGGTGTTGTAGGAGTATCGGGTGTTGTGGGAGTATCGGGCGTTGTGGGAGTATCAGGTGTTGTAGGAGTATCAGGTGTTGTAGGAGTATCGGGTGTAGGATCGGGTGTTACTTCTACTTCGTTATAAGTAATTGTGATTGTGTATTCAAGAATGTTCGCTGCCTTTTTGTGTGCATCAGAGCCGAAGTCAGATGTGGGGCAAAGCTTTACAACGTGTTCGCCCTTAGCAACATCGGCATAAGTAACAGTTGCGTCAAGTGTATCTACCCAAGATCCGCTTGCTGCGCCGCCGAATATAGTTTCTTCATCTACATCGAGCTTAACTGCAAAATAGCGGTTTGTATCAGAATTTGTAGAATACTTAACATCAACCCTAACGCTTGCGCCGTCAGCGGGAACATTGATTGTTGTAGCGATGTAAGCATCTGCCGGTTCGCCGGAGGGCTTAACGCCATACTGCTTCTGAGTTACGTCACCAGACTTTTTTTCCTGAAGTCCATCATTAAGTCCGGATACTGTGAAATGCGTACCTTCAACAGCTGTATCGAAATCAACTGTAATAGTTTCTGTCTTTTCTGCTGCGAAAACAGATACGGACATAACTGCGATCATCATAACAGCGATCGCGATTGTGAGAATCTTTTTCATTTTCTTCTCTCCTTAAAATTTTTGTTTTATTTTCAAGGCTTACGCCTTTACTCATCGTAATTTTGCCGTTTATTTGCGGCGGATAAGCGCGCAACCGAGCGCGGATACGAGCATAACGATTACAGCGGAAGCGCCCATTGCGGAACCGCAACCGGATTCGCTCTTAACTTCTTCTGTTGTGGGAGCTGTTGTTGTAGCGCCGGATTCGGGCTTGGTTTCTTCCGGAGCCGCGGTATCCGTAACTTTTTCCGTATCGCTGACAACGGGTTCGTCGTCTACGGGAACCGTTTCGTAATCTTCGAGGTACATATTGAAGCTGATCTTGTCGATGTTGGGCGTTTTGATTGTATCGTTGTCAAAATCGTCCGGGCAAGCAAGGCGAAGCACATAATCGCCCTTCTTTACGTTTTCGATCGTGAGAATGTTTTCATAGAAAACGCCCCAGTCGCCTGTGTTAAGGCAGTTAACCTTGTAGGTTTCGCCGTTGAACGTAACATCCATCCATCTGTTGTCGCCCTTTGCGGCACAGTTGATGGCAATGTCAATCTTTGTGCAGTCAACGGGGATCGAGATCTCGAAATCATACCAAGTGTTTTCTGCGTCAACCTCATCAAGCGGCTTGAGCGCAATTGCGAACGCAGTACCCATGGAGTCCTTTTGGAGTGCATCGTTTACAGCATCGCCCCAATCGTCATAAAGAAATGCCTGAAGTTCGATAACATAGTCCGCTTCCGCTTCATCGGCAAAAACAGTAACGCCGAGCGAAAAAACGAGCATGATAGCGACTACGGCTGTCAATATTTTTTTCATAAAATATCTCCTTTTAGTTGTCGTCGCAGTAAAATTGCACAAAAAAGCGCATTTCTCACCGCGTACAATTTATTATATATGTAATTCCGCTTTATTGCAATGTACGTTTGTTTATTTTTAGTCACATTAAAATGTAAATTCTTTGGGTCGGGGATTGATTTAATTTGAGAAAGAGTGTATCATATATAATAAATGTAATATTTATTTCGAGAGGCTATATATGTCCGAGCTTATCATAGATTATTTCAGGTACAGAACACCGTCACCCGTAACAAATATTCCCGAAACAAAGCTTAATCAGGCGTATCTCGTGTTTATGCTCGACGGCGCGCTTGATTATACGATAAACGGTGAAAAAATCAATGTTTCCGCAGGTGAGGCGCTTTGTCTGCCCGTCGGCACGCTCCGCGAACGTCCGTATCAGAATACGTCCGCAAAATATTATTCGTTTTTGCTGCGAAATGTCAATGAAAACGATATTTCTTCGATCCCGTTGAAATTTGCGTACAGTCACAGCAATGAGATACCGAACTGCCTGTACGCGATCGAAAAAGCTTACATCGCGCGTTATTATTCGTCGTCGCCGTCACACCCACGAGATCGAAAATGCGTCATTTTGACCGAGCTTTTGCTCAATCTTTGCGCTAACGTGTCTGAATATTCAAGCAAGAATCCCTACATTGACCGCATAACGGAATACATCCGCGACAATTACAAGTCTAAGCTTTCGATCGAGCTGATCTCACAGCACGTTCATTTGAATCCGTCATATTGTGCGACTTTATTTAAGGAAGAAACAGGCGAGACGATCGGCACTTTCATAAAAAAGTACCGTTTGGAACTTGCCAAGGACGAGCTGGAACGAGGAAGCACTGTCAAGGTCGCTGCTGAATCGGTAGGATTTTCGGATCAATACAATTTCAGCAAATGGTTTTCCAAGAATGTCGGAATTTCTCCAAGCGAATATCGCAGCAAATACAGCTTGACGCGAAGAAAAGTTTAATTTTATACAAATGACAAAAATCCCTGCTATGTGTTATGCAATCGCACAACACATAGCAGGGATGCTTTATTTTATTATATTTCCGTTAGTTCTCCGATCTCGGCACTGTCCGAATATGTGACCTTCCCAGTATATTCGACGCGCTTTATTTTGCAGTCCGCTCCGATATTTATATCGTTTCCGCGAACAACATTAGCGTGCACCCCCTCAAGCTCAATCGTGTCGCCCTCGATTTCATCAACGGTGAACACGGATTTGTTGCCGTCAGCCAGATTGAATATTGATTTTACGAATTTGCCGAGTGAGCCTTCCGACTGTTCTTTGCGCGAAATTTTGATTTCCGAACCGCCGATCGTCTCGGCATCGCTGTCGCTGTTCTCAGTCATTTCAAATGTGAATTTTTCCGCGTTGATGTCCCCTTTCACGGACATTTTACCGCTTGCGTCGATCACTTCGCCGGTAAAGTTACCCGTGATCTTCACGGAACCGGAAGTTTTCGCGAGGATCTTCGCCGCCACGGAAGCGTTCGAAGCAAACGCGCCGGATATATGAAGCTCGTTTGCACAAACTCCGCCGACGATCGTAGAGCCGGAGCATTTGAAACCGTCTTCGCAGTTGACTTCGCCTTGAATTTTAGTCGCGCCTGCCGCGGAAAACTCATTGCAGTCGAGCTTGCCTAACACCTTGGAAGAACCCGAACACTTGAAACTAACGCATTTTGTATCCGAATTGATCGTATTTGCGCCTGAAAGAGACACTTTATTATACTCACCGCCGCTCGAATTGCCTGCTCCCGAAATAATCAAATTTTCCATAATAATTTTCCTTTCTTTTGCCCTTACAACAATTATTTTTTCAGCATTGCGGCAATGTCGTCAAGCACAACGGTCTTATCGCCGTAAACAAGCTTGATTTCCGTCACATCGTCCGCAAAAAATTCTTTTTTTCCGTATTTTGTCTCAATAACAAGCAAAACCTTTACATTTTCGCCTGTAACGCGCTTCGCAAGCTCATCAAGCGATGTTGTGTCTTTCTCCGACATAATGTAATTCACGCGCTCCGTTATCAGCTCACGGGGGAAGAAAGTCTCCTGCCCCGTCGGAGTTGATTTTCGTATGAACCATTCTTCGGGAATCAGTCCGTTTCGCCGCCAACGGTAAAGCGTACCGTACGAGATCCCGTAAGTGTCGAGCAGTTCCCTTTTTGACATTAAATTTTCTTTCATCGCGCTTCTCCTTTCGTAACACTGTTACAATTATAGCGTAACATTGTTACGTTGTCAATACTCTTTTGAAAATTATTTATATTTTTTCCATCGGCATCGAAAACCTTTGATTTTGTGATTGCCAAACAATAAAATATGTAGTAAAATAAATCTAACTGACAAAATACAAACAAAGAGGTTATGATTTTAATGAAACGAATTCTCGCGCTCATTATGGGCATGATCATGCTCATTCTCCCCCTTGCTTCATGCACATCATCTCCCGATGGCACCGATACCGACAATACGTCC
Organism: uncultured Lachnospiraceae bacterium; assembly: GCA_964586965.1. Taxonomy (GTDB): domain Bacteria; phylum Bacillota; class Clostridia; order Oscillospirales; family CAG-272; genus DTU064. Next base: position 11,720 of record CAZPJU010000005.1, on the reverse strand, counting down.
GGTGCAGATTCTGCAACGGACTCGTCAACGGAAACAGAAGCCGAAACAGAAACTCCCGAAGATACGACTGAATATTACGCTTATCTTTTTGCATACTTCACCGGTAACGATCCCTCTCAGGAGCAGATCTGCTTCGCTACATCGCGCGACGGCTACAAGTACAAAGCACTCAACGGCGGCAAAGCTGTTGTTAAGTCGAATTCCGGAACAAAATGCGTCCGCGACCCCTACATTTTCAGAGGCGAGGACGGTTGCTTCTACATGATTGCGACCGATATGAAATCTTCGCTCGGTTGGTCAAGCAACAGAAACCTTATTTCATGGAAATCCGAGGATCTCATAAACTGGACCGATGAAACAATCATCGAGATCGACGGTATTTGCAAAGCCACAAAAAATACAATCCGCGCATGGGCGCCTCAGGCTATTTGGGATCCCGAACGCGGAGAATACATGATCTATTTCGCACTTTGTTCAAGCGCGACAAAAGGCGCTACGGTTATGTATTACGCATACTCCCCCGACATGAAAACGCTTTCCACCGATCCCGCGCTTCTTTTTGCTCCTTCGAACGGAAACTCGGCAATAGATGCGGATATCATTTATCACGACGGTCTGTATTATATGTACTTTAAGGATGAAACTTCCGGCGGCATCAGAGTAACAACATCAAAAAAGCTTACTTCCGGTTATTCATACACAAAGTCCAAACTTGTTTCTCCCGAAGGACTTGCCGTTGAAGGCTCGTCAATATTTAAGCTCATAGACGGAAGCGGTTGGCTTCTCATCTCGGACGCGTACACAAGCGGTTACTTTGTAATGGAACACACAACAGATCTCAAAAAATTCACAACACTCGATCAAAACGAATACCGCTTTAACTTTACTCCCCGTCACGGAAGCGTTATTCCGATAACAAAGGAAGAATACGACGCTCTGCGTAACACATTCAAGTAATCTGAAACATGGAACTAATCAAACGATTTTGCAAGCGTTATTTTATTGACGCTATGAGCGCAATGGCGCTCGGCCTGTTTTCATCTTTGATAATAGGTACGATATTAAAGCAATTCGCAAAAATATCGGTGCTTGCTTTTCTCTCGCCTCTCGCGGAGATAGCAACAAATTCATACGTAGTCGGCGCCGCAATCGGCGTTGCGATAGCCTGGGGACTGAAAGAAAAGCCGCTCGTTTGCTTTTCCGCCGCCGTCCTCGGCGCTATCGGATACATGAACGGCGGCCCTGTCGGCTCGTACGTTGCCGCTGTCGTCGGTTGTGAGGTCGCATCACTTGTCGCTTCAAAAACAAAACTCGATATACTTATAACACCCCTTACCGCGATCATTTCCGGCGGCATGGTAGGTATTTACGTCGGTCCATACATCAACGGTTTCATGACATCACTCGGAAATTTCATCAATTCCGCGACCGAATACGCGCCGATCCCGATGGGTATCGTCATTTCCGTAGTCGTAGGAATGGTTTTGACTGCTCCGATCTCCTCCGCCGCGCTCTGCATCATGATCGGTATAGACGGCATTGCGGCGGGCGCCGCCGCTGTCGGCTGTGCGTGCCAGATGGTAGGCTTCGCCGTTGCATCTTACCGAGACAACGATCTCGGCGGAGCGCTCTCGATCGGAATCGGCACGTCAATGCTTCAGTTTCACAACATTTTGCGCCATCCGCTTATTTGGATCGCACCGACTCTCGCATCCGCTGTGCTCGGTCCGATATCAACGGCGGTACTCGGCATGACAAACACATCAATGGGCGCCGGAATGGGAACCGCCGGACTTGTCGGTCAGTTCGGTGCGTTTGAGTCAATGTCCGCCGAATACGGCACCGCAGTTACGCTCATTATCATTGTTGTAATGCACTTTATTCTTCCCGCAGTGCTCACTCTGCTCTTTGATTTTGCGGGACGCAGACTCGGTTATATCAAACCCGGTTATATGAAACTCGAAAAGCTTTGATCAAATAAAATCACTTTTTCCGCCCCTTCTCCTAAACGGAGGAGGGGCGATGCAATCTGTTCAAAGGAGGACGTGACAATTGAAAAAACAGCTTACGATCGGCATTCTTGCCCACGTAGACTCAGGAAAAACAACTCTTGCCGAAGCGATCCTTCATCTTACGGGTTGCATACGCGATCCCGGCAGAGTTGATCACGGAAATACTCATCTTGACACTCACGAGCTCGAACGTGAACGCGGAATCACGATATTTTCGTCGGAAGCGTCCGTTTCGACCGATAACTATACATTAACTTTTCTCGATACGCCCGGTCATGTTGATTTTTCCGCGGAAACGGAGCGAACTCTCTCGGTTCTCGATGCCGCGGTACTCGTTATAAGCGGAAGCGAAGGCGTACAAACTCACACGGAAACACTGTGGAAGCTTTTAAGACTGCATTCCGTGCCGACATTTATTTTCGTAAACAAAACCGATATTCCGACAGTTGACAGACGATCCGTTTTCGCTGATATCATAGGACGGCTTGACGGCGGAGCCGTCGATATGTCACAGCCGTTTGAAAATATTCTTGACGATGTCTCTTTGCTTGATGACGAATTGCTTGAGCGCCGTCTAAACGGTGAGAAAAGCATAGAAAACAACGACATTCGCCGCCTCGTCGGTGAATGCAGGCTTTTCCCGTGCGTGTTCGGATCGGCGCTAAAGCACATAGGCATCAGTGAGCTTTTGAAAACGATCGACAGCTTCGCGATATGCCCCGAAAGATCAAACGAATTCGGTGCGCGCGTATATAAAATCTCACGTGATGAAAAAGGAGCACGCCTAACGCACATAAAGTTGACGGGCGGCTCATTGACAGTACGCGACACTGTAACATACCGTGCGGAAAGCGGCGAAAAAGCAGAAAAAATCACTGCCGTAAAAATTCCCGTCGGCGCTAAACAGACTGCTGTACAAGCTGTCGAGGCGGGAATGATATGCACTGTTTCGGGACTTTCCGAAACTTATCCCGGTCAGGGACTCGGCTTTGAAAGCGAAGCTCCGTCGCCTACGCTTGAACCCGTACTTGAATACAGAATCATTCTTCCCGTCGGCTGTGACGCACGTGAATATTATCCCAAGCTAAAACAGCTTGAGGAAGAAGATCCTCAGCTTCACATACGTTATAACGACCGACTCGGTGAAATCTGTGTGCGCTTAATGGGAGAGGTACAGATAGAAATACTGAAGCGTGTCATAAGATCGCGTCTTGGCATCGACGTCTCAATAGATTCGGGAAAGATCATGTACCGAGAAACGATAGCTGCTCCCGTTGTCGGAGTTGGTCATTTTGAGCCGTTACGCCATTATGCGGAGGTTCATCTTTCCCTTGAACCGACCGGTCCCGGAACGGGACTTACATTCCGTTCCGTGTGCAGTACAAACGTGCTTGCACGAAATTGGCAAAGGCTCGTGCTTACTCATTTGCGTGAGCGAACGCACAAAGGTGTGCTCACCGGTTCGCCCATTACCGATATGAGAATAACTCTGATCGCGGGGCGTGCTCACGAAAAGCATACCGAAGGCGGTGATTTTCGTCAGGCAACATACAGAGCTGTTCGTCAGGCGCTCATGTCGGCACGTTCGGTTCTTCTTGAACCGTATTACGCATACAAGATCACGCTCCCGACATCGCAGATCGGCAAGGCAATGACAGATATACGGGCAATGTCAGGCACATTCGGCTCACCTACGGAAAATTCGGACGGTACATCAACACTCACCGGACGAGCTCCGGTAGCATCAATGATGAATTATGCCTCCGAGATCACCTCGTATACACACGGTCGCGGCAAATTTTCGTTTGAAGTATGCGGATACTACCCTTGCCACAATTCGGATGAAGTAATTGCCGAGCACGCGTACAACCCCGAAGCGGACATCGAAAACACACCTGACTCCGTATTCTGCACGCACGGTGCAGGTTTCAACGTCAAATGGGATCGAGTTCGTGATTATATGCATATTGCTCCCTCCGTCGGCAGCGCATTTTCAGTCACATCCGTAAAAAATGCGGCAAGAAAACTGAAACTGAGCGACGGCGAGCTTGAAGCTATTATGGAACGTGAGTTCGGCCCTATTCGCAGACGTCAATACGGCGAGCGAAAAGTGCGCGATTACAGCGAACCTATCGCACATAAGAAAAAGCAGCCCGATTTTTACATAATCGACGGCTATAACGTCATCTTTGCATGGAATGAGTTGAAAAGCAATTCCGACGGTGAAATAGACCTCGCACGTTCTCAACTAATATCGGATTTAGCAAGCTTCCGCGCCTACAAAGGCTGTGACGTTTTGCTTGTTTTTGACGCATATAAAGTTAAAAACGGCATAGAGCGCCGTGAAACGCATGAAGGTATAGACGTTATATTTACTGGCGAAAACGATACAGCGGACGCATATATCGAGCGTCTGATACACGATATCGGAAAAAATTATTCGGTCAAAGTAGTTACCTCGGACGCACTTGTACAGCTTTCCGCGCTGTCCGGCGGTGTTATGCGTATGTCAGCACGGGAATTTCGCGTAGAGCTTATGACTGTCTCGGCTGAGATAACGTCTCTCGTCGAAGCGCTCAACACTCCTATGCCGCGTGACGAGATCAAACGCGATTTCTCCGTTACCGGTGACATAATCCGAACGGACGAAGAACAGCGCTAATGCAACAAAATAAATCGGAGAAACAAATGTCAATACTTATAATAGCCGAAAAACCGTCGCTCGGCAGAAACATTGCCGCCGGTATCGGCAAAATGCAAAAGCATGACGGCTATCTTGAGGGCAACGGATACATAATAACTTGGGCGTTCGGTCATCTGTTTTCGCTTTGCGATATAGAGGCCTACACGGGCAGTCAAAGCAAGCGTTGGCAGCTTGAGGGACTGCCGTGCATACCGAATCAGTTTAAGTTTGAATTGAAGCACGACAGTGACGGCAAAGTCGATTCGGGTGTCAAAAAGCAGTTTATGACAATACGAAATCTCTGCCGTCGCGAAGATGTAGATACAATAGTAAACGCGGGAGACGCCGACAGAGAGGGTGAGATCATCGTCCGTCTTTGTGTCGGAAACGCGATCGGCGCGAAGGGACTGTCTCAAAAACGCTTTATGCGTTTGTGGCTTCCCGATCAAACACCGCAAACAGTCCGAGCGGCTCTTGCCGAAATGAAACCGGAAACGGAATACGAACGCCTTGCAAACGAGGGATACGCACGTACATACATAGATTGGCTTTACGGCGTTAATCTGACTCGCTACGCAACGATCCGTGCAGGTTCTCTTTTGAGAGTCGGGCGCGTTATCGTACCGATCGTTCGCGCCATATACGACAGGGACATGGAGATACGCAATTTTGTCCCGGACAAATATTACGCCGTCGCATCGAAAACCGAGCACGACGGACTCCCCATCGAGCTTACGAGCAAAAAGAAATTCGCTCCGACAGAGTACGAAAAAGCCGTCGCATACGCGGATAAATTAAATGCTGTCCCGGCGCGTGTCGTTTCCGTAACACAAAAACGCGACACATTGAATCCCGGCAAGCTTTATTCGCTTTCGAAGCTGCAAAACGTACTCGGGAAAAAATACAAAATGTCGATGAAGGAGTCTCTTGACATCGTTCAGGGGCTTTACGAAAAGGGATATCTTTCCTATCCGCGTACGAACTCGGAATATCTTGCGACGGCGGAACAGGATAAGGTCAAAGAGATCATTTCACTTTGCAAAAATCTCGGATACAACGTCGAGTTCAAATTCAAAAAATCCATATTCGATGACGCAAAAATAGAATCGCACTCGGCACTCACACCGACCTATAAAATCCCGGACAGATCAAAGCTATCCGAACGTGAATTTCAAGTTTATTCAACTGTTTTCAGGCGTTTTGTTGCCGTTTTTTGTTCCGAGGACTGCGTTGTAATGAAAACAACAGTCAAGCTTGACTGCGGTAACGGAACCGAAAGCTTTACGATCAAAGGTACCGTAATGCTTGAAAAGGGATGGACGGCTTATGACGATTATTCATCCAAAGATAAACTTTTGCCGAAACTGTCCGAGGGAGACGAGATCACGGTTGCTTTCGCTCCGACAGAAAAGGAAACTCAACCGCCTAAGCATTACACGATAGAAACGCTCAATTCGTATCTGAAAAATCCCTTCAAGGATGACAAAAAATCAATGTCTGCCAAAAAGCGCGACGACGATGATGATGCCGACACGTCCGAAAACGACGAAGCCGAATATAAAGCAATGCTTTCCGGACTTGAGCTCGGTACGGAAGCAACAAGAACCGGAATCATCGACAATGCACGAAAATCCGGCTACATCGCCTTAACAAAGGACGTTTACACGATTCTTCCGATGGGAGAATACATGATCGAGTCTCTCACGAGAATGGGCATAGGTATGGACAAATACAAGACAGCCGAGGTCGGTATGTCTCTGAAAAAGGTATATCGCGGAGAATGCGAGATTGCGGACAGCGTTGCTGTCGCGGAACGCGAAATCAGAGAAATCTTCGCTTCAAAGACAGACTTTGTTCCCTCTCCTCCACCATTTGCTTCAAAAAGCTTTAACGATGAGGATACCGGGATCATTGTCGGCAAATGTCCGATGTGCGGAATGTCCGTAACACAACGAAAATTCAGATTTGCCTGTGAAAAATACGGAGACGGATGTAATTTCTCTATCGGAAACAAAATCTGCGGACTCGGCATATCTTCGGACATTATTTCAAAAATGCTCGAAACGGGTTCGTCCGGGCTTATCGAAGGATTTACGTCAAAATCGGGAAAAGAATTCAGCGCCGAACTCAAACTTGAATCGGGAAAACTGAAATTCGAATTTCCGAAGCAACCGTCTCCCGTTACCGCCAACGCCGACGAAACCAAAAACAAAAATACCGACCTTGGAGGTGCTGTATGATAAACTTTGCCCGATACTTTTTGCCGGATCACAATATTTTTCTCGAAAATGTTAATTTCGAGCGAATTTCGCCTCACACGGAAAACATAAAAATGAACTGCAAGGATACGATCGTTGCTCATCTTGCCGAACCTGTCGGCATAAAGGTTACCTTCAACCGAACAGTATCGTTTGACCCGGAAGGCCTGTTTTATCTGTCTGTTTCGTTTTCCGCAATAATGCGATTTAACGAAGAAACAAAAGACGAGATCACTTGGAAAGGACTCGACATAGCTTCCGAATTTCGCAAAAGCGGCGGAGCTGTACTGAATAATCTCTCGTCACGAGCATCTCTTTTGATCGCCCAAATCACATCTGCGTCAGGTCAGCCTCCGCTCATAACTCCGACCGGAACAGCAAAAAAACAATCCGCGGAAGAATGATAAAATCCCGAAAAAGCTTAGTTTTTACTTTGCTTTTTCGGGATTTTTGTTTGCAAATCGGGGAAATAAAAATAATTTGTTAATAAATCAATTTGTTGTTGACCGGTAAAAAATATAATGCTATAATACCTACAGATAATTTATTAATAAACTATTTTAAGGAGGATATCATGACTTCTCGCAGAGGAACCTACAAAAATAACAAACCACTTTCCTCCGACGCGTTTTCAAAAACACCGGATCACCCGGAAAAGAAGCCGCCGAGGAAACCCACGCCGATAATGCTCATTAATGATATCGGTCGCCTTTGGCATCAAAAGCTTGATTCGAAAGTTCCGGAAGAATTTCGTCAGAAAAGCAACCGTGCTATAATGCGCGAGCTTTCCATAAGAGACGGAATATATCAGCTCGACCTTGCCGAAAGCACTCATCTCAAACCGCCTACCGTCAGCGTTACACTCAGTAAGCTCGAATCGGACGGCATCGTATTACGCACAGTGGATCCCATGGATCTGCGCGCCACAAAGGTATATTTGACCGAAAAAGGACACGCAAAAAATACTCAACTTCATAAGTGCATCTTGAATGCGGATGAAATAGCTCTTGCCGGGCTTTCGGAAGAAGAAACCGAAACGCTTCTTGCGCTTCTCGAACGTATAAGAAACAATCTTGCACAGAGCACAGACGGCGTATGCAAAAACAAGGAGACAAAATGAAACAAAAAAAGCTATCTTCATATTTGAAGCCGTATCTTTTACCGGCGATCATTTCACCGATCTTCATGATAGGTGAAGTTATTGCAGATCTTATTTTGACGAAACAGATGGCGAGCATCGTAAACGACGGCGTTCTCAAGGGTGATATGTCTGCCATTTTGCGTATAGGACTTACAATGCTTGCGGTTGCCGCAGTCGGCGGATTTATGGGCATATTCTGCGCATGGACGGCAAGTGTTGCGGCTCAGGGATTCGGCAATGACCTCAGATGCGATATGTTCCGCAAGGTAATGTATCTTTCCGAAGAACAAACGGACAAATTTACAACCGGCTCGCTTGTTACGCGAATCACCAATGACATAACGACACTTCAGGACCTCGTAAATATGCTTTTGCGTATGTTTGTTCGCGCTCCTATCTTCTTTATCGGAGGAATTTATTTCACACTTACACTTAACGTTAAGTTCGGTTATGTTGTTCTTTTTGCGCTTCCCTTTATCGTCGCGTGCGTTATCGTAATGCTCAAGCTTGTCAACCCGATGTTCATGAAAGTTCAGACAAAGCTCGACAGAGTCAACGCAATCGTACAGGAAAACGTATCGGGAGCTCGTGTGGTTAAGGCTTATACACGTGAGGACTATGAAATCAACCGATTCGATAAAGCAAATACCGATTACAGAGATACATCGTTCAAAGTATTCAAGACGATGGCATACCTTATGCCCGCGCTCAGTCTCGTTATGAATGCCGCCGTTATCGCTATATATTGGATCGGTGCAAATCTTGTAGATCTTTCCGCCGTCAACGGTACGCTCGAACAGTTCGCAGTCGGTGACGTTATGGCAGCGGCAAGTTATATAACTCAGATACTTTCATCTATCATGATGGTTTCTATGATGTTCCAGCAACTCGCAAAAGGAAAAGCAAGCTCGGAACGTATCCGCGAGGTGCTTTGGTCCGATCCCGTTATTGTCGGCGGAAATAAAACCGACGGAAACGAAAAAGACGTTGCGGTTGAACTGCGCGGAGTTTCTTTCCGTTACCCCGGCTCACAGGGCGAAGACGTTCTCTCCGATATTAATCTAAAGATACATCGAGGAGAAACAATCGCCGTCATCGGTGCGACCGGATCGGGAAAATCGTCTCTCGTTTCGCTTTTGCCGAGATACTATGACGCTACCAAAGGTGAAGTGCTCATCGACGGTGTAAACGTTCGAGATTACGATCTGCACGCACTTCGCAACAAGTTCGGATTTGTTCTTCAAAAGGCAGAGCTTTTCTCTGGCACGATCGCGGATAACATCCGTTGGGGTAAAGAGGACGCAACAGACGATGAAGTAATCCGTGCGGCTACGATTGCTCAGGCAGACGATTTCATCCGCGGCTTTAACGACGAATACGAAACGATGGTCTCCGAAAAGGGTGCTTCCCTCTCCGGCGGTCAAAAGCAGAGAATGTCCATCGCACGTGCGATCGTCCGCAATCCCGAAATTATCGTTTTTGACGACAGTACATCTGCGCTTGACCTTTCAACCGAAGCGAGACTTCAAAAGGCACTCCGCGAAAATTTGAAGGGCACAACGATAATTATGATCGCTCAGCGTATCGCCAGCGTAAAAAACGCCGACAGAATCGCTGTTCTCGAGCACGGAAATGTAACCGCATTTGCTCCGCATGATGAACTTATGAAAACAAGCGAAACTTATCGCGATATTTATAACTCGCAAATGAAAAGCATGGAAGGAGGTAACGAACAGTGAACGAAAAACATCCCACCCCCGATAAAATGCCAAAGGATATGCCTTCCGGCAAGAGAAACTTAATAAAAAAAGAAAAAAAAGAGATGAGCATGGATGAACTGCGTGCCGCTGCCGCAAATCGCGGCGGTCCCGGTGGTCCGGGCAGAGGAGGCCCTCCCGGCAGAGGAGGTATGATCCGCGAAAAACCGCAAAACACAAAGGAAACTCTCAAAAAGCTCATCAAATATATCGGTAAAAACTATATTCTTATCGTCGTCCTTCTCGTTATCATGCTTATGACTACGGCAACTTCGCTTATCTCTCCCGCAATTCAAGGTAAAGTCATAAACTGCATAACCATCGACAACTCACAGCTCAGAGTTGACTTCGACGGACTCAAATATTGGCTTATATTCATGGGCGTCATCTTCGTCCTTAACTGTGTGCTCTCGCTCATTCAGTCTCTCGTTTCCGCTAAACTTTCACAGTGGACGGTATACAGTTTACGTCGCGATCTTTTTAATAAGATCGAGCATCTTCCGATCAAATATACAGACACCCACAAGCACGGCGACTTGATGAGCCGTATGACAAACGACGTTGATAACGTTTCAAACGCTATCTCATCTTCGATCACTTCTCTTATTTCAAGCGTATTGACCCTTGTCGGATCGCTTGTAATGATCATCATTTATTGCTACAAGACACCGGTAATGCTTCTCGTATCATTCTGCACTATCCCGCTTACTTTTTTCCTTTCCGCAATGCTCAGTAAATTGATGCGTAAATATTTCGTTAAACGTCAGATACTTCTCGGCAATCTTAACGGTCAGGTTGAAGAAATGGTTTCCGGCTTCAAGACGGTTATGGCTTACGGCAAAGAAGACATGGCGATTGAAGCCTTCAGCGAAACAAGCGAAGAATTCCGACGTTGCAGTATAAAGGCAAACGTATGGGGCGGAATTATGGGGCCTGTCATGAACGTCGTCAACAATCTTAATTATCTGCTTGTTGCGGCGTTCGGCGGATATTACTGCATTACGGGCGGCTTGCTCGTCGGTGATATTCAGACGATCCTTCAATACTCGCGTCAATTCTCAATGCCGATATCGCAGATTGCCAACCAATACGCAACAATCTTGACCGCTATCGCCGGCGCGGAACGTGTATTCGCGATCCTCGATTCACCAAGTGAATCGGACGAGGGAACAAGTGACATCACTGTTGACGACATTAAGGGCAACATTGAGATGAAAGCGATCGAGTTCTCTTACAAAGAAGGCGAGCCTGTACTCAAAAAACTTGATCTTTCCGTAAAAGCCGGTCAAAAAATTGCTATCGTCGGTGCAACAGGTTCAGGTAAGACAACGATTGTCAACCTGCTCACCCGTTTCTATGACATAGACGGCGGCTCGATCACCGTTGACGGCGTTGATCTTTTCGATATTCCGAAAAAGACGCTCCGCTCCGCGATTGCAATCGTTTTGCAGGACACGGTGCTTTTCTCCGACACGATCGGCGCCAACATCCGTTACGGACGCCTTGACGCAACCGACGAGGAAATCAAGGAAGCTGCAATCACGGCAAACGCTCACCGATTCGTATCTCGTCTGCCCGACGGATACAATACAGAGCTTACCGAATCAGGCTCCAACATCAGCCAAGGACAGCGTCAGCTTCTCTCGATAGCGCGCGCAGTCCTCGCTGACCCGAAGATCCTGATCCTCGACGAAGCAACGTCAAGCGTTGACACGCGCACCGAAATGCACATTCAAGAAGCTATGCTTCATCTGATGAAGGGCAGAACTTCCCTCATCATCGCTCACCGTCTTTCAACGATACGAGATGCGGATTGCATCGTTGTCATCGCCGACGGTAAGGTTGCGGAAGCAGGCAACCACGACGAGC
>CAZPJU010000004.1:0-30875 GCA_964586965.1 uncultured Lachnospiraceae bacterium | reverse complement strand
GAGTTGCTGCATTCGTCCGCGACGGACAGTATCAGCTCTATGCCGATTCGATGCAGCCTGACGGAGTAGGCGCTCTTTATATTGCTTATGAGCAGCTTAAAGCAAAGCTTGAAGCGGAAGGTCTTTTCGCAACCGAAAAAAAGCGACCTCTCCCTAAAATTCCGACAAAAGTCGGCATAATCACAGCACCGACAGGTGCCGCAATCAGAGATATGATAAATGTCTCCGGAAGACGCTTTCCGATGGCGGAGATAATACTTTATCCCGCTCTCGTTCAGGGACCGGACGCTCCGCCTCAGCTTATAGCCGGACTCAATTATTTTTCGTCAACAAAATCGGTCGATGTTGTTATCATAGGTCGCGGAGGCGGTTCGATTGAGGACTTGTGGGCGTTTAACGACGAAGGCGTCGCGCGCGCGGTTGCCGCGTGCTCGGTTCCAGTTATTTCCGCGGTAGGTCACGAAACGGATTTTACGATCTGCGATTTCGTCGCAGATAAACGCGCCCCCACACCCTCTGCGGCGGCGGAGCTTGCATTGCCCGAATCAACCGAGCTGAAACGAAAGCTCAATAACATAACAACGCACAATATGCTTTGCCTCGAACGCAATATCGAAAGCCGCAAACGCGCCGTCGAAGCTCTTTCGTCAAGACGCGCTTTGCGCGATCCGAATATGATAACGGACGAAAAACGTATGCTCACTGTGTCGCTTGCGGATAAGCTGTCCGCGGCGGCAAAGCAAAGGCTCGACGCCTCACGTCTCAAGTTTCTTTCGTCTGCTGCAAAGCTTGACGCACTGAATCCGCTCGCCATCCTCACACGCGGATATTTCGCCGCATTTGACGAAGACGGCAAGGTTATGAAAAGTGTCGATGATGCCACTGTCGGAAGTTATGTTACGATGAAAGCATCGGACGGAGAGATAAAAGCAAGAGTCGAGTCCGTTATTAAAAATCAACTGTAAGGAGTTTTGTATGTCCGAAGAAAATAAAACTTTTGAAAACGCCATAGCGCGTCTTGAAGTTATAGTTCGTATGCTCGAAAGCGGAAACGCACCGCTTGATGAATCACTTTCGCTTTTTGAAGAAGGAGTTGCGCTTGTTAAATTCTGTAACGAAAAGCTCGATACCGCCGAACAGCGAGTCAGAATGCTTTCATTTGCGCCGGATGGAACGGCAAATGAAGTTCCGCTTGCACCGAAAGCCTAACAGATTCAATAAGGAGATATTGCCTTGAAAAACATTGAGGAAATTATAAAAAACAACGCGGAGCTTATCGAAGCTTCCCTTGACAGCCTGCTTCCGCAGGGCGAAGCCGCTCATTCGATAATATATGAAGCGATGCGCTATTCCGCTATGGCAGGCGGAAAGCGGATCCGTCCTTGTTTGACACTTGAATTTTGTCGTCTTTTCGGTGGGGATGTTATGTCAGCGATCCCCTACGCTTGCGCTGTAGAATGTGTGCATACTTATTCGCTTATTCATGATGATCTGCCTTGCATGGATGATGATAATGAAAGACGCGGAAAACCGTCGTCGCACATTGTGTACGGTGAAGCGAACGCACTTTTGACAGGAGATTCTCTTTTGACTTATGCGTTCTCGCTCACAGCGGATAACCCGTTTGCCGACGCGGACAGAAATTGCCGCGCCGTTTCAACGCTTGCATCTTCGGCAGGTCACGACGGAATGATCGGCGGTCAGATCTGCGATATGCTTTACGAAAATCGCGACGTTTCCTTTGAGGAACTTGCGGAAATGCACAGAAAAAAGACGGGCGAACTTATCGCAGCGTCGGCGCTGCTCGGTGTGATTGCTGCGGATAAGGATAAAAAACTTGATGAATCCGTATATGCGGATGTCCGTAAATATGCTTACAATATCGGCTTTGCGTTCCAAATAATCGACGATATGCTCGACCCTGACGAAGGTGGAAGTGACGCTGAGTCCGGAAAAACAACCATCCTTTCCTTTATGAGCAAGGATGAGGCTCGTTCGCTTGCTCTCGCATTGACGCAGGGCGCCGTCGAAGCAATACGTAAGTATGACGGATCGGAAGTACTCGTTGAGCTTGCGGCATGGCTTGCAAGACGAAGCGCGTAAAATAAAAAATGTATATTTAATGAATATATTCGTATGCTTTGTGTTGACTCTGATAAGTAAAAATGGTATAATCTTATGAGACTTGATGTATATTTATACGAAAAAGGGTATGCGGAAAGCCGCGCACGAGCAAAATTTCTGATTTGCGAGGGTGCTGTTGATGTTGACGGAAAAACTGTAAAAAAGCCTGCTTTTGAAATTGACGAAACAACTACGCATGAACTTTCGGTAAAGGCCTCCGCTTGTCCGTTTGTCAGCGTGGGAGGAATGAAGCTCGACGCGGCATTGTCTCGCTTTGACATAGATGTTGTCGGTGCGGTATGCATTGATATCGGAGCATCTACCGGTGGTTTTACCGATTGCCTGCTCTCAAGAGGCGCTGCAAAGGTTTATGCCGTCGATTCCGGAACGTCTCAGCTTCATGAAAAGCTTCTTGCGGATCCGCGTGTCGTATCAATGGAAAATACAAATGCACGTTACATAACGTCGGATGATATCGGGTGCAAGGTGAAGCTTGCGGTTTGCGATGTTTCGTTTATATCGCAAAAGCTTATTTTGCCGGCTGTCGTGTCTGTGCTTGAACCTGACGGACATTTTGTAACGCTTATAAAGCCGCAGTTCGAACTTGATAAACGACGTATCGGCAGAGGCATTGTTTCAGAACCGTCAGATCGCGCGGAAGCCGTTTTCGGAGTCGTTTCCGCTGCGGCAGATGTGGGACTTGAGCTTATGGAGCTTACTGTCTCTCCGGTTTCCGGCGGTGGAATAAATGACGAACGTGCCGCAAAACGCGGAAATACGGAATATCTTGCCTGTTTCCGATTCACAAACAATACGGGTTTACATATTTCGGAAAGAGAAATCAGGGAGTTTGTAAAAAATGAAAACAGTATTGCTCTTGCCGCTCGGAATAAAGTGTGAAAACGATTCGAGGCTTGTCTCGGTAATTCGCCTTTGCTTGGACGCAGGGACTGATGTTATGATGAAGGACGTAAGCCTTTTGCCAGAATCGCTGAAAGATAAAATTTCACCGTATACATCGACATCTGCTCCGGAGCTTATCATTTCCGTCGGCGGAGACGGATCGGTGCTCTCCGCAGCGCACGAAGCTCTTGATTTTGACGTGCCGATACTCGGAATAAATACGGGGAATGTCGGTTATATGGCGGCGCTTGGTATAGATAGCCTTGACAGCCTTAAAAACGTACTCTGCGGATGTTATGCAGTCGAAGAACGTATGATGCTGTCTGCCGAAATCATACTTGACGACAAAGTTTATTACAGCGTGGAGGCTGCACTTAACGATATCGTAATAACCAAAGCTGCGTCATCCGTAATAGCACCGATCAAGTTGTATTGCCATGGTCAGGAAGCGGGACGCTATGACGCCGACGGAGTTATATTCGCAACTCCTACCGGATCGACAGCGTATTCGCTCTCTGCGGGAGGACCGCTTATAGATCCGTCGATGGAATGTATATGTGTTACTCCGATCTGCCCTCATTCGGTGCTCGCACGTCCCGCGGTTTATGCGTCGGACAGCGTTTTTGTTTGCAAGGCGGGAGAATGGCGCAAGGGGAGTCTTGAGTTGACAGCAGACGGTGCCGAATCGGTCAAAATACCGAACGGCGCGTATGTTATAGTGAGAAAAAGCGAAAAGAAAACGCGTTTTGTGTCGATTGACAAAAACGGATTTACAGGCGTATTTCGTGCAAAAATGACGGGACGCTGATTTTATGTGAGGTAACCAATGAAAAATAAAAGACAAAACAAAATTCTCGAACTTATATCTCGATTTGATATAGAAACGCAGGAGGAGCTTATAGAAAAGCTTCGCAGCGAGGGCTTCAATGTGACGCAGGCAACGGTTTCGAGAGATATCCGAGAGCTTAAATTGTCGAAGATCACAACGGAAAGCGGCGTTTATAAATACATACAGCCGAAAAGTCATGTCGGTGTAAGCATTGCAAAGTTTAATTTGGCGCTTGCACAGTCGATAACAAGCGTTGATTATGCTTTTAATAACGTTGTAATAAAAACATTCCCGTCCATGGCTCCCGCAATCGCTTCGTCGATTGACGGAATTGCGTCACCGAGTATTCTCGGCTGTGTTGCCGGAGACGACTGCATCATAGTCGTAACAAGGACGGAGGACGACGCAAGCGATTTTTGCGAAAAAATAAAGGGACTTATGAAAAACGCCTGAACGGGACGGCATTGAAAAATGATTTCAGCTCTGCATATTGAAAACATAGCGGTTATAAAATCGCTTGATATTGATTTTAACGGCGGATTTACAGTTATCACCGGTCAGACGGGAGCAGGTAAATCTATAATCATAGGATCTATAGCGTTGCTCTTGGGCGCCAAATCACAGACATCGCTTATTCGTACAGGCGAAAGCAGAGCGTATGTCAGCGCAGTTTTTAACGACGCATCTGACAGTACGATAAGCGCTCTTTCCGAGATTGGAATTTCAGTCGAGGACGGTGAACTTACCGTCGAACGAACAATAACGGCAGACGGAAAGGGAACAGCCAAGATCAACGGAAGAAGTATTTCACTTTCCAATCTGAAAAAATGTATGGCTTCGATGATTACCGTCAACGGTCAAAGCGAGAGTCTTTCGCTGAAAACAGCAGAGGCACAGCTTGCTCTTATTGACGAATATGCCGAAACATCGGATGAGTGTTCGGGATATGCCGAGCTTTACGAAAAATATATCGCCGTAAAAAGTGAATATGACGAGGTGAAGCGCCTTTCGGACGAGGGAGCGTTGGCGGCTGATCTTTTAAGATATCAAATAAAAGAAATAGACTCAGCCAAACTGTCCGCAGATGAGGAAGACGAGCTTACGCGCGAAAAAGCACGTCTTAAGGCGGGAGAACGAATCACAAAACTTGCGGCATTTGTTTACCGTGCCGCTTACGGAAACGAAAAAGGGGCATCTGCCGCATATCTTGCGGAGAGGGCAGCATCGGCAATGGAACAGCTTGAGGAATTTTCAAAAGCTGCTGCCGAGGATGCCGAAAAATTAAAGTCGATATCCATTGAACTTGAGGATATTGCAAGACGTACGTATGATGAGTTCGGTCTCGGAAGTGCAGAGGACGAAGATCCCTCCGAAAGGCTCGAAAAAATTGACGACAGACTCGATCAAATATACAGGCTCAAGCGAAAATACGGAGGTACCGTTGAAGCTGTTCTCAAACACAGGGATAAAGCCGCCGATAAGCTTGATGCAATAGAAAATAACGACGAACGTATCGCAAAGCTTGAAAAAATGCTTGCAGTCGCTAAAGAAAATGCCGTTGCATCGGCTGAAAAACTTGCACTTAAACGCAGAACCGCAGCAAACGAAATGTCGGATGAGATATGCCGTGTGCTTATCGGACTTGATATGCCGAAAGTGACATTTACGGTTAAATTTACAAAAACAGAGCTTTCATCATCGGGGTGCGAATCTGCGGAATTTTATATTTCGGCTAATGCAGGCGAGGATGTACGTCCTTTGGCAACCGCAGCTTCCGGAGGCGAACTGTCACGCGTTATGCTCGCGATAAAGAGTGTGGGCAATAAAAAATGCTGCGAAGAAACGCTTATTTATGATGAGATAGATACGGGGGTGTCCGGATCTACGTCCGGAAAGATCGGACTCCGATTAAAGGAAAGCGCAAAATCACGTCAGATTATTGCAATCACACATTCCGCACAGATCGCATCACTTGCGGAAACGCATTTACTTGTAGAAAAGCATGAAACGTGCGGACGTACCGAGACAACGGTTAAGCTTCTTGAGAAAGATGAAAGAATAGACGAGATCGCTCGTATAATCGGCGGTATAAATGTCACGGAAACTCAAAAAAAAGCGGCAAGAGAACTTATTGCAGAGGGAGTCAAGAATGCTTGAAATACCGAAAAATTTCTTGACAAACTCAGTTTTGTATGATATATTAAATTAAATCAATAAAGGCTTTGACGGAAAAAGTAAGAAAAAGGCGCGCCATGCAGAGAGTCGTCGGTCGGTGAAAGACGATATGGACCTTTTATCCGAAATACTCTCCCGAGCTTCGCACCGAAATCACAGTAGGCTGCGACGTGTGCGCACGTTAACGCGCTGAAGTGCATTGCACTTGCCAAGGCGGATATTGCGAAATGTCCGTAAATTTGAGGTGGTAACACGAACCATTCGTCCTCTGCTGAAAACGCAGGGGACTTTTTATTTTTGAAAGGGAATTAACGAAAATGGGTATTTATGAAGAACTCCAAGCAAGAGGACTTCTTGCACAGGTAACAAACGAAGAAGAAATTAAAACGATGATAAATGCGGGCAAAGCAACATTCTACATCGGTTTTGACTGCACCGCCGACAGCTTGACCGCAGGTCATTTCATGGCGCTTACCCTTATGAAGCGTCTCCAGATGGCGGGAAATAAGCCCATCGCGCTCATTGGCGGCGGTACAACAATGATCGGTGACCCCTCCGGCAGAACCGATATGCGAAAAATGCTTACAATTGACGATATCAATCATAATGCCGAGTGCTTCAAACGTCAGATGGAACGTTTTATCGACTTTGGAGAGGGCAAAGCTATGATGATCAATAACGCCGATTGGCTTCTCAAGCTTAACTATGTTGAGCTTCTCAGAGACGTCGGTGCTTGCTTCTCCGTCAATAATATGCTCCGCGCAAAGTGCTACGAGCAGAGAATGGAAAAGGGACTCTCCTTCCTTGAATTCAACTATATGATCATGCAGTCTTACGACTTCTATCATCTCTACAAGAATTACGGCTGTAATATGCAGTTCGGCGGAGACGATCAGTGGTCGAATATGCTCGGCGGTACGGAACTTATCAGACGTAAACTCGGTGCTGACGCACACGCAATGACAATAACTCTCCTCACCGACTCGCAGGGCAAAAAAATGGGTAAAACGGCAGGAAACGCAGTTTGGCTCGATCCCAACAAAACCAGCCCGTTCGATTTCTATCAGTATTGGCGTAATGTTGACGACGCGGATGTCCTGAAGTGTATCCGTATGCTTACATTCCTTCCCCTCGAACAGATAGAAGAAATGGATAAATGGGAAGGTTCCCAACTTAATAAAGCAAAGGAAATCCTCGCATACGAACTTACCGAAATGGTTCACGGTAAGGAAGAAGCGGACAAAGCGGATGCAGCGGCAAAGGCTGTGTTCGGTGGTGGCGGAAATTCCGAAAATATGCCCACAACCACTCTCATCGACGATGATTTTACCGACGGTAAAATCGGTATCCTCGATATGATGATCAAGGCAAAGCTCGCTCCCTCGCGCAGAGAAGGAAGAACCCTTATTCAGCAGGGCGGCGTCCTTGTAGACGGCGAAAAAATCACGGATCCTGCGCTTGCGTTTGAAAAGTCCGCATTCGAAGCCGACGTTATCGTTAAAAAAGGCAAAAAGACATTCCATAAGTTTACAATCTGATGAAATACGATATAATTCTTTTTGACGCAGACGGAACGCTCTACGATTTCGACGCTTCGGAAAAGCTCTCTCTTAACGAAACGCTCGAATTTGCCGGAATTCCATGTGATCGTGATACGCTTTCGCTGTATCATGAAATAAACGAACGCGAATGGAAAGCGCTTGAACGCGGTGAAACAACGCGTGATAAGCTGAAAGTGGAACGCTTCGCTAAGCTGATACGTGCGCTTGAAACGAAAAAAATCATCGTAAATAAGTCTGCACGGGATATGGCGGATTTTTATTTGAACGCACTTTCGGAAAAGTCTATACTTTTTCCCGAATCTGAGGAGCTTTGCCGCAGATTATACGCGGATTTTGAACTGTATATAGTTACTAACGGTACAACAAGCGTCCAAAAAAGCAGATTTGCGCGCTCTCCGATAACAAAATACATAAAAAAAGCGTTCATTTCGGACGAAATGGGGTATGATAAGCCCGCAATCGAATATTTTAATATTGTGTTTGACGAACTCGGAATTACCGATGAAAACAAACATCGCGTGCTTCTCGTCGGAGATTCGCTTTCAAGCGATATTAAAGGCGGTGCAAACGCCGGACTTGATACCTGTTGGTTCAATCCGAACGGAAAGGACAGCGGACAAATGTCGCCACTCTATACGATAAAAAGCCTGAATGAACTTTACGAAATATGCTATTCCGGAGAAAAATTTTGAAAAACAACGGTATAATTGAGTTTATTTCCCGCAGAGCGGATGAATATGAATACAAACTGAACGTGCCTGCTTCCGAGCTGACATCTTTTAAGATCGGCGGAAACGTCAATGTAACAGTATATCCGAAGACAAAAGGGGCGCTTTGCGCCCTTTTGCGGTATCTGAAGGAATCGAAGTTTCGCCATTGTGTGCTCGGAAACGGATCAAATGTTCTTGTTTCCGATGACGGTTACGACGGCGTACTTGTTGTAACGACTTTGTTGTCGAAAATCGAGATCGACGGATGCACGCTAAAAGCGGAGGCAGGGCGCGGCATTACATCTGCGGCGTCTCAGGCTCAGCGTGCAGGACTTGCGGGGCTTGAATTCGCATACGGTATTCCGGGAACGGTTGGCGGTGCCGTTGCTATGAATGCGGGAGCATACGGAGGAGA
This sequence comes from uncultured Lachnospiraceae bacterium, assembly GCA_964586965.1. Lineage (GTDB taxonomy): Bacteria > Bacillota > Clostridia > Oscillospirales > CAG-272 > DTU064. Next base: position 22,157 of record CAZPJU010000004.1, on the reverse strand, counting down.
GATTGCCGACGCGATCGTTTCGGTCGAATGTTATGATGTCGAGTCTGATTCGGTTTTGACCTTGACAAAGGACGAACTTTGTCTCGGATACAGAGAAAGCATTATAAGACATCGTCCGCTTACGGTTTTGTCCGCGGAGTTTAAGCTCGAAGTCGGAGATTGTGATGCAATACTTGAAAAAATGACCGATTATATGAGCAGACGCAGGGAAAAACAGCCGCTTGAGTATCCGAGCGCGGGAAGCGTTTTCAAACGTTACCCCGGTTATTTTACGGCTAAGCTTATTGATGAAGCCGGACTAAAAGGATACAGAATCGGCGGAGCGGAGATCTCGTCTAAGCATGCAGGTTTTATCGTTAATAAAGGCGGAGCAACAGCTGCGGACGTTAAGGCTCTCGTCGAACTGATTACCGACGAGATCGAAAAAGTGCATGGAATCAAAATAGAGCGCGAGCTCATTTATATGTGATATGTCATATTCATCTGAAATAAAATCAGAGCTCATATTAGGGCGTGTTAAGAATAATTGTTGCCGTAAAAATATAGTGACGGCAATGTCTGCTGTTCTCCCTGATGAGCCGAATTTTCGCAACAGCGAGGTTAAAGCGTATTTTTATTCGCTTGCAGACGAGTTTTTTCATACGGATAAGCTTCCGGAAATGAGAAGCGAACTTCCGCTTTCAAATGTTTCGCATTTGAAATGCGCAGGATGTCGCGGTGCACTTTTAAGAGGACTTTTTATAGCGACGGGAAGCATGAACGATCCTGCCGCACACGAGTATAATCTCGATTTTACGTTTCGTACCGAAAAAGCGGCGGAAAATGCTCTCGATCTGCTTTCGGCGTGCGGATTCGAGCCGAAAAAACGCCAAAGACGCGGCGCTTATGTGCTTTATATAAAATCAAGCGATTCAATAGGCGAATTTTTCGCCGCCGCAGGAAGTAACCGCGTTATGTACGATATAGTAAACGCGCGTATGGAAGCGGATGTGCGCGGAACGCTTAACCGTGCGAATAATACGGATATATCGAATATCAATAAATCAACGGCGGCGTCGGAGCGCGTTTGCGAAGCAATAAGCTTTCTTATCGAAACCGACAGACTTTTTTTGCTTGATGAAACGCTTCGCAAAACAGCAATGCTTCGCTTGGAAAATCCCGAACTGTCGCTTTTTCAACTTGCGTCGATTTTTCCGGAAGAAGTTTCGAAATCAACTCTTAATGCTCGACTTAAACGAATAATCGCGATTGCGGATAAATACAGAAATAATTAAAAAGGAGGTGCCGTATGGCAAGCTTCTGTCATCTTCATTTACATTCCGAATACAGCCTGCTCGACGGCGCCTGCCGAGTTGCCGATATACCTAAATTGGCTAAAGATATGGGCCAAAGCGCCGTTGCGATAACGGATCACGGCTCCATGTACGGAGTTATAAAGTTTTATGAAGCGTGCAAAAAAGAAGAAATAAAGCCGATAATAGGGTGTGAAGTGTATGTCGCACCTTCTTCGCGCTTTGATAAAAAAGACGGCAGAGCTTCTTCTCCGTACCATCTTGTCCTGCTTTGCAAAAACGAGATCGGATATAAAAATCTTATGAAGATTGTCTCTCTCGGATGGACAGAGGGCTTTTATTCAAAGCCGAGAGTGGATTTGGAACTGTTGCAAACATATTCCGAAGGATTGATTGCGCTTTCTGCTTGCCTTGCAGGGTATATTCCGCGTGCAATCGTTGCGGGAAATTTTGCCGCCGCACGCGAATATGCAATCAAAATGCGCGATATTTTCGGAAGCGACAGTTTTTATCTTGAACTTCAGGATCATGGACTTGATGAGCAAAAAGCTGTAAATGAAGCGCTTGTGAAACTTGCGGATGAAACGGGAATAGGTCTCGTTGCGACGAATGATGTCCATTATCCTTACCGTAAAGATGCGGACACTCAGGCCATACTGATGTGTATACAGACCAATAACGTTATCACCGATGGCAGACCGATCGGTTTTGAAACAGACGAATTTTATTTTAAGTCATCATCCGAGATGACACGTCTTTTCGGAAATATTGCAGACGGCACCCCGATATCAAATACGCAAAAGATCGCAGATATGTGCAATCTCGATCTTTCGTTCGACAAAATCTATATGCCGAAATATCCGTTTACGGGGGGAGTCGATCCTAAAATATACCTGAAAAACGAAGTGGAAAAAGGACTTGCGGAAAAGCTTGCTCATTCACATATCGTCTATGATAATGAGCATAGCGAAAAGGAATACCGCGAACGTATCGAATACGAGCTTTCTGTTATCATCGGAATGGGATTTGACGAATATTATCTTGTCGTGGCTGATTTTATAGCCTATGCAAAGAAAAACGGTATTCCCGTGGGTCCGGGGAGAGGTTCCGGAGCCGGAAGTCTTATAGCGTATTTGATTGGAATTACCGATATAGATCCCCTCCGCTATGGACTTTTGTTTGAGCGTTTTCTTAATCCCGAACGAGTCAGCTTGCCGGACTTTGACGTGGATTTCTGTTATGACAGACGCGACGAGGTGATTGATTATGTTAGGGAAAAGTACGGTTCCGAGCACGTTGCGCAGATCATTACTTTCGGAACAATGGCGGCACGCGCCGCTGTAAGAGATGTCGGACGTGCACTCGGAATGTCATATTCCGATGTTGATGTAATTGCGAAGTTGATACCGCAGTTTCCCGGAGCAACGCTTGAAGGTGCATTGAAGGGAAAGGAACTTCATGAGATATACGAATCTTCAAGTGAAGTGAGACGATTGATAGATACTGCGTGTGCGCTTGAGGGAATGCCGCGTCATGCATCTACGCACGCCGCAGGCGTTGTTATAACAAGTGAACCGCTTTCAGATATTGTACCGCTTGCCGTCAACGGCGGAACTGTCGTAACTCAGTTTGATATGGACACCGTCGCCAAGGTTGGACTTGTAAAATTCGACTTTCTTGCACTCAGATATATAACTATTATTTCAAATACGGTAAAAAGAATAACCGAAAAGAATCCGGATTTTGATATAGCGCTCATCCCTTACGATGATGCGGAAACATTCAAAATGATCGGTGACGGCGAAACAAACGGAGTTTTTCAGCTTGAATCGAGCGGGATGCGTAGGATGCTTACAAAAATGCTTCCGAGCTGTCTTGCGGATATAATTGCCGCAATAGCGCTTTATCGTCCGGGACCTATGGATTCGATACCGACGTATATCGAGCGTAAGCATAATGGCGGAGAGATAAAATATAAACTGCCGAGCATTGTTCCGATTTTATCCGAAACCTACGGATGCATCGTGTATCAGGAGCAGGTAATGCAGATATTCAGAGCCGTTGCGGGATATTCGTTTGCAAGAGCGGACGTTGTCAGACGTGCGATGGCAAAGAAAAAGTCGGATGTGCTTGAGGCTGAAAGAACCGATTTTGTTCGCGGAGCCGTCGAAAGAGGGGTGACAGAAGGAGACGCCGATGAGCTTTTCGACGACATGGCGTCGTTTTCCAGCTACGCGTTCAATAAAAGCCATGCAACGGCGTACGCTGTTATTTCGTACCGTACCGCTTATTTGAAACGTCATTATACAAAAGAATATATGTCCTCATTGCTCGATTCGGTGCTCGGTTGGGAAAGCAAAACCGCCGAATATATAGAAGAATGTGAGCATTACGGTATAAAGGTGCTTGCTCCGGATATAAACGAAAGTAGAGCGGACTATACAGTTGGGGATGACGGAATCAGATACGGTCTTGCCGCTCTTAAAGGGCTCGGACGTCAGTTTATAGATCGTATCACAGAGGAGCGCGAGCGTGGCGGAGCTTTTCTTTCGTTTTATGATTTCACAGTAAGAATGAATGAGTATGACTTGAACAAGCGGCAGGTTGAATCGCTCATAAAAAGCGGTGCGTTTGACAGGCTCGGACAGTACCGAAGCCGGCTTCTCGCATCTTATGAAGCCATTGTTGATAATCTTCATGAAAAAAAGCGAACCGGCGTATCGGGACAGCTCGATATGTTTTCCGCAGGTGGAGAATCTTCTTCGCAGACAGTCGAATTTGAATATCCCGATATCCCGGAATTTTCAAAAAAAAGACTGCTAAGTCTTGAAAAACAAGTGTCGGGAATGTATTTTTCGGGGCATTTCCTCGATGATTACGAGGAAAAACTCAAAGAACTTTCGCCTGATCGCATTGCGGACATAAAAGCAGCAGGCGAAGAAGATGCAGATCGCGAAAATGCGGACGTGACAGATGAGATCGAATACAAAGATAAAAGTTTTGTAAGAGTTGCCGGAATTGTGACTGCTCGAACTGTAAAGGAAACAAAAAAAGGTGACAAAATGATGTTTGTCACCCTTGAGGACAGATCGTCTGATATAGAACTTGTTGTTTTTCCGACGAAGTTTGAACATTTCTCGGAATTACTTTACGGAGACGAACCGCTTTACGTAAGCGGAGAATTGTCTGTTGAGGAGAATGCCGCACCGAAGATCCTTATGAGAACGTGCGAGCTTCTTTCGGAAGTAACGCGTCGGGATATTCCGCCTACTGCGGCGTCCTCGTACAGCCGTCAAATTAAACGTACGGTACAGCAGGACAAACAACCGACTCGATTGTATATACGTGTGCCGAATGTCCAATCCGAGCAGTACAAGCGCGCGACGGCGCTTGTCCGTATCTTTGACGGAAATCTTACTGTTTTTATATATGATAGAGAGTCGGGAGAATACGTCCGATTTAATGAATGCGGAGCGGATGTTGCTTCACAACGGCTTATTTCCGAATTGATATCGTTACTCGGTGAAGAAAATGTGGTGCTGAAATAGCTTATCAGCTCGTGAATGCGTCAATATAACTGTATAGCTCCGTTATATTGCAGCGGATCCCGTTTTTCAGTCCGTTCGAAACGACATTAGGCAGGGTGAAAACGTATACGTCAAGCGTAAGCATCGGCAATTCCGTGTCCGATGACGTAAAAATTCCGACTTTGCCGTCGTATTCGCGAATAATATATGAAGTGTCCGATTGTGTCATGGTGCATATTGCATCGGATGGCGTCGACGTCACAGAGATACTGTCGGACTTAATGAAACTTGCGGAATCCGTTTTTATAAAGGTTTCCTCACCGCTGTTCATTGAAGAAAAAAGCTGACCGCTTACTGCGGTAAAAGCTGCGAGAAATATGACAGATACAGATACGCGAATTGAATTTTTCATAAATACCGTGCCTATTTGTAAATTATTTTAACTTGTCGATATTATCTCCGCTTCATTAATAAATTATTCAAATATATGGGTTACAATAACAATAACAGTGTCGGAGCATCCGACAAAATCCAAAGCAAAAAGGAGGTATGGGTATGACGGAGGAAAACGTAAAAAAAGAAAAATCCTTGCCTAAATGGGCGGAACGTCTGCTTCAATATCTCAAGGAAAAGAATAAGAATGTAAATTGGCTTGAGGAATTTTTCTATGCGATGGGAATAATTCTCCGTATCATATATACGGCGCTTGCATTTGTTATGGATGTTATCATAACGCTTTTGCTTGTCTGTGCCGTTACGGGAATTATCGTTGTCACCGCGTTTGCCGTATATATCAATAATAATATAGACCCTACATTTGATGACAGCCTGATAATTACATCCGCCGATCAGTCATCTCAGCTTTATTATATGGACTATACCGACAGAAGCAACAGAGTCGGTACGGCGGTTGAAATAGACGATCAGGTTCTTGCCGGTGAGGAATACAGCATTTGGGCGAATTATACCGAACTCCCGGATAATCTCGTAAACGCTTTTATCGCAATCGAGGATGAACGCTTTTGGAGTCACGGCGGAGTTGACTGGTTCCGTACCGTCGCGGCTGCGGCCAATCAGGTGCTTCATATAAAGGAAACTTTCGGCGGCTCGACAATAACTCAGCAGCTTGTAAAAAACGCAACGAAAGATGATGATTTTACTATTCAACGTAAAGTTCAGGAGATCTTGCGCGCTATCGATGTTGAGTCATCGTACAGTAAAGAAGAAATCATAACGATGTATTTGAATATCATCAGTTTTTCTCAAAACTGTACGGGAGTGCAGAGTGCGGCGCATACCTATTTCGGTAAGGATGTCAGCGAGCTTTCGCTCATAGAGTGCGCGGCACTTGCGTCAATACCGAAGTCACCTTATAAATACGATCCGATCAGAAATCCCGAATACAATACCGAGCGTCGCCGCACGGTTCTCGACGCAATGCTCGATCAGGGATATATAACGCGCGCGGAATATGACGAGGTGTATTATGCGGATCTCGTTTTGAACAGTACGGAAAGTACAGTTTCGACAGGTACGACATCTTGGTATACCGACGCTGTTATAAATGATTTTATATCCGACTATTCCGAAACATACGGAGTCTCCGAAACGGTTGCGGAATTGAAGCTTTATACCGGCGGATTCAAAATTTATACCGTAATGGATCCCGAAATTCAGGATATACTTGAGGAAATATATCTCGACGATTCAATGTTTCCGAGCGGAAATACGGGAATTCAGCCGCAATCTTCTGCAATCATAATCGACCCGTATACGGGAGATGTACTTGCGCTTGTCGGCGGACGCGGTGAAAAAACGGGAAGCAGAATCCTTAACAGAGCAACACAGTCGCTTCGTCCGTGCGGTTCATCCATTAAGCCTCTTTCTGTCTATGCTCCCGCAATAGAGAAGGGAGTTTTGACATGGGGAACAGTCCTTGATGACGTCCCTGTTAATTTCGGAACGTATGATGATGTTGAAGATGCAAAGCCGTGGCCGGGAAATGCTACCGGTAAATATAACGGACTTACAACAGTTTACGACGCGGTGCGTAATTCAACAAATACGATTGCAGTACGCGCGCTTCAGCTTCTCGGAGTCGATGAATCGTTTACGTTCCTGAAAGAAAAATGTCACATGGACAGCCTTATAGAAAGTTACGAAAACGATGCCGGCATTTCTTATACGGATAAAGCTGCGGCACCGCTTGCTCTCGGTCAGTTTTCGTACGGTGTAACGCTGAGAGAACTGACTGCCGCATTTCAGATTTTCCCGAACAAGGGTGTCTATAATAATGCAAGGACATATATAAAAGTTACGGACAGTGACGGAAATACAGTCCTCTCAAACGACGATCCTTCCGAAATAGTCATCAGCGAACAAACAGCGGATATAATGACAAAGCTGATGGAGGCTGTTGTAGATAGCGGTACAGCTAAAAAGATCACCCTGAAATCAAGCGTGGATGTTGCCGGAAAAACCGGTACTACCACTTCAAACTATGACAAATGGTTTGTCGGATATACCCCGTACTATCTTTGCGGAGTTTGGTTCGGATATGACCTTAACCAAACACTTGCGGATTTTCCGAGCGCTTCCGCTGCGCTTATTTGGGATAAAATAATGACAAAGGTGCATGAAAAAATATTCGATTCAGTGAAAGCGGGAACTGAAAAACTTAAAGAATTTGAAGATGCGACCGGAATTGTAAAATGCACTTACTGTAAGGATTCCGGAAAATTGATGACAGATGCCTGCAAGCTTGATCCTCGCGGAAATCGTGCACAAACCGGATATTTTACAGTGGACACAGCTCCGACCGAGTCCTGTGATTGCCATGTTATCGTAAATTATGATAAAAAGACGGGCGGCGTAGCGAGCCAGTATTGTAAGAGTGAAAATATCGTACAGTACGGACTTCTTAAAATCGAAAATCGCAGTTTCCCGATCGAAGTGACGGTGACGGATGCTCAGTATGTGTACAGAGAACTGCCGTCAAATGTCGCTCCGTCAGGTTGGTGGGGAGTTTCGTTCTTCGCAAATATGCTGAAGGAGGGCGAGTATTGCGGAACGTCCAATGTCAGCAAACCGTTTAACAGATTTTGTTATGAACATTATAATTACGATAAATCAACGGGTATTGATACGTCTCAATTCGGAGTTCAGGATACAACAGCTCCGCCGGAAACGTCACCGTCTGTAACGGATCCGCCCGTAACAGATCCTCCGATTTCCGAAACAGATCCGCCCGATTCAAAGGATGATACTTCGGATACTTCAACGTCTTCGGACGAAAGTACCGCCGATCCTCCGCCTGAATTTCCGGATCCTGTTGAATGAAATGTTCTGGGGTGTCATAAAAAACAATAAAAAGCAATGCTCTGCAAAGATAATCGTGCAGAGCATTGCTTAAATTATTCTGTGTGCCTATTGCATAAATATCGGCAAATATCATAGCCGATATTTGTAATAAAGTGCTTGACACTTGTTCAGATATGTATTATAATTAAGTAAACTAAAAATCATCAAATACTTTTTGGAGGATTTTATGAAAAAGACAAAAATCAGAATTTTTGCGCTTCTCGTTGTTGTACTTATGCTTTCCTGCATGTTTGTAGGTTGCGGTAAAAACAAGATGACTGTTACAGTCGGAGTAAAGCTCGGTGAGGACTATATCACTTATCGTTACAACGAAGAAGAATCTAAGGGAAATGAGGAATTTATGATTCCCCAAGAAGATCGTGTGTTCATTAACGACGTAAGCATTGAAATCGCTTATGACGAGGGCGAACAGGTAAGTGCTCTCGACGCATTTATCAACGCTTGTGCTGAGTACGATATCGGTTATACGCTTGATTCCACCGGAAAATCAGTTTCCGTTGTTTCCGATTATAAAGGTTTCCTCGGTAAGGATGCGGACGGAAATAATGTTACATTCTTCTGGTCTTATACGATCAACGGCGTTGAGCCTACGTCGGGCAGAGCTTCCGATAACTATGTAAAAGACGGCGATAAAGTTGTGTTCACTCTTACGAGCGCAAACGAAGCTGACTATAAAGAAGAATAACTAAATCATATCATGATAAAAAACAAGAGCTTTACGCTCTTGTTTTTTGTTTTTCGGAATTGTTTTGATGGCTTTTTCATATAATCCAATCGGAATGAAATGAAACGTGAGGTAAAATATGAAAAAAGAAAATCGAGGCTTGGTGCGCGCGGTGTCAATTTTATGCGTATTTTTTATGCTTTTTCAGAACGGTTGTTTTTTGAATGCGGAAAATAATGGATTTGAGGTGACAAGCGTTGAAGAAAACAATGCGGTGAATACGTCTCTTTCGCTTGACTGCCGAAGCTGTATACTTATGGAGGCGTCAACGGGAACGGTTTTGTATGAATCAAACGCCGACGAAGCACTTCGTCCTGCGTCAGTTACAAAAATAATGACTATACTTCTTGTCATGGAAGCGGTCAAGTCAGGTACGATTACAATGGATGATACCGTGTCGGTAAGTGAAAATTCCGCATCTATGGGCGGTTCGCAGGTTTATCTTGAACCGGGTGAGACAATGTCTGTGCGCGAATTGCTCAAATGCGTCGTTATCGCATCGGCAAATGATGCAAGCGTTGCTTTGGCTGAATACATAGCTGGAAGTGAGGATGCTTTCGTTTCGCGAATGAACGAACGTGCTGCGGAACTTTCGATGGAAAATACGAATTTTGTCAACACCAACGGGCTTGACGACGCGGAAGATTCGGCATCTCATCTTACCAGTGCAAGAGATATTGCGATTATGTCACGCGAGCTTATAATCAACCACCCCGAAATATTCGAATTTACAACCGTTTGGATGGATTCGATAAGAAACGGTGAATTCGGATTAACAAATACAAACAGACTCATACGTTTTTATCGGGGGGCAACAGGACTTAAAACCGGATCTACTTCAAAGGCAGGTTTTTGCATTTCCGCAACCGCAGAGCGCGATAATATGTCGCTCATAGCGGTCATCATGGGGGCACCGACAAGAGATGTTAGGAACGAAGCCGCAAAATCTCTGCTTGATTACGGATATGCCAATTATTGCGTTTATTCCGATCCTGCCGCTGAATGTGAAAGTGTACCCGTAAAAGGGGCGGTGAGTTCTTCGGTAAAAAGCGTTCATGCTGATTTTGCCGCTGTTTTGAAAAAAGGGAAGGATAAAAATGTAACGTCAACCGTGACGCTTTTGCAGGATGTTGCCGCACCTGTTTGCATCGGAGATGTTGTAGGAAATGTAACATATTTCGCCGACGGCGAAATCATAGGTGAAATTCCCGTCACCGCAACCGAAAATGCCGAAAAAATCGGTTATTTCGGTGTGATTTATAAAATATTCCGCGGTATTCTCTCCAAATAAATGCGAAACTATTGAAAAAAGCATTGTTTTATGTTAAAATAATATGTATTTTAACGAACGTCTGAAGAAAGGCAGTTAATATGAGTATTAATCTTAATAAAAAATTTGTAAGTCAGTTTGTGCGTCAGCACGAAATCGACTATATGAAGGGAAGCGCCGAGAGTGCTCTTGCAACTGTTCTTGCAAAGAACGGTCCCGGTAATGATTTTCTCGGTTGGACAGATCTTCCCGTAAATTACGATAAGGAAGAATTTGCACGCATCAAAGCGGCGGCTGAGCGCATTAAAAAAATGTGCGATGTGTTTGTTGTTATCGGTATCGGCGGTTCTTATCTCGGAGCACGCGCCGTAATCGAGTACATAAAATCCAACAATTATAACGCACTCCCCAAGGACACACCCGAAATTTATTTCGCCGGTAAGGACATCAGCGCATCCTCTATTGCAGAGCTTCTCAAACTTTGCGAGGGCAAAGATGTGTGCGTTAATGTTGTTTCCAAGTCCGGAACAACAACGGAACCTGCAATCGCTTTCCGTATTTTCCGTGAAATGATGAATAAAAAGTACGGCGAAGAAGAAGCGAAAAAGAGAATTTTCGCAACAACCGACCGCGCGCGCGGAACGCTTAAGGGTTTCGCGGACAAAACCGGCTACGAAACCTTCGTTGTACCTGATGACATCGGCGGACGCTTCTCCGTGCTTACCGCTGTCGGCCTGCTTCCGATCGCAGTTGCCGGAATTGATATTGACGCTCTTATGACAGGCGCCGCAAACGCAAGAGCAAAGTATACCTCTGCGCCTTATGAGGAAAATGCGTGCCTCCAGTATGCGGCACTTCGCAATATCCTTTCAAGACACGGAAAAACAACCGAAATTCTCGTAAGCTACGAGCCTGCTGCGGCAATGCTTTCCGAATGGTGGAAACAGCTTTACGGCGAAAGCGAAGGCAAGGACGGCAAGGGCATTTATCCCGCATCCGTTATATTCTCGACAGATCTTCATTCTCTCGGTCAGTTTGTACAGGACGGAACACGTAATCTCTTTGAAACCGTTATCGACATCAAGCATCCGACCGATTCTTATAAGGTTCCGTTCGATGCGGAAAATATAGACGGACTCAACTTTATCGCAGGACGCGAAATAGATGAGATCAACCATACCGCAATGCTCGGTACGCTTTTGGCTCATGTTGACGGCGGCGTGCCGAACATCGTCATCGAAACACCCGACAGAAGCGAATCAAGCCTCGGTGAGCTTATTTATTTCTTCGAACTTGCTTGTGCCGTTTCCGGTTATATTTCCGGCGTAAATCCCTTTGATCAGCCCGGAGTTGAAAGCTACAAAAAGAATATGTTTGCCCTGCTCGGCAAACCCGGATACGAGGAAATGAAGTCTGAACTCGAAGCAAGAATAGCTTCTCTTTAATACGAAAAAATAATTATTGTTACTTTTCAAAAATTGACGGTTGAATATTTGCGAATAATCTGTTATAATGACTATAACGATTATAACGACAAGTGAAAACTGTCGTAACGGAGGAATCTGATGTTAAAACTGATTATTGGACTTAAAGGAACAGGAAAGACAAAACAGCTTATCGCTATGGTAAACGAAGCCGTTGAACATTCAAGCGGATCCGTTGTATGCATCGAAAAATCCGACAAGCTTCGCTATGATATCAAACATCAGTGCAGACTTATCTCTGCCGATGAATATTTGATTTCCGATGCTCAGTCGCTTTTCGGCTTTATTTCGGGAATTTATGCAAGCAACCATGACGTTAAAGAGCTTTTCATAGACTCCGCACTTCGTATCTGTAAGGAAGATAGAGCGGCGTTTGATGTACTGCTTAACGAGCTTGCGGAGTTTTCCGATAAGAACGGCATAAATGTAGTTGTTACTTCCACAATCGAAACCGAAGAAGCAACGGAAACGATGAAAAAGTACATATAAGAATTGCTGTATAAAATTCAAAAGAGGAATAAGAAACGTAAGTTTCTTATTCCTCTTTTTCTTATGTGGCATCGATTGATGATCTTGCATATTATAAGATTGAAAGCTTCGCTGACGTTGTAAATGTTGGCTTTGAGGCTTTATAATCTAAGGAGGAATGCTTCTCAATGCTTGAGAACAGAAATAATAATATAACCCAATCGTGTCAAGGAACTGAGACGGTTTGCATAGATACGTACAGAGTCCTTGATTCATGCAGGGATAAGGACTGTTTTGAGGACGTCAGAGTGTATCTCAGTGATTTCGGTCAAGAGTTGATTTCGCGCACGCAATCCGTGAGAACAAAATCAGCGCAAATAATCCACGCCGATATAGATGTTAATGCAGTTCCGTTCAATCGAGGTTTTTATCAGATCAACATCAGAATATATGTAAAGGTAACGGTTGAAGTTTGTTGTAACGGTATGCCGCAGGAACTTACGGGAGTTGCCGTTGTCGAGAAAAGAGTTATACTTTTCGCTTCGGAGGGCAATGTAAGCATATTCAAAAGCGATCCGTTTAAGGATAATTTCTGCAAACATCCGAATCTTTCGTGTACTCACGTAAACACAAATCTTCCGATTGCAGTGCTTGAAACTGTGGATCCGATTATTTTGAATTCAAAGATCGTCGAGCCTGCAACTTGCTGCTGTTGTTGCTGTGCCGCTGATGATATTCCCGAAGGTGTTGCTTCCGAATGCGGAGGAGCACTCGCGGATCCGGAAAGCGATCGCTTCCTTGTGGTGTCTCTCGGATTTTTCTCCGTAGTAAGAATCGAACGTCCGGCTCAGTATCTCATTACGGCGTCCGAGTATACGGTGCCGGATAAGGAATGCGTAAGCCCCGAAGAAGACGATCCTTGCGCTTTGTTCAGAACAATGTCTTTTCCCGTGAACGAATTCTATCCCCCTTCGTACATCGCCCAGGAAAGAGATCGAGATAGCGGCGGACGCAAGTGCGGCTGCTGAACGACAAAAATGCCAAAAAGACGCCGAAAGGCGTCTTTTTTTATACAGCAAACGGGATGCACCGAAGTACATCCCGTTTTTTTGTTGTATTATTTGCTGTCAGATCGTTCCAGTAACAACGAGAGTTGAAGTTCCGGGGATGACGCGAATTACGCCTGTTGCTTGATCTTGTGTGAATGAAGCGGCGTGGACGGTTATGCCGCCCGCAACAGTCGCAAACGCGCCCGTTTCCTCTGAATAGGTGTAATTTGCGGGCGTTGTCCATACTTCACCGTTGAAGGTGACGCTTATATTTGAAAGTGCGGGAGTAAATGTGTCGGTGAGGACGCTTCCGTCATCTGCTGTCAAAGCTGTGTTGCCGTAATTTTCGATGACAAACGTGTAAGTTACCGTGTCATTGTTTATAACGGTGGTCGGCTCCATGTGTTTTGTGATAGAGATCGACGGAGCATTGCGGACAGTGACGGTTTCACTGTCCGTTACCGTTGTCGTAGGATCCGCTATCGTGACAGATGCGGTGTTTGTTATTTGAGAGTCGGTGGAAAGTGGCGCATATTCGGTAACGGATGTTTCGTAAACGAGTATGACATTTCCGTTTGCGGGGACGGTTATCCCGGTGAATGAAAGCGGCGGCCCTGCCGTTACCGTAGGCGACGCTCCGAGCGTGCCGTTCGTGTAAAGGCGAACTGTGTCGTCAACATACGCCAATGGGTATGCGGTGATGTTTCCGACGGTGTATCCTCCGAGATCGTCGGTGACTGTTATGCCCGTATATGCACTTCCGCTCGAATTGATGAGACTGATAATATACGTTATGCTGTCTTGACGATTGTACGAGGTGCGTACTGCCGTTTTTGTTAGGGAAAGCGCGGGAAGTAGCTCACCGACAGTTACGTTTGAACTGACAATTGTTGAATTATAGGAAAGCTGAGCTTGATTCAAGATCTCTGCCATATTTTAAGTTCCTTTCTTTTTTGTTAATGTGCGGATTTTTCCTCCGCAGTAAAATTATATGCCGCGACGCTTGAATTTGCGCTTGTCGAAAAATGTAAAGCATGATATAATTATGCATGATAAAAATTTACGGAGAATGTAATGTATAAAACTGTACTTTTCGATCTTGACGGAACACTTACCGATCCGGGGATCGGTATAACAAATTCGGTGATGTACGCCCTCGAAAAATTCGGAATTTCCGTTGTCGACAGAAGCGAGCTTTATCGCTTTATCGGACCGCCGCTTATAGATTCATTTTCGGAATATTACGGCTTTGATCGCGAAAAAAGCGAACTTGCCGTTAAATATTACCGAGAGTATTTTACCGATATAGGTATATTCGAAAATAAAATTTACGATGGCGTTGTCGATATGCTTGCACAGCTGAAAAATCATGGAATCCGCATCCTTTTGGCAACGTCAAAACCGGATGTTTACGCTGTTCGCATACTCGAACATTTCGGAATAAATCATTATTTCGATCATGTTGCCGCCGCAACGCTTGATGGGAAAATCAATCATAAGGATGAGGTCATACGTCTTGCGCTTGCGCTTGCGTCTCCGGAAAATAAATCGGAAGTTCTTATGGTCGGTGACAGAAAATATGATATAACGGGTGCGAATAAACTCGGAATAGATTCTGTCGGAGTACTTTACGGCTACGGAGACGAAAAAGAACTGACAGATGCCGGCGCAACATATATCGCAGCCGATATTCCCGCAATTATTAAAACGATACTTTATTGAAACGCAAAAATATCCCATAAAATAAGGATTATTTTATAAAAAAGCTATTGACAGGCTCGGAAATAATGTGCTATAATGAATAGCCGCTTGCGAGCGGGCTTTTTAAGTCTGTAATTTTTTCAAAAATTACAGCGCCTTTCGGCAGCGAGTCTATGAGAAAGAGAGGTGCTTTTCGTGTACGCAATTATCGAAACAGGCGGAAAGCAGTACAAAGTAAGCGAAGGAGAAGTTATCTACGTTGAGCTTCTCGGAGCAAATGAAGGCGACAAATACACCTTTAACAATGTTCTTGCTGTTTCCGGCAATGACGGACTTAAGGTAGGTGCTCCTTATGTTGACGGCGCAAGCGTTGAGGCTGATGTGCTCGGCGACGTTAAGGGACAGAAGATTTACGTTCTCAAGTACAAGGCTAAGAAGAACGAAAAGAAGAAGATGGGTCACAGACAGCCCTATACCAAAGTTCAGATCAGCAAGATCAACGGCTGATAGGATCAGAACACCGTGACAAAGATTACATTTTTCAAGTCGGGAGATAATTACTACGGCTTTGAAGAAAAAGGACACACCGGCTACGGTGAAGCAGGAGACGATGTACTTTGTGCCGCGCTCTCCGCGATGACGATGCTTATAATCAATGCGATTGAAGTCGCTTATGCATCGGAAGTCGATTATATTATTGCTGATGACACGGCGGATATCAAGCTTATTGCAAGATGTGCGGTGCCGAGATTCTGCGATGATGAAAAGCTTCAGTATGCGGTTGCCGGACTTATCAAGGCATATTATTATCAGTTGATGGATCTTACGGAGGAATACTACGATTACCTTGAGGTATCCGTTGTAGATCTCGATCCCGAAGACGCCTGATAAGGCACTTTAGTGAAAGGAGTATTATTTAAGATGTTAAAGCTCAGTTTGCAGTATTTCGCGCATAAAAAGGGCGTTGGTTCAACAAAGAACGGACGTGACAGCGAATCCAAGAGACTTGGACTGAAGCGCGCAGACGGTCAGCACGTGCTGGCAGGTAACATCCTCGTTCGTCAGAGAGGAACACATATTCATCCCGGCGTTAACGTAGGACGCGGTTCCGACGATACACTTTTCGCTCTTATCGAGGGAAAGGTTAAGTTTGAAACCACAAACGCAGGCAAGAAGAAGGTCAGCGTTTACGCAGAAGCATAAGCTTTTATTAACTGCAAAAAGCCACCGAAAGGTGGCTTTTTATTTTGCAATTGCGTTGAAATGTGTATAAAAAAATGTTAAAATATATATGTACGGCATATTCGCCGTGTAATACTAAACGGAGACCGACATGGCAAAACTTTATTTCAAATACGGCGCTATGGGATCGTCGAAAACGGCACAGGCGCTTATAACAAAATTTAATTACGAGGAACGGGGGATGAAGGTGTGGCTGATAAAGCCTTCCATTGACAGTCGCGACGGCGCCGATATTGTCAAATCGAGAATAGGACTTGCCGAAACCGCAACCGTTATTGAACCCGAAACCGAAATCGAAGCTCTGTATGAATCAAATTACAGCGACGTCGATGTAGTTATAGCTGATGAATGCCAATTTTTAACACCGAAGCAAGTTGATGCACTTCGCGAGATCGTAGATGAATACGGAATTCCCGTTATGTGTTTCGGCTTGAGAACAGACTTTCAAACTAAGCTTTTTCCGGGATCAAGGCGCCTTTTTGAGGTAGCTGATTCAATCACCGAAATAAAAACAGTATGTGATTGCGGAAGCAAGGCTGTTGTTAACGCAAGAATCGACTCTGAGGGCAGGGTTATAACCGAGGGCGAGCAGGTGCTCATAGGCGGCAACGACAGTTACGTCGCGATGTGCCATAAATGCTGGAAAAAACACGTCAAAGAACAGGCGTGGTATGTAAAATAAATTATAAAAAGGGGAATTACTATGGAAATCAAGGATATTTTATCTAAAGTGGATCACACACTTCTTTCCGTTACCGCAACATGGGATGAGATCCGCGCTATCGTAGATGACGGAATAAAGTACGGCACAGCGTCGGTGTGCATTCCGGCGTCTTATGTAAAAGAGGCAGCTGAATATTCAAACGGCAGAGTCGCTATCTGTACCGTTATCGGCTTTCCGAACGGATATGACACAACTGCGGCAAAGGTGTTTATGGCTGAGGATGCGGTTAAAAACGGCGCTGATGAAGTTGATATGGTTGTCAATCTCGGTTGGGTAAAGGACGGCAGATACGACGAACAGCTTGATGAGATCAAACGTATAAAAGCAGCCTGCAACGGAAAAATTCTTAAAGTAATCATCGAATGTTGTAAACTTACCGAGGAAGAAAAAATAAAACTGTGTCACGTTGTTTCTGAGTCCGGCGCCGATTATATCAAAACATCGACCGGTTTCGGTGGAGGCGGAGCAACGCGCGAAGATGTGGCGCTGATGGTGGAGCATTCCGCGTCTCATCTTAAAATAAAGGCTGCCGGCGGAATCAGCAGTATAAAAGATGCCGAAGACTTTATTGCGCTCGGCGCTTCTCGTCTCGGTACAAGCCGCATTGTCAAAGCGGTAAAAGAAAATCAGTAAAGAAAGGATTTAAAATTATGTCTGAACAGAATAAAAATATACCTACACCTCATATTTCAGCCGCATACGGAGATTTTGCAAAAACAGTTCTTATGCCCGGCGATCCGCTTCGCGCAAAAATGATTGCGGAAACATTTCTTACAGATGCTAAACTTGTGAACAATGTTCGCGGAATTCAGGGATATACGGGATATTATAACGGCGCTCGTGTCAGCGTTATGGCAAGCGGTATGGGTATGCCTTCAATAGGTATTTACAGTTACGAGCTTTTCAATTTTTACGGTGTCGATAATATTATCCGTGTCGGTACTGCCGGAAGCATCAATGAAGATGTTAAGGTAAGAGAAGTTGTTTTCGGTCAGGGCGCGTGCACTGATTCCGATTTTGCCAAGCAGTTTGCTCTCCCCGGTACATTTGCTCCGATCGCAAGCTATGAGCTTATCTCTGCCGCTGTCGAAGAAGCAAATGCTCTCGGTGTAAATTGGCACGTCGGAAACCTCATTTCATCAGACAGATTCTACAATGATTCTACAAATACTCTCGATTGGGCTAAAATGGGCGTTATGGCTGTCGAAATGGAAGCGGCTGCACTGTATATGAATGCGGCACGTGCTAAAAAGCGCGCGTTGTCCATCTGCACTATCTCCGACCATATACTCACAGGAGAGGTAACCTCATCCGAAGAAAGACAGAATTCCTTTACGGATATGATGAAAATAGCGCTCAATGTAGCGGCAAGATTTGATAAATAATTATGAAACGTGTATTTTTGATCGTTCTTGACAGTTTCGGAATAGGTGAATTGCCCGATTCGGCAGATTTCGGTGATCTCGGTGCCAATACAATCGCAAGCGTTTCAAAAACAGGCAAACTGTCTGTTCCGAACATGAAAAAAATGGGGCTTTTCAATATTGACGATGTAAAAGTCGGTGAGCGTGTTGAGTCTGCGTCTGCGGCGTACGGTCGTTCGGGTGAACTTTCGCGCGGTAAGGACACAACAGTCGGTCATTGGGAAATATCCGGTGTGATTTCGGAACGTCCGTTGCCTACTTATCCCAACGGATTCCCCGAAGAAATACTTGAAAAACTCAGTCTTGCAACCGGACGCAAGATCCTTTGCAATAAGCCGTATTCGGGCACGCAAGTCTTGCTTGATTACGGCAGAGAGCATGAAAAAAACGGCGATTTAATCGTCTATACCTCCGCGGACAGCGTGCTTCAAATAGCGGCTCATGAGAATGTCATTTCGGTTCCCGAACTGTACGATATATGTGAAAAAGCAAGAAAAATAATGCAAGGTGAGCATGGTGTCGGCAGAATTATCGCACGCCCCTATATCGGTGAATACCCGAATTATACCCGCACTGCCAACAGACGTGATTTCTCGCTTGAGCCTTCCGGCGTGACAATGCTCGATGAGATAAAGGCTTCCGGACTTGACGTTATTGCAGTCGGAAAAATCGAGGATATTTTTGCCGGAAAGGGAATAACAAAAGCTATTCATACAGGTCCAAATCATATAGGACTTTCCGTTACATCCGATCTTGTCAAAACGGATTTCAACGGACTTTGCTTTGTGAATCTCGTTGATTTCGATTCCGTTTACGGACACCGAAACAATGCTGACGGTTATGCCGATGCGCTTAACGAATTCGATCTTTGGCTCGGCAACTTTTTGCCTGAGCTTCGCGATGATGATCTTTTGATAATTACCGCCGATCACGGCTGTGATCCGGGCGATATCAGCACAGATCATACGCGTGAATATGTGCCGATTCTTGTTTATGGCAGTAATATCGCTCATACCAATCTCGGTACAAGAAAAACTTTCGCTGATATTTCCGCAACCGTTACTGATTTTTTGGGAGTAACTCACACGGGTGAAGGTCAAAGCTTCAGAGACGCGTTAACCTTGCCGACGGAAAAACAGCTTTTGAAAATCGCGGCTGATGCAGCGAAAGGCGCGTATTCGCCTTATTCCGGATTTTGCGTCGGAGCGGCGCTTTTGACAGATGACGGAGATGTATATACAGGTTGTAATATCGAAAATGCTTCGTATACTCCGACAGTTTGCGCGGAAAGAACGGCGTTTTTCAAAGCTGTCAGTGAAGGCAAACGCGATTTTAAGTCAATAGCAATAGTAGGCGGTAAAAGAGAAGAAATAATTGCCGGCAATGTAACGGAAATTTGTCCTCCGTGTGGCGTATGCCGTCAAGTTATGGCTGAATTTTGCAAAAAAGATGAGTTTGAGATTATCCTCGGATCACCCGACAATCCGCAAAAATATACTCTTTCGGAATTGTTGCCTCTCGTTTTTGACAAAAACAATCTCTGAGAGAAAGGTGTTTAAATGGAGGATCAGATCACTATACATCCGAAAAAATGGAGAGAAACCTGCGATCCGTTTGCATTGAATTTTACGAATTTTAAGCTTAATGAGATACTCGGATACCCTCACGCCGGAAACGATGTATTTCATGTTAAGGGCGTATCAAACGGAAAAGAGATCTTCGCATTTATCAAGGTTGCACGAAGAAAAGATGCAGATTTAATTAATGAGGTGAATATATTAAATCAGCTTGATATCCCGTTTTTTCCGAGAGTGATCGATTATGATCGCGAAAACGGAAGTTATTCGGTTACCGAGGCGTTACCGGGGATGCGCTTGTCCGCTATCATTGAAAACGAAAGCGAAGCGGCTGCTGTTTCGTATATGGAGAAGTACGGTGAGGCCTTGGGACGCTTGCATAAGCTTAAAATTAATGCAAGTGCGCAATCTGACAGGAAATTCAGACACCGCCCTCCGAACGAAGTGCTTGAAAAAACAAACTTGATGTTTATGGGGGAATTTTTTGATCGAAAACCGGCTCCAGGCGAGGCTGTGTTTTGTCATGGTGATTTTCATTATGCGAATGTGCTGTGGAAGGATCATGGTATAAGCGCGATTCTTGATTTTGAACTTGCAGGATACGGAGACAGAGACTTTGATATAGCATGGGCTTTGTTTCTTCGTCCGGGACAAAAATTTTTGAAAACAAGCGAAGAACAAGAGACGTTTATCAAAGGATATAAAAGGCACGGAAATTGCAATATAGACGCAGTAAAATACTATATGGCGCAATGCTATGTGTACTTTATGTACTTTTGCGAAGATGATGAGGATTACTGTCAATATATAAGAGAGTGGTTAGATCGAAATTGTCGCAGTTAATGTTTTTTCGGCTGATCAAAATAAAAAGGTATGACAACAGTCATACCTTTTTTGTTTGATCTTTTGAAAAAAATTTTTCACACGATGATTAAAAATATCATTTTTCGGACAATACTTTATTGAACTTGAATAAAAGATGATAATCGGAGTGAAAAGAATGAATACGGCAAGATACGAAACAAAAATTTCGGCATTTTTCAAATGTCGTAAAATATATTTAGCGACTAAAAGAATTTTCGATCTTATTTTTGCGGTTGCGGCGAGCGTATTGTTGTTCATTCCGATGCTGATTGTCGCCGGTTTTATCAAAATTGATTCACCGGGACCTGTGATATTCACTCAAAAACGCGTAGGGAAGGACGGAAAGGAATTTACCATATATAAGTTCCGCACAATGTATGTCGGTTCACCGAATAACGTGGCGGCATATAAATTGAACGGCTTGGAAAGTTATGTTACAAAAACGGGAGCGATCTTGCGGCGTGCAAGCATTGACGAATTACCTCAGTTATGGAATATAATACGCGGAGATATGAGTTTTGTCGGGTATCGTCCGATATGTTCGGCGGAAAAAAGGATAAACGAGCTTCGCAAAAGCGAGGGAGTGTTTGTTCTTCGTCCGGGCATTACGGGACTTGCACAGATCAGCGGCAGAGATGCCATAAGCGAAGAAGAAAAAGTGCGGTGTGATGTGAAATATGTTAACGAATGCTCGTTAAAAACAGACATTTACTGCCTTGCGAAAACAGTTTCTACCGTAATAAGCGGAAAGGGGTCAAACTGACCCCTTTCTCGTTATTTTCTGTGGTATGTGTAGTATGCGATTATTGTTCGTTCTTTTCCGCCATGCTCAATGTCCGGAGCAGTGAGAACTACGCCGTCTCCCGAAAGAAGCTGCCATGCGGCAAGTTCGGGGATCTTACACCTGAAAATGACGTCCGAACTTGCATAGACAAGAAATTCATCCTGATCCGGCTTAACTATAAGTGCGCCGTCCCTGCCTATGACGTCGTCATTGTCGTTTTTTCTTTCAGTCACATATTTTATGTGCAACCCGTCAAGCTCTTTGGCAAAATCACGTCTGTAACGCGGACTTTTTTCATTTTTGCTTTTTGTCCATACTTTTATAAACTTGAACATAAGCTGTCTCCGTAGTGGAAAAGTTCATCTCAGAGCTGAACAAAGCCGAGCTTACGTCTGACCTTGGACATCATTTTTGCCGCCGTGTGGGACGCTTTTTCGGCACCGTCGCGCATAACTGATTCAAGATAAGCCTTGTCGTTCATAAGCTCATGGAAACGAGCCTGAACGGGAGCGAGCGTGTCCGCGCACGCCTCACCGACCGCAAGCTTGAAATCACCGTAACCGCGACCTTCGAATTCGCGTTCGATTTCTGCCGCGCTCTTTCCCGTGAAGCAGGAATAAATCGTGATAAGATTGTTGATGCCGTC
>CAZPJU010000003.1:0-32548 GCA_964586965.1 uncultured Lachnospiraceae bacterium | reverse complement strand
TCCGATCGGAACGGTTACTTTCGTCCTCGGTTCATACTCGCCTGCGGAAAATATGTGTTCAAGGTCTACATTTGCACCTGCTCGATTTAGCAGTGACGCAACATAATTTTGTTTTATTTCAAGTTCGTGACTGTATGTGACGTGTCTGAATGAGCAGCCGCCGCAGCCCACTTCGAAAGCGGCACAGTCCGGATTGATTCGATACGGAGAGGGGATGCTGATCGAAATCGGCACACCGAAAGCAAACGAGGAACGCACGGATGTGATTTTAATGTCGCAAACGTCACCGTCAGCTCCGCCGATGACAAAAACGGTTTTTCCGTCGCTGTCCTTTGTGATTCCGGCGCCCATGTTGGTCATTTCCGTGATTTTCGCGTTCTTGATGATCTTTTCGTCCATACCGCATTCTCCGAATGTAAAAATACTATTAAATAAATAAATGCTGTGTTGAAAAATTACAAATACAGCAGTATAATGTGATATATATTCGTTGAAAACGATTATACAGTATTTTACTTGTACTGTCAAGCAAGATGAGGAGATGCAACGTGGACGAAAAAGCCAAAAAAAGTCAAAGTGAGCTACTCGGCAGACACGGGAAGCTCGATATTAACGCAGTTCCCGTTGCGGATGACAGCGATTACCTTCTTTCCGAAAATGACGGTGACGGAGTTTTTGTTAACTCGATTTCCGAGGTGACTGCGGACGATATTTGCGCCGAAGTTAAAGGAAAACGTTTTAATGCGGCAAGGCTGCTCGGAAATATTTTCGATAAGCTTGTGCTTCTCGGAGCAATGGCTGTCTTTATTTATTGCGTTGTTAATATTATCGTGCTGACGGTTGAGCAGGAGTCGGGCGCTGATTATTATGAGGATTATATGAAAGAATATCAGTTCTTCGTTGATCCGAGTGCGTCCGTAAGCGGTGCGGTAACGATGGCAAAAAGCGCATCGTCAGAGGCGTTTGTTGCCGGGGTGTCACAACCCGATTCGGGCACGCTTGTTTCGGATTCAGAGTACAACGAGGAACTTGAACTTATGAAAGCGAAGCTTGCCGCGCTCAGAAATACATATCCCGATGTGTACGGATATATCATGATAGAGGATACAAAAATCAGTTATCCGATCGCGCAGGGCGAGGACAACGAATTTTATTTGAATCACGCTTTTACAGGTGAGTCGATGAAGGTCGGTTCGATTTTTGCCGATTATAGACTCGGAACATACGTTTTGGATAACTATAATCTTGTTTTGTACGGCCATAACTGCTCGAATGGTCAGATGTTTGCGGACGTGATGAAATTCGCTCAAAGCGAGGAGTTCTTCAATACGCATAAAATATATATCTATACTACAACGGGACTTTACGTATACGAGCCGTTCAATCTTGCGGTATTCAGATATGATTATCAGTATTTTCGCACTTATTTTGGAAGCGGAGCTTCGTTTGTTGACTTTGTAAACGAGATGCAGTCACAGTCTCAGTATTCCAAGCGTATAGATATAAGCGAAAACGATAGAATTATAACTCTTTCAACCTGCACAAAGCTTGGTATAAGTACGCTTAGGTATTGTTTGCAGGGGGTTCTTGTTGAGGTTCAGGAATGATAAATGATGTTTTTGTGTGTCCGCTCTGTGGCAATAGGCTCGATTGCGATGGAAAAAGACTTTTTTGTGCCGATGGTCACAGCTTTGATATTTCTTCGGCGGGATATGTGAATCTTTTGCGCCCCGGAAAACTCAGAAACAGAAGCTCCGGAGACGATAAGGGGATGGTTACCGCGAGGACGAAATTCCTTTCGGCGGGATACTATGAAAAAAACAGAGATTATCTGATCTCAATTGTAAAAAATCACGCAAAAAACGGTGGGATCGCTGTTGATGCAGGATGCGGAGAAGGATATTACACAAATGCCGTTAATACTTTTTGCCCGAATTTCAAGGTTGTCGGGATAGACGCATCAAAACACGCCTGCGAAGCTGCGGCAAAACAGTCGAAACGGCTCGGAATATCGGAAAATGTCGCTTATGCAGTCGCGTCGCTTGCGGAAATGCCGCTTGCGAACAATGAAGCAGATCTTGTAATTTCGTTGTTTTCGCCGTGCGACTATAATGAATTTGTGCGTGTTTTGAAGCGCGGAGGTAAAGTGATTATAGGCTCGTCGGGCGAAAAACACTTGACAGAGCTGAAAAAAATACTTTACGGTGAAGATAATGCACGAGATAACGAGACGCTTGACCACGCTTTACGCGCTAGCGGAACGGGACTTGAGCTTGTGGAAAAAAGCACTGTTTCCTATCAAACTACGGTCGATGGAAACGAAGCAATATTTGAGCTGTTTTCGATGACACCATATTATTGGCGAACGCCTAAATCGGGTGTGGAAGCGCTTGAAAAGCTTGAGCGCTTAACCGTTACGGTTGAGGTTGACTACACCGTTCTTGAATTGCAATAAATATAGATGAGGATTTGATTAATGAAGCTTTCTCTTTGTGTTCCCATGTATAACGAAGCAGGTATCGTCAAGGATGCGATTGCGACATATACTGACGCTCTCGAAAAAATAACGGGCGGTGATTATGAAATTGTTTTGTGCGATGACGGAAGTCAAGACGGTTGCGGAGATATTGCGCGCGCCGTGGCTCATCCGAGGGTAAAGGTTGTGGGGTACCACGAAAACAGAGGCAAAGGTTGCGCTGTCAGAACCGCTGTAATGGCGGCAGAGGGGGATGTGATCCTATGCACCGACTGCGATAATGCATACGGAACTGATAAGATCGCACAGGCGCTTGCCAAATTCAATGCCGAACCGAAAACGGATATCGTTATAGGCTCACGCAATCTCGACAAAAGCGGGTATGATGGGTATACGTTTCTGAGAAAGCTTGCGTCCAAAACGTATATACTTGTTTTGAAACTTGCCGCGGGATTGAAATACAGCGATTCCCAGTGCGGGTTCAAGGCGTTTCGCAGAAAAGCGGCACATGATATTTTCAGCCGTACCGAGACAGATCGCTTTGCATTTGATATTGAGGTTTTGCTTTTTGCCGATAAACTCGGCTATAAAGTGTCCGAAATGCCCGTTTCCGTTATAAATCACAGGGAGTCCGATTCAAAAGTCAGGATAGTGGATGATACTGTCGAAATGCTCGGAGAGCTCAAACGTATTAAAAAACATGTTAAAAATACGTGATCATTTCGGTACAATAAATTTGACGCGAAAACGAAAAAAAGAGAGCGAAATAACATTTCGCTCTCTTTTTGTGTGATTTTGTCTATAAAAGTCGAATATTCCGAGTCGGGATTTGTGTAAAGGTGCCGTTGAATTGGATGGTGACTGACATTATAATAAATAGGATAAAAAATGCCGATTTTTGCGTCGAATATCAATGTTTGATGCGAACGACATCAAAAGAGGTTCGTTTTATGATTTTATCACTTTTTATTTTTTGGATTATACTATCCGGAAAATTGACTGCCGAGATCCTGATAACGGGTGTGTTCGTCTCAGCGGCAGTCTTTCTTTTTGCTCGAAGTTTCCTTTCGTGGAGCTTTTCAAAGGAGCGTGCTGTTTACAAACTGATACCGCTTGCCGTTTTGTATTTTCTTACCCTTGTAGTTGAAATATTCAAGGCAAATCTGTCTGTGATGCCGTATATTTTCGGCAGAAAAAAGCCCGCCGGAGTTGTCGTAAGGTTTGACACCGAATTGAAAAGCGACATGGCAAATGTCGTTTTGGCAAACAGCATAACGCTTACGCCCGGTACGATCACGCTCGATCAACAGCATAATTCTTTTACCGTTCATTGCCTTCATGAGGAAATGTCGCACGGAATGGATGCGTCCGTTTTTGTTCGGCTTTTAACTCGTATGGAAAGAATACTCAAGGAGGTGTAAGCCATGACGCCCGAAATCGCATATAAATATTTATTTGAATTCACCGGAGTCTTTCTTTTGATGTACGGACTTTGCGGAATGTTCAGAAGTTGCCGTGGACCTGAGGTTTGCGACAAGGTAATGGGTATAAACATGATCGGCACTGCCGTTATCGGATGTATCATGACGCTTGTTCCGCTCTTGAAGGCGGGATATCTTGCGGATATCGCCGTTATTTACGCGCTTGTCAATTTCGTCTCTGTTGTTATATTGAGACGTGTGTACGGCAGGGGAAAGCGAGGCACAAAATGATTTTTGAATGGATCAAATTCGGGATAAGCGCTGCTTTTACTCTTGTGGGCGTTCTTGCATTTGCTTCCGCAGCGCTCGGAGTCGGCAGATTCGGCTTTTGCCTTAACCGACTTCACGCAGCTGCCGTGGCTGATACGGTCGGTGTGTTTTGTGTCACTGTGTCGGCAATAGTATACATGGGATTTGATTTTGTATCGCTGAAGATGCTTTCCGTGCTTGTTTTAATGATGCTGACTTCACCCGAATCGACGCATCTTTTGGCACAGCTTGAATATTCCGTCAGCGATATTGTCACGGAGAATGTTACCGATATTTCTTCCGATAAAGCGAAAGGAGACACAGAAGATGGGATCAATTGAAATAATCAGAATAATACTTCTTGTGATGCTCGTTATTTGCGCTGTTGCTTCTGCGTGCACGAAGCGTACTCTTCATGCTGTGATCTGTTTTACCGGGTACAGCCTTATAATGGCGCTTGTGTGGGCGTTGCTTGAATCTCCCGATCTTGCGGTAACGGAAGCTGCTGTAGGTGCGGGTGTGTCCGGCGTAATGTTTTACATTGCGCTACATAAAATCGGAAGAATGGAGGCAGAGCATAAGAATGAAACCGAACAAAACAAAGATGAAAAATAAGTTTCTTTTGTGGCTGTCGGGGGATTTTGATCTCGACGAGGATGAAAAATTGCCGGAACCCGGCGCGTCCGGAGAGCCTGAGCTTGGCCACCGTTCGTTTGATTTCAGCGAATTTAAGCATAAAAAATTCGTTCACGTCGTTTATGTACTGCTCGGAGTTGTTTGCCTTTTTTTGCTTTGCGGACTTTTGATGGCGACAGTTGCCGAAATGCCGAGGTTCGGTACTGATGCGGAGCAGATGGATATGGTCAGCTACGAGTACCTTGAACATGGCTTGCAGGAAACGGGAACGGTCAATATCATAACGGGAATTATTCTCGAATACAGAGGATTTGATACGCTCGGTGAATCGTTTGTTCTGTTTTGCGCCGTTACCTGCGTGCTTGCCATTTTGTTGGCGGATTCTCATGATGATGAGGCTGTAAAATCGGCAAAACTTGAATTCAGTGATCTTTCGGGAGATCCTATAATGCGTAAGACCGCAACAGCGATAATACCGCTCATTTTGATGTTCGGCATTTATATAATCCTTAACGGACATCTTTCGCCGGGCGGCGGATTTTCCGGCGGAGCCGTTATCGGAGCAGCGCTGATTTTGCTGTCGGCGGCGTTCGGCGAGGATGCGTCCGGACGTTTTATGTCCGAACGAAACTATAAGATCATATCGTTCGTTGCACTTTCTTCGTATTGCTTTATGAAAAGCTATACGTTCTATACGGGCGCAAACGGACTTCCGCTCGGTGTCGGTCACGGCACGATCGGCAATATTTTCAGCGCGGGATTTGTCCTGCCGCTTAATATAGCGGTCGGAATGGTTGTTGCATCAACAATGTACAGCATTTACCGCGTGCTCGGATGGAGGCGTTTTTAATGATTGAAAAACTTATCGCTAATTATGAGGAAGCAATCGCGCTTATCCTTTTTTGTATCGGTTTTATGATGCTTCTTTTCGGACGCAATCTCATACGAAAGCTGATCGGCATGAATATTATGGATACGGGTATATATCTTTTTCTTGCGTCTCTCGGTTATATCGCCGGCAGAAAGGCGCCGATAATCGAGGGCGGTGACACAAGTGCGCTTTCGTATATAAATCCCGTTCCGTCCGCACTCGTTTTGACGGGTATCGTCGTTTCCGTCAGTGTTACCGCAGTCATGCTTTCGCTGACTGTTCGACTTTATGAAAAATATCATACTCTGAATCTGGATGAGATATACTCCGCGGCGAGAGAAAGGCATGAGCACAGATGATGGATTTTGTTTGTAATTTTCCTTTCTTTTCGGTTGTAATATGCCTTTTTGCCGCTGTGTTGTGCTCGATTTTGAAAGCTCGCGCGGCTCGTATAGTTACATTGATCGTTGAATCGTTGCTTGTTTTCTTTTCCGTTTCCGTGCTTGTTTATACGCTTGGTAACGGAACATATTTTACATACGATATGGGACATTTTGACGCCCCGTGGAGCAACCAGCTCCGTGCCGGCGTAGCCGAAGGAGTTATGGCGCTTACATTTTCGGCAGTGCTTTTGCTTTCTCATATCGGAGGCGCAAGATATATTGATGTTGATATTCCCGAAAAGCGTCGCAATTTGTACTGTACATTGCTTAATCTTGTCGGCGCGGCGCTCATGTCTCTCACATACACAAACGATATTTTCACAGGCTACGTTTTCCTTGAAATATTGACGCTTGCATCCTGCGGAATACTCGTTATCCGAAGAAGCGGACGTACCGCACTTGCGGCAACTCGATATATGGTTCTGAATCTGCTTGGTTCGGGGTTGTTCCTTATAGGATCAACTTTGTTTTACGGAATAACCGGCCATCTTTTGATGGAATACATAGGAGAGGGCGTGGCAAAGCTTGACGTAACGGGCGAATATGCGCTTCCGCTTACGGTCACCGTCGGAATAATATCGGCAGGACTTGCCATCAAATCGGGACTTTTTCCGTTCCATACGTGGATGCCGGATACATACGGATGCGCCACCCCCGCGTCATCTGCGATACTTTCCGGAATAATTTCCAAGGGATATATTTTCCTTCTTATAAAGGTACTGTACCGAGTCGTCGGCATAGAAACGGAAGCTTTTAATTCCGCACGTCATATTTTGCTCATGCTCGGACTTTGCGGTATGATAATGGGATCGATTTTTGCGATGAATTCACGTCATCTTAACAGAATGATAGCGTATTCGTCGGCGTCCCAAATCGGATATATTTTCGTCGGTATCGGACTCGGCGGAACGAGCGGATTTGTTGCGGCTCTGTTCGGAATGATCGTTCATGCGATTACAAAACCTCTTTTGTTCCTTTCCGGCGCGAGACTGTCGGAAGTTTCCGGCGACAGTCAGGAATTTAAGCACTTGCAAGGATCTGCGATCCGAAATAAAAAAGCCGGAATCGCATTCGCAATCGGAGCTATGTCAATGACTGGTATCCCGTCGCTTGCCGGATTTTCATCAAAGCTTTACTTTGCAATTGCGGCGACTTCGCACCGCGGTACGGTTGAGCTTATTGTGCTTGCCGCTCTTGCAGTCAGCACGATACTGAATGCGCTTTACTTTATCCGTACCGTCATCAGAATTTTCACTCCGTCTGCGGAAGCGGATCGTTTCGGCAAAACCGAGTATTTTTACAAAGAAGGCGAGCTTTCAAAGCACGATATAGGACTTGCGGTTGTGCTTGTGTGCTTTGGAGCCGCGATAATCTTCCTCGGATTCAATCCGCAGTTCTTAACCAATATGCTGACGCTCGGCGTCTCTATGCTTGCGTAAACTTGATTTTTGAATTAAACTGAAATATAAGGACTTTAGCTATGATAGTTTTTGCAATATTAACGGCTGTTTTGGCGGGCGCGCTCCTGCCGATTCTCAAGCCGAAGGATACGGTACGCAGGATCTATGTCAGTGCCGCAACCGTTTTAACAGTCGCTTTTGCCGCCGTGTATGCATGGAAGGGTAAAAGCTTTACGCTCTTTTCAATGGCGGAAGGTCTTGATATAACCTTTGCCGTTGACGGAATCTCCAAGATCTTCACCGCAGTCATTTCCGTTTCGTGGATCTTGGTTATGATCTATGCATTTACATATATAAAGCACGAGGGACATGACGACAGATTCTTCGCGTTTTATCTCATTTCACTCGGAATGCTTTTCGCACTTGCTTTTTCGGCAAATCTTGTTACGATGTACCTCTCGTTTGAGCTTGTAACGCTGATGTCAATGCCGCTCGTGCTTCATTCGGGCGAAAAATCGGCAGTTGCGGCTGCGCTAAAGTACCTTTTCTATTCGATTGCCGGCGGATTTATGGGACTTTTCGGTATCTTCTTTATCTATAACGCAACAGGCGGCGCTTTCACGGTGGGGGGAAATCTCACAGCGGACAGCAAGTGGCTTCCTGTTGCACTGCTTCTTGCAATCGTAGGATTCGGAACAAAAGCAGGTATGTACCCCATGCACGGTTGGCTTCCCACGGCGCATCCCGTTGCGCCTGCTCCTGCGTCCGCGGTACTTTCCGCGGTTATCGCCAAAGCCGGAATAATCGCCGTTATTCGCGTTGTTTTCTATTCTGTCGGAGCTGATTATGTTCGCGGAAGTTGGGTTGGTAAGGCTTGGCTTGTGCTTGCAATGATTACTGTCGTCATGGGCTCTGCCATGGCGTATCGCGAAAAGGTGCTTAAAAAGCGCCTCGCATATTCAACGGTCAGTAATGTATCGTACGTCATGCTCGGACTTGCAACGCTTACAGTTACCGGTGTGACAGGCTCGATCATGCACGTTATCGCCCATGCGCTTGCGAAAAACGCGCTTTTCCTCTGCGCAGGTGCGATCATATATAAAACCGGACGCACAAACGTCGATGATCTGACGGGAATCGGCAAACGTATGCCCGTCACGATGGGCTGCTTCACCGTTGCATCGCTTTCGCTCATAGGAATTCCTCCCATGGCGGGATTCGTTTCCAAATGGTCGCTCGCTCTCGGCGGCGCGTCAATGGATATGGGCGCTTTTGATGTGCTTGTGCCCGTTTGCCTGATCATATCTGCGCTTCTTACTGCCGGATACTTGTTCGTCCCCGTTATAAACGCTTTCTTCCCCGGACGTGATTTCACTCCCGAAAAGAAAGACGAAGCACCTCTTTCAATGACAGTTCCAATGATAATTTTCTGCGCGTTGTCCGTCATCGTCGGCGTCCTCGGCGGACCGATCACAAGTGCGATCGAAGCTGTTGTCGCCCCTCTTATTTAAGCTATGAACGAATACTTTCTTTTGTTACCGATAGTGATCCCGCTCGTCGGCGGAATCGTTTTGTGGTTTTGCTATAATAAGGTAAGCGAAACGTTACGTAATATCATAACCGAAACGGTTATGGTACTCAATGCCGTCGTTACGTGGATGCTTGTCCTTGAACGCCCGGAAGGAGCACTTTATCTGTTTTCCTTTACGGATGCTCTCCCGATAGTGCTCAGGCTTGACGGTCTCGGCTGTTTCTTTGCCGCGATGACCTCGACGCTTGCCGTTTTTGTGACATTCTATGCGTTTTTCTATATGAAAAACGAAGATCACAAGCATATGTTTTATACGTTCTTCGTCCTTACTTTCGCCGCAACCGGCGGAGTCAGCATGGCGGGAAATCTCATAACGCTTTATTTCTTTTATGAAATGCTTACGATGGCAACAATACCGCTCGTTATGCATGGATGCAAAAAGAAAGATGTTCGCGCAGGATATATATACGCGGCGTATCAGCTCGGAGGAGCGGCGTTTGCTTTTGTGGGCATCGTAGTTCTTACGTCTTACGTAGGCTCGCCGGATTTCACGCTCGGCGGCGTGCTTGAGCTTGTTTCGGCTGGAGATCCCGTTATAAATGTGATCTTTTTGTTTATCCTGCTCGGGTTCGGCGTCAAATCGTGTATTTTCCCGTTTTATCATTGGCTTCCCATCGCTTCCGTCGCGCCCACTCCCGTTACGGCATTGCTTCATTCCGTTGCGGTTGTAAAAGCCGGTGTGTTTGCGGTGATGAGAACTGTGTATTATGTGTTCGGAGAAGGTCTTGTTGCTGAATTTTGGTCAGGTAAGGTCGGACTTGCGCTTGCTGTATTTACGGCTGTTTTCGCGGCGATTTTAGCCATCAAAGAACGTCATTTCAAGCGCAGACTCGCTTATTCGACAGTGTCCAACCTTTCGTATATTTTGATAGGTGTGCTCCTTTGCACAAGAGCGGGATTTGCCGCTGCGCTTTGCCATATGCTTTTCCATGCACTTATCAAAATGAACGCTTTCCTTGCTGCAGGTGCGTTTATGCACAGCACGGGAAAAGCGTATGTTTACGAGCTTGACGGCATCGGTTACAAGATGCCGATTACGTTTGTTTGCTATGCGGTTTCCGCACTTGCGCTTACCGGTATACCGCTGACGTCCGGTTTTGTTTCAAAGTGGCAGCTTGTCACATCTGCAATCGGATCCGGAAGCGGATGGGGCGTCGCTTCTGCTGCGGCGTTGCTTGTTTCCGCGTTTTTGTGTGCCGTATACTCGATTACTCCGGCTGTACGTGCGTTCTTACCGGTTAAGGGCGAGACAAAAGCAGACGGAAAAGATGTTGTCGGTATGTGTATTCCGATGGTGATATTTGCTTTGGCGAATGTTGTTTTGGGCGTTTCAGCAGGCGGAATAGTTGATATTTGCCGCGCAATTGCGTCCGGAATTATATAAAAAAGGGGGCTGAATATGAACTTTTTACTGTTGATAGCGGTGATTTTGCCGCTTTTGTTTGCTCCCGTAGCGTATTTTGTCGCTAAACGAAACTTACGCTTCGCGTATGTACTTACACTTGCTTCGGCAATTGTCGAAACAGCACTTTTTGCGTATCTTTTCTTTGCAGACGTTAAACTTTCGGTTTCCGTTGGCAGCGCGCCTGCGTTGTTTGCGCTCGGATCGGACGGATTCCGCTCGCTTTATGCGCTCGTTGCTTCATTTATGTGGAGTGTTACAACGGCGCTTCTGCCCGAATACCTCAGTCATTACAAAAATCGCGCTCGTCTGATCTTCTTTTGGCTTGTTACTTTCTCCGCAACTCTCGGAGTTTTCCTTTCCACAAACCTTGCAACAACGTTTATTTTCTTCGAGATCGTTTCGTTTGCGTCATTTGTTTGGGTTTTGCATGATGAGACCGACGATGCGATCGCCGCTGCGAAAACTTATCTTGCAACCGCGATCTTCGGCGGCATGATAATGCTTCTCGGACTTGTGTTCCTATATGAGCATACAGGAACTTTGGCAATTGCGGAAATTTCGGATGCGGTTTCAAGTATGCCGCAAACATCCAAATTTATATCGGGACTTTTGCTGCTTTTCGGATTTGCAGCCAAAGCGGGTATGATACCGCTTCACATTTGGTTGCCGAAGGCGCATCCGGTTGCACCGGCACCTGCGTCTGCGCTTCTTTCCGGCGTACTTACAAAGGTGGGCGTTTACGGAATCGTTGTCGTAAGCGTTACGATGTTTTATGCAAATGTCAAATGGAGCGCTATGCTGATGATATTCGGAGTGGTAACGCTTTTGCTCGGCGCGTTTTTGGCGCTTGTTTCCGTCAATCTCAAGCGAACGCTTGCCTGCTCGTCTATGTCGCAAATCGGCTTCATAGTTACGGGCATTGCCGCAGCGTCAGTATTGGGCGAGCATAATTCCGGCGCCGCTACCGGTGTTGTACTTTATATGCTGAATCATTCCATGATGAAGCTGATCCTGTTCTCCGCAGCCGGTGTGCTTTACATGAATCTTCATAAGCTTGATCTCAATTCGATTCGCGGTTGGGGACGCGGAAAGCCGCTTTTCTGCATCGCGTTTGTTATCGGAGGAGCAGGACTTGCCGGAATCCCCGGAACCGGAGGATATATTGCGAAAACGCTCATCCATGAGGCGATCCTCGAATGTGTCGGTGAACTTGCATTTGCAAAAGTTGCCGAAATACTTTTCCTTGTCGGTGGCGGATGCACACTTGCATATATGACAAAGCTGTTTGTGATACTTTTCATCGAAAAGCCGGAAAACAACGCAAATGAACATACGTCGAAGCGATACGAAAATCCGCTTACAAGATCGGCACTTGCTTCTGCGTGCGTTCCCGTACTGTTTACGGGCATCCCCGCTGTCGCTGAATATATCGGCAAACGCGCGGCGTTTTTCGTCGGAGGAGATCCTGCCGTAGGAGTGAAGTACTTCGGTTGGGAGTGCCTCTCCGGTGCCGTATATACGATACTCATCGGCGTTGCCGTTTATTTCCTGTTCGTTCGTACTGCAACCAAGAGGAAAGAATGTTATGTTGATATTTTGCCGTCGTGGGCAGATCTTGAAAAGTCGGTTTACGTGCCTGTTATCAAGGGATTGACAGCAGCGCTTACGTATATTGCGCACTTTTTCGGTGAAAATATCGTATCGGGCGCGATATATCGTTTGGCAAAGTCAACGTTGCTGTTTGTTGCTCACGTTCTTTCGGATCTGCTTGATCTTATGATTTACGTAGCCAAGCGAACGGTGTTCCGTGCGTCGGATGCGAAGCGTCTGCTTGAAAAGGAAAATGATAGCATCAAGCCTCACCCGATACGCGATTCGCTCAGAACCGAAGTTACGATCCTTTCTTCGGGGGTAACGGACAATTTCTCCTATGCGCTTATTGTAACGGCGATAGGTGTTTGCGTAATTATCTTTGCGATCATCCTTTCAATTTGATAAAATAAAAATCCTCCGATGTCTCGGAGGATTTTTTGTTTCGAAAATTAAGCAAACGGATTTTCGGAGGGGTAAAGAACGCCTGACGGATGATTGTACGCAATATCGGTTACGCCGAGATATTTGAACACTTCGAAAAGCGCCTTTCCGTGGTGACCGAAAGCGACTGCACCG
Organism: uncultured Lachnospiraceae bacterium; assembly: GCA_964586965.1. Classification (GTDB taxonomy): domain Bacteria; phylum Bacillota; class Clostridia; order Oscillospirales; family CAG-272; genus DTU064. The sequence continues at coordinate 19,827 of CAZPJU010000003.1, read as the reverse complement.
TGGTGGGGATAACGTTTTTCAACGAGAACATGGCGGTAGAAGCGACCCATTTCGGGAATTGCAAATACTCCGATGCCGCCGAATGAGCAGGGATTAACGGGGAGAACTTCGCCGTTGGCGATATAAGCCTTGAGCTGACCTTCCGCATTGCTCTGCAAACGGAAGAACGTGATCTTACCTGACTTAATCGCGCCTTCAATCGTTCCGCGTGTGATATCCGGTTCGCCGTCCGGTTCGAGAGAGCGCTTCATTATGAGCTGATATTTCATAGTAGGATCGTTTATAAGACAAGCGGGGGTGTTTCCGCAGTGGAATCCCATGAAAGTTTCATTGAGCTTGTATCCGGTGATGTGCTCGTTGTACATATCCTTGGGGACGGTGTTGTTGATGTCGAGAAGTGTCACGGGAGAGCCGGAAACGCAAAGTCCTATGTATTCGGAAAGTGCACCGTAAATGTCAACCTCGCAGGCAACGGGAATTCCGCGCGAGGTCAAACGCGAGTTGACGTAACAGGGGCAGAATTTGAATTCCGTTTGGAACGAAGGCCAACATTTGTTTGCAAACGCAACATACTTGCGGCTTCCGCGATGTGTATCTGCCCAGTCGAGAAGCGTGCATTCGTATTGTGCAAGACGGGGAAGAATTCCCTCCATTGAAGGCGAAACGGTCAGCTCTGATTTCATGTCCTCAATGATGGCGGGAATGCGTGCATCGCCCTCGTGCTGTCTGTATGCGACGAGTAGGTCAAGCTCGGAATTTTCTTCGATCTCAACTCCGAGATCGAAAAGCGGTTTGATAGGGGCGTTGCAGGCAAGGAAATCCTGCGGACGTGGACCGAATGTGATTATTTTCAAATCCGAAACGCCGATGAGAGCTGTTGCAACGGGAACGAAATCTGCAATCAAATCGGCAACCTCGCCGGCATCACCGACAGGATTTTCAGGAATGAACGCTCGAAGATTGCGTAGTCCGAGATTGTAGGAGCAGTTCAGAATACCGCAGTATGCGTCTCCTCTCTCGGAGGTGAGCACGCCGACGTTTTCTTCCGCTGCCGCGCAGTACATAACGGGACCGTCAAAGTGCTTGGCGATAAGCGTTTCGGGCGTTTCGGGGCCGAAATTTCCGAGAAAAACCACAAGCGCATTGCATCCTGCGGATTTGACTTCGTCAACAGCACGAAGCATATCGCATTCGGACTCAACCGTTACGGAGCAGTTGTATATCTCGCCGTACTTTTTTCCATATTCGGCAACAACTGCGGCGCGTCTCTTTTCAGAAAGTGTGATTACGAAGCAGTCTCGTGAAACGGAAATGATTCCAAGCTTAATTTCGGGGATGTTTGTCATAAAAATACCAACCTTTGTCTTATTTTTTACAAAAAACGGCGCGTACAAAGCGTACGCGCCGTTTTAGATTAAACTATTTTAAGAAAAGCAAGAACGGAAATTACGATGCCGGCAAGGCAGTAAATGTCAATCACTCCTCCGACCAAGCGAAGAACCCATCCGATCACAGCTCCGAGAAGCGGAATCCAACCGGTGATAAATCCTGCAATACCGATTACAACACCGGCAATCGCACCGATTACAAGGTATATGATGATGGCTACAATCAGACCGACCGAATCTTTAGCTCTGTAACTTACGGGAAAATATTTTCTAAGCATAAGAACCTCCTTGGAAAGAAATAAATCTTCTGTTTATAATATTATACCTTTCTTTTTCGTATGTCAAGAAGAAAAATATTTTTTTGAAAATCTCAAGCGAAAATCCGTGCTTTACAAAATGTAAGTAATGTGATAAAATAATTTGGTACGGTTAATGCCGATATGTCTGCCCGTAGCTCAGCAGGATAGAGCAGCAGACTCCGACTCTGCAGGTCGTGCGTTCGAATCGCATCGGGCAGGAAAAAGCCTTGTTTGTTTTTGTTGGCAAACGAGGCTTTTTTGTTTTGCTTACGCTGCCGGGACAAAAGCTCTGATATAATTTTTATTGTAATTATCGTTGTATTTTATCTTGACTTTTTAATTGCGGGAGATGTATACTATATAGTGGTGTATTTTGTATGCCAAGCGACAGAATGATTTAAGAAAGTTCAAATTTTATGTACAGAAAATTTGTTAAACGAACGATAGATATTGTGCTCTCGTTAATGGGGATCGTTGTTTTTATTCTTCCCATGCTTTTGATCGCGCTTGTCATAAAGCTTGATTCAAAGGGACCGGTTATCTTTTGGCAAAAGAGAATCGGCAAAAACAAAACAACGTATATGATGCCTAAATTTAGAACAATGTATACCGAAACTCCGTCGGAAATTCCTACACATTTACTTGAATCACCCGAAAAATACATCACTCCTGTGGGGAAAATTTTGAGAAAAACATCGCTTGACGAAATTCCGCAGCTTTTTTGTATTCTTGTCGGAAAAATGAGCGTCGTCGGCCCGCGCCCCGCTCTTTGGAATCAGTTCGATCTGTTGGAGTGTAGGGAAGAATACGGAGCGAATTCCGTTCGTCCGGGACTTACCGGCTGGGCTCAAATAAACGGCAGAGATGAACTTTCCGTTGAGGAAAAAGCGGCTTTTGACGGTGAGTACATAGATAAAATGTCATTTTTGTTTGATTGTAAATGCTTTTTCGGTACGTTCTTGAAGGTGCTCAAAGGAGACGGAATTGTTGAGGGCGTGCAGACAGAGTCTCGCAAACGTGAAAAAATCGAAAAATGAAGAAAATACTTATTATAATTTTTTAGTTTTACTGTTAAATAAGTTTCACAATGTGAGAAAAATATCACTCGTTTGAGTGATATTTTTTACTTGCAGATGTGAATTATGTGATAAAATCAAACTTTGACGTATCAAATCACAAAAAATATAATGTTTGTGTAAAAAAGTAGAATCCATTGATAAATTGTAGTATAATATATAACGGATGATAGGAACTGTAAAAAATATTGGCTGTCTTGATGCAATGATTTGAGGAGATAATGATGAAAAAGGTCTTATTTGTAGCAACGGTTGTCAGATTGCATATAAATATGTTTCACAAGCCTTATCTTAAATGGTTTCACGATCAAGGGTGGCAAGTAGATGTTGCTGCAAACAATGATTATGAAAATAAAGAAGAATGTATAATTCCGTATTGCGATAATTTCTATATTCTTCCGTTTGAGCGAAGTCCGTTAAAAAAACAAAATGTGGATGCATATAAACAGTTGAAAGAGATTTTAGACAGAGAGCATTATGATCTGATTCACTGTCATACGCCTGTGGGGAGTGTGATTACAAGGTTGGCTGCCGGTAGTGCGAGAAAAAGAGGTACAAAAGTTATTTATACCGCACATGGATTTCATTTTTATAAAGGTGCTCCGATTGTTAATTGGCTTGTGTATTATCCGGTTGAACGGATTTTATCAAAAAGAACGGATTTGCTTATTACAATGAATAAAGAGGATTATGCCAAAGCAAATAACTTTTCGGCAAAAAGGGTTGAATTAGTCAATGGTGTAGGTATTGATATTAGCCGATTCGCAACAGTGACAGATCGCGATAAAGAAGAAACTCGCCAAGAATTTGGTTTGGATAAAAAGGATGTTTTTGCAGTTTCTGTTGCGCAGTTGATTCCGAGAAAAAATCATACCATATTGATTCAGGCGGTAAAACGACTTAATAATCCTGATTTTCATCTGTTTATTGTAGGAGATGGAATACAAGAGGAAGAATTGAAAAAGCAGACTCGAAAATTTGGCGTTGACAAACAAGTGCATTTTTTGGGATTCCGAAAAGATGTATGTAGAATTTGCAGTGCTGCAGACATTTTTTTGTTTGCTTCATTGCAAGAAGGACTGCCTGTTGCGGTTATGGAAGCAATGGCATGTGGACTACCGATTGTTGCGTCCAATATTCGAGGAAATGCTGACTTAGTAGATGTGGATTTGGGTGGTTATCTTGTGGATTCTAATGATGTTGACGGATTTGTAAGTGCAATAAAGAAAATTTTGAGCAATCCGAAAAATCAAGACATGATGAGAGTTTATAATCTGAATAAAATTAAAAGATACAGTATTGAAGTTGTCATGAAGCGGATGTCTGAAATATACAAGAGTGTAATGTGAGAATGGAGTATAAACAATGGTATTTCAATGGTATTTGTTTGTGCTGTTGATATTTGTTGCATACTTTGCTAAAACGGCGCATCAAACATATACAGTAAACGTAGACGGACGGAAAGAATTACATTATAGATGGACACCGGTGCTTATGGTGGTAATACCTCTTATTTGGCTTGCAGGTACAAGATCAAATATCGGAGATACAGGTGCTTATCGTTCTGCGTTTTTGTCAATGAATACTTCTTGGAACGACTTTTTAGAAATCATAGAGGGAAATTCGAAAGATAAAGGATTCTCTTTTTTTACTTTATTTATAAAAAGAATTATCGGAAGCAATGACAAAGTATATTTTACAATCATAGCAAGCATCTGTATTATGTGCGTGGCGTGCATTTATAAAAAATATTCCTGCAATTTCATTATGTCAATGTTTCTGTTTATAGCCTCATCGGATTATGTTCAGTGGAATTATAACGGCATGAGACAATTTATTGCAGTATCAATTGCATTTGCCGCTACTGATTGGCTGATTAAAAAAAAATACTTAAAATATTTTTTACTTATATTGCTGCTGTCAACGATTCATGCATCTGCATTGATTATGATCCCGATCAGTTTTATTGTGCAAGGTAAAGCGTGGAATATAAAAACTGTTTGCCTTATTGTGAGCGCATTGGTAACTATAAATTATTCTGATGCAACAATCGGTATTATTACGGATTTTATGTCTGATACTCAATATAGCAGTGAAATTGGACAGTTTTTGGAAACTCAAGGCACGAATATTTTGCGTGTTCTTGTGTTCTGCATTCCGCCGATAATGGCACTTTTGTTTCGCAGATGGCTTGATGAAGCGGATTCGATAATTTTAAATTTATCTGCAAATATGTCCATAGTTAGTATGGGAGCGTATTTGGTTTCGGCAGTAACAAGCGGAATATTTATCGGACGTGTTCCGATCTATTTTTCATTGTATAATTACATATTGATTCCCTGGATTGTGGAAAATGTTTTTGATAAAAAGTCTCAGAAAATAGTTTATGTGGTTTTAATTGGTTGTTATCTGATTTTTTATTATTATCAAATGATGGTTGTGTGGAATTTATAAGGATTGGTGTACTGCTTTATATTGCATTATAAGGAGATTTTGTTATGAAACAAAAAATTTCAATTATAATTCCCGTTTATAATTCCGCGCATTATTTAAAGAAATGCTTGGATAGTGTAGTCTGCCAAACATTTTCGGATTTGCAAATTATTTGCGTTGATGACGGTTCGACAGATGACTCTTGGAAAATTCTTTCGAAATATGCGAAAATAGACAAAAGGTTTGAAATGTTCCGGAAAAATAACGAAGGCGTTTCCGAAGCGAGAAATTATGGTTTGAGCAAGGCTGTCGGAGAATATCTGATGTTTGTTGACAGCGATGATTGGATCGACGAAAAAACGTGCGAATTGGCAATAGATAAAATGCAAAAAACAAATTCAGATGTAGTTATGTGGTCGTATGTACGTGAACGTTTGGGAAAATATAAGCCAAAAAAGATAATGGATCATGATTGTATATATGAAGAAAATGATGTGCAAAAAGCCCTTTACCGTAGAATGTTTGGTGTAATAGGAGAAGAATTGACTTCTCCTGAAAATGCAGATGCGCTATGTACTGTTTGGGGAAAGTTGTATCGACGAAATATAATTGAGGAAAATCGAATCAGATTTTTTGATATTTGTAAAATCGGAAGCTACGAAGATGGCTTGTTTAACTTGGACGTTTTTCGTTTTGCTAAACGAGTTGTGTTCCTGAATCAGAATTTATACTATTATCGAAGAGATAATCTTTCATCTGTTACAAGTGAATATGATAATGAATTAAAATACAAGAAATGTGTATTATTTGATTATTTAGATAACCGCATAAAAGCGGATAATTTAGGGGCGGAATATGTACAGGCATTAAACAATCGAATTGTGCTTAGTTTAATTGAACTCGGAATAAACGAAACGAATTGCCCCGGTTCGTGGCTGCGTAAAATACAAGAAATACGAAGTATTATTGCCGAAGAACGATATTGTGCAGCGATAAGTGTGCTTGATTACAGATATTTTGCGATACATTGGAAACTCTTTTTCAAATTGGCGGAAAAACAATGCGCGTTAGGTGTGTTTGTATTGCTTTGTGTGATTCAAATGGTAAGAGGAAGATAGGAATGAGTTGTCACCCCTTTTTTAGTGTTATTATACCAATCTATAATGTGGAAAAATATTTAAGGGAATGTGTGGATTCTGTATTGTCACAAACATTTCGTGACATAGAAATAATTCTGGTTGATGATGGTTCACCAGATGCTTGTCCTCAAATTTGTGATGAATATGCGAAAAATACTCCATTTGTAAAAGTCATTCATAAGAAAAATGGTGGATTGTCCGATGCCAGAAATTATGGGATTAATGAGGCAAGGGGCGAGTATCTGCTGTTTTTAGATAGTGATGATTATTGGGACGATATTGATGCCTTGAAAAAAATCCACCATTTGATTTGTAAAGAAGGAAATTGTGATATAGTACTGTTTCAAGCGAAGATACTGTATCCGGATGGAAGAGTGATTCCCGATAAAGGCAGTTTTGCAGGTGAGTTTAATTATATGGAGCCATCGGAATCATTGAAATATCTTTCAAAAAATGGGTTGCTGATCGGTAGTGCATGTTCAAAAGTTATTAGTAGAGAATTTTTAATAAACAATGCTTTATTTTTTAAATTTGGCATAAAAAGCGAAGACATTGATTGGACTATTCGTGTTGCGGATTGTCTGCCCAAGTATTTATATTTGGATGAAATTTTTTACATGTATCGTAAAGGGAGAAGTGAGTCTATTACTGCAAATGTAGATTATGCTTATCTTGTGCAATTTACAGATATGTTGGAGAAATTTGCAACGGAATATAAATATTCAAGTGATGAAACTAAGAATTGTTTGCTTAGTTTGGTTGCGTATGAGTTTAGTATTTTGATGGCGCAAACGTGGAATTTAAGTGATAAAAGAGAAAAGAAGCAATTAACTTGCAAGCTTAGGCGTATGCGGAAAATTTTGGCATATGATATGCACCCTAAAGTTAAAATAATTAATCGTTTGAAAAAAATAATCGGATTTGATTGCGTGATGCTCCTTTTGGGACTATATTTGAAATTGAGAAAGCGTTAGCTGAAATGGAAACTTTAACTATATTTACTCCTACATATAACCGTGCATATTGTTTATATAAAGGATATGAAGCGCTTTGTCGTCAGACATGTAAAGATTTTATGTGGATTGTAATCGATGACGGTTCAACAGACAACACCAAAGAATTGGTAGAATCTTGGATACAGAAAGATAATGATTTTACAATTCAGTATGTATATAAAGAAAACGGAGGTATGTACACCGGTTATAATAAAGCTATCGCTATGGCGAAAACTGAATTGACTGTTTGCATAGACAGCGATGATTATATGCCTAATGATGCTGTGGAGAAAATTCTGACTTATTGGTCTGCTCATCGAAACGAAGGATATGCAGGAATTATCGGACTTGATGCTTTTGAATCAGGAGAGATTTTGGGGGACAAATTTCCGAAACAAAAAAGTATCAATCTTATTGATTTGGCAATTGGCAAGTATAAGTTGAATAATCGTGATAGAAAGATTGTTGTTCGAACCGATTTATATAAGTCAGTGGCACCTATGAAAGAGTTTCCGGGAGAGAAAGATTTTAATCCGCATATCATGCATTTGCAGATCAGTCAAAAATATGATTTTTTAGTTATGAATGAAGTGCTATGTGTTGTGGAATATCAACCAGATGGTATGACAAATACAGTATGGAAACAATATTTAAGAAGTCCCAGAAGTTTTAGAGAAACACGGATGTTTGATATGTCTATCAAACAAGCACCGTTGTCATTTACGATAAAAAAGACAATACATTATGTGTCTTCCTGTATAATATCAGGAGAACCATGCATAAGTGCATCGCCTCGAAAATTGTTGACAATATTGTTGTACCCCGGAGGATGGTTGTTAACAAAATATTTGGTGATGAAAGAACGAAACAATAAATAATATTAAAAGGAGTCAAAAATGATACCTAAAATTATTCATTATTGTTGGTTCGGTGGGAATCCGAAACCGGATATTATTGAAAGATGCATAGCGTCGTGGAAAAAATATTGCCCGGATTATGAAATTATAGAGTGGAACGAAACGAATTTTGATATTTCGCAGCATAGTTTTATGATGGAAGCTTATGAACAGAAAAAGTGGGCATTTGTGTCTGACGTTGCAAGACTTATTGTTTTATATAATTATGGTGGTATTTATATGGATACCGATGTCGAACTGAAAAAAGAATGTCCATTTGACAGGTATCTTGAGCGTGATGGTTTGTTTGCTTTTGAACACGAACGTGTAGTTCAAACCGGATTATGCTGTGGTTGTAGTAAGGGCTCGAAGTTAATATATGATATGATTTCGGCGTATGATGGTATGCATTTTCATAAGGACAAAATGGTAGTTAATACTATTATTAATATGCCAATTATTAGAGCACAAACAGGTGTGAAATTAGACGGAACAAATCAGATAATAAATAATATTGAATTTCTTTCTATGGATATGTTTGCAGATTTTGCGGTACATTATGGGACAAGAACATGGGATAAAAGTCAGGCAAATTATACGCTGAGTAGAAAGCCGTATCGCGACACTGCTCTTAAGCGATTTTTGAAAGATCCGCGCAAATTTTCCTTTATAGAAAAACATTTCGGAGAAGGTATTGTATTAAAAATATACACGTTTATTACATATGATTTGTTGGAAATGGGACCTGTTTATTTTGTGAAACGATTTTTCGAAAAACAATAAGGAAGATTATATATGAAAAAAATCCTGTTCTTGATCCATGATCTTGGGCATGGCGGCGCCGAAAAAGTGCTTGTAAATTTGGTCAACAACATGGATCGAACAAAATTTGATATTACCGTAATGTCACTTTTCGGAGGCGGAGTTAATGAACAATTTCTTGCGCCGCATATTCGTTACCGAGCAATTTTCAAGAAGGTATTTCCCGGCAATAGTCATGTAATGAAAATTTTTCCTAATTGGTTATTGCACAAGTGGTTTGTAAAAGAACATTACGATATTGAAATTGCGTATCTTGAAGGCCCTGCGGTGAGAATTGTAAGCGGTTGTTCTGACCCGAATACGAAGTTGGTTAATTGGATTCACTGTACTATGCGTACGCTCAAAGAGTTTTCAGTGGGATTCAGATCCGTGAAAGAAGCTTTGAAATGCAATAAGTGCTTTTTGTGTACGGTTTTTGTGTCTAAAGAAGTGAAAAATGCTTTTGAAAAGTATTGTGACGGTATTGACGGAAGGGTTATATATAACACAAATGAGAGTGAAAAAATATTAAGATCGGCTAATGATTCGCTCGAAAAAGGTACTTTTAATCCGGATGAAATCAAGCTGATAAGCGCCGGTAAAATCGAAGATGTAAAAGGGTTTGACAGATTAGCTCGCATTCACAAAAAATTATATGAGGAGCATTATCCAATCCATACATATATCCTTGGCGAAGGAAGCAAAAAAGATGAAATTACAGAGTATCTTAAAAAAGAAAATTTGCAAGATACGTTTACATTCCTCGGTTATCAGGTCAATCCATATAAGTATATAAAGCAGAGTGATCTTTTTGTTTGTTCGAGTTATTCCGAAGGATTTTCAACGGCAGCAACCGAAGCTTTGATTGTAGGTACACCGGTTGTGACAACCATGGTTTCCGGCATGAAAGAAATGCTTGGCGAAAACAACGAATGGGGAGTTGTTACGGAAAACAATGAGGAAGCACTGTATCGAGGCATTAAGCGCTTGCTTGACGACCCAAAACTGCTTGCCCATTACAAACAAAAAGCTGCCGAACGCGGGAAAAGCTTCAGCACCGAGAACACGGTAAAAGCCGTAGAGGAAATGCTGATGAGTTTATATAGGAAATAGTATTATGAACGATTTGATTTCTGTGATTATTCCCGTTTACAATGTTGAGCTGTATTTGCGGGAATGTTTGGATAGTGTTATCTCCGGTACTTATGCTAATTTGGAGATTATTCTTGTTGATGATGGATCAACGGATAATTGCGGCGAAATTTGTGATCGGTACGCAGCTAAGGATAATCGCATAACGGTTATTCATCAGAAAAACAGGGGACTTCCGGCAGCTCGAAATGCAGGTCTTGCTTGTGCTACGGGAAAGTACATTAGTTTTGTAGATTCTGATGATGTGATTTCGAAAAATATGTATGAAGAATTGCATTATGCAATTGAGAAAGAAGGCGCGGACATAGCTGCGTGCGAATTTACGCGTCAGGATAACTACTCGGCTCAATTCGATATCGGAGAATCGGTTCACGAAAAAAGTCATGTCGTAACCGGCGTAGAGAAATGCTTGCGTGTCATAACAAATGAGCCGTCAACTCGAAATTATACATACACTAATTGTATGGTATGGAACAAATTATATTGTCGTGAAAAAATCCAACAATTATTTGCGGTAGAAGCGGTTACATCCGAAGATTTTTTGTTTAATTGGGATTATATTAAGGCGTGTGACAAAATGGCGATTGTACCGAAAGTTTTGTATTATTGGAGAAACAATCCGGAAAGCTTAACTCACAAGAAAAGCTTGGATAAGCAAATTACAATTGCAAAAGTTTGGCTTAATATTGCCGAAGAATTCTCGTCTATAACCGATTCGGACAGTAATATTCATGACAATGATTTGAAACTGTATTTATATGGCAGATGTGCGTATTGGGCTCATAATGCATTGTGGAATATTGTGGGGAAAGGTAAAGAGACGTTGTACCCTGAGTTTGTCGAACAAACTCACGATGTAATTAATAAATACTTCAAGGAACTGAGTTCAATTGAAGATGTAGAGTGGAAAGTTCGAATTCCGGTCATTTTGTTCCGATATTGTGAACCGATTTGGAGATGTGCAGCTAAATTATATTCAAAAAAGGTTGATAAACTAATTTGATTATTCACAGATATAAATGGGGTGTGGCTGAAAATGAATTTGATAAAAGAATTTGTATATAGAATCAGAGGAGAATATACCACAGAAAGACTCATCAAAATGGGAATGACTGTGGGGGAAAACTTCGGTCGTTTGAATGGTGTGATTCTCGATCCTTCGCATTGTTGGCTGATAGAAATCGGAAATAACGTAACGTTGGCTCCTCGTGTTCATGTTTTATGTCATGATGCAAGCACTAAACGTTTTCTTAATTACACCAAGATAGGCAGAGTTACAATCGGAGATAATGTTTTTGTCGGAGCAGAATCAGTGATTTTGCCGGGCGTCACGATAGGAAATAATGTAATTGTCGGTGCAAACAGTACGGTAACACATGATGTTCCCGACAACTCGGTAGTTGCGGGATCACCTGCCAAATTCCTGTGTACATTGGATGAATATCTTGAAAAAGAAAGTGTTCGTATGAAATTATCTCCTTGTTACGGCGAAGACTACACATTGCGTCAGAATGTCCCGATGGAGCTCAAGAAGAGACAAAAAGAAGAACTTGAGGGCAAGATTGGATATATCGAATGATGGGCGATTTGTTAATTTCGATTATTGTTCCCGCTTATAACATAGCCCCATACATTGAAAGATGCCTTGATAGTTTGCTTAATCAAACTTACCGAACGCTTGAGATCATTGTTGTTGATGACGGATCAAAAGATGATACAGGGGCAATTGCAGATTCTTTTGCGCAAAATGATAGCAGAATTGTCGTTATTCACAAAGAAAACGGCGGAGTTTCATCTGCGCGAATGGCAGGTATTGCTGTTGCTAAGGGAGAATATATTGGCTTTGTTGACGGGGATGATTATGTAGAATCGATAATGTTCGAGAAATTATTAAATAATGCGATAGCATATAATGCGGATATATCGCATTGCGGATATCAAATGTGTTTTCCGGACGGTAGAGTGTATTATTTTTATAACACAGGACTTCTTGCGAAGCAAGATAAGATAACAGCGCTGAAAGAGCTGTTGTCGGGCTCAAGAATTGAGCCGGGCCTGTGGAACAAGCTGTTTCACAAAAGCTTGTTCCACAGCTTGTTACACGGCGAATCCGTGCCTCTTGATATAAAAAATTATGAAGATTTGTTGATGAATTACCGGCTTTTCAAAGCTGCTGATTCATCGGTTTACGAAGATTTTTGCTCATATCATTATATGGTGCGTAAAGGATCAGCGGCTACGTCAAAATTAAACGAACATAAACTCAAAGATCCCGTAAGAGTAATGCAGACGATTCTAAAAGATTCGGAGGAAATGCCGGAGGTTTTCAGAGTAGCTGAGGAACGATTAGTTAGACAGTTTATTGGAATTTCAATTTTGCCAATAACCAATCAAAAAGAGTTAGTGAAACCGTTTCGAGATGAAATTCGTAATGAATTGAGAAGAAGATTGCTTTCGATTTTGTTGAAACCATATATAAAAAAATCCATAAAAATCAAAGTTATATGGGTATCTGTTTGGCCCGCAAGCTATAAATTGATTCATGATATATATGCTAAGGTTACAGGTTTGGATAGAAAGTATAGTGTAGAATAAAGGAGACTTAGATGAACGGCTTGGTTAGTATTATAGTCCCTGTATATAACGTGGAAAAATACTTGGATCGCTGTATAAAATCTATCGTCAAACAAACATACAATAATTTAGAGATCGTACTCGTTGATGACGGTTCTCAGGATCAATGTCCGCAAATATGTGATTGGTGGGCTGAAAAAGATAAGAGAATCAAGGTTGTACACAAATCAAACGGCGGACTGTCAGATGCAAGAAACGCAGGTATGGAAATTGCGACGGGCGATTATATTGCATTTGTTGACAGCGATGATTGGATTGAAGAAGACTTATATAGAATTTTGCTGGATGCTATAAAAGCAACGAACAGTGATATTGCGTGTTGTAAGTTTCGGAGAATCGGAGAAAATTTTAAGCAAGCGAGTAGTATGGCAAATGATTCCGGAGCATATGAGTTGTTTGATACAAAAGAATCGTTGCTTGAACTGATTACAGAAAATAAAATACAGCAGGTTGTATGGAACAAGCTGTATCGAAAAAATGTGATTTCTGATATTGAATTTGCGGTTGGCAAATGTAACGAGGATGATTTCTGGACTTATCAAGTGTTGGGAAAGGCTTATCGCGTAGTTTCTGTTGACGTTACAGGATATTACTATTGGCAAAGAAATAACAGCATTATGGGTGTGTCGTATTCACCCCGAAGATTAGATGCGGTTGAAGCCAAAATTTGCAGGCAAGTTTATTTGGAAAAATATTTTCCTGAACTGAATTTTGCGGGAAAAAGGGATTTGCTGTATACTTGCCTGTATCATGGGCAAATGCTGATGAAACACATGAGCAGTTCAGACAGAGAAGATGCTATGTTATGGCTGGAAAAAACATTTATTACATACGGAATTAACAATCAAGAGAAAAATAATTTGAACACTAAAGATAAAATGTGGTTAAAACTTGGAAGCAGCTTTTTTAGATTGACTTGTTTCGTGCGTAATATGTTTGGAATTGGTTGTTAGTGATTATTTGTTGTTTAAGTAGATTAAATATCAATATACGGATATTTGAGGAATTATAATGCGAATTACGGTTTTTACATCAACGTTTAACAGAGCGTATATTATAGAAAACCTATATCAATCTTTAAAAAGACAAACATTTCACGATTTTGAATGGTTAGTTATAGATGATGGCTCTGAGGATAACACAAATGAGTTGTTTAAAAAATGGATGAAAGAAGAAAATGAATTTATCATTAGGTACTACAAAAAAGAAAATGGTGGGAAATGCCGAGCTATTAACTATGCTTTAGATTTGGCACAAGGAGAATTGTTTTTTATAGTGGATTCTGATGATTACTTAACGGATGACGCAATAGAAAAAATATTGAATTGGGTAGGAATATTACCTATGGAGAATTCTTTCTGTGGGGTAGCGGGAAATTTGGGAACGAGCGAATTATGTACTCCGAATACGTTGTTTTCTTCTGAGTATTATGATGGAACTTTATTTGAACGCTATACTAAAATTGACGGAGAACGGGCGATTATATTTTACACTGATATTCACAAAAAATACAGATACCCTGAATATGTGAATGAAAAATTTATGACTGAAGCTGTTGTGTATAACAGAATGGCTCATGATGGATATAAAATGAGGTTTTATAATGATATTATTTGTGTTTATGAATATCAAGAAGATGGATTAACCATGTCGAGTAATTCTTTATTTATTGATAATCCCAGGGGGTATGGGCTTTGGTTAAAAGAGAAAGCGATTTATACTAAAGCAACATTGAAAGAAAAAATTAAGATATATTATAACTTTTCATGCGAGTTGTCTGAAAAATATGATGTGAAGACGATTGCCGAGTGTATAGATGTTCCGGCAATCATGATTAAATTGTTGATTCTGATTCATAGAGGCATTAATTTGATAAAAAAGAACGCTCAGAATATATAAAAGGAAATATTAATGATTAATTTATATCTTCACGCAGGCAGTAGCAATCATGGATGTGAAGCGATTGTTAGAACTACTGCGGCAATGTTAAATAAGAGGGCAAAGTTATATTCAAATAACGTTGATGCGGATTTGAAATATGGAATACAGGAATTATGTGACTTGAATTATGATGTTCCGATGATAATCAAACGAAATAGCGTCAGATGGCTATTATCTGCATTTCAAACAAAGCTGACCGGTAAAATTGATCTATATGTTAAATTTCAGAGGAGTAATTTTCTGAAGCATATCGTTAAAGATGATGTTTGCTTGTCTATTGGCGGTGATAACTACTGCTATTTAGGCACAGAAATTTTAGCAGCAATTAATCGTGATTTGAGGAAAAGGGGGGCAAAAACTGTTCTTTGGGGATGTAGCGTAGAACCGGAGGTGTTAAAAAAATCGGAGATATCTAAAGATATTGCATCTTTTGATCTGATTACCGCGAGGGAATCAATATCGTATGAGGCATTAAAAAAAATAAATCCCAATACAGTTTGTGTGGCAGATCCGGCATTTACATTGCAGTATGTAACGCTGCCGTTGCCTGATAATTGGGTTGAAGGCAACATGGTGGGAATCAACGCGAGTCCTCTTATTCTGCAAAGCGGTAAGAATTCCGATGTTGTATATAAAGCATACAGAATGCTCATAGAAGAAATTCTCAACAATACAATATGTGGAATTGCTTTGATTCCACACGTTGTGTGTGATGAAAATGACGATTTGACAATATTGTCTCAATTGTTTGAGGAGTATAAAAGTACTAATAGAGTAGTGCTGCTTCAAGACCATAATTGCATGGAACTGAAAGGATATATTGCGCGTTGTAGATTTTTTATCGGAGCACGTACTCACGCTACGATTGCGGCATATTCCAGTTGTGTTCCGACTCTTGTGCTTGGATATTCCGTTAAATCCAGAGGTATAGCTAATGATTTGTTCGGAACGGAAGAAAACTATGTTTTGCCTGTTCAAACATTACGCTCACCTGATGAGTTGGCTGTTCATTTCAGGTGGATTATGGAGCATGAGGACGAAATCCGCACGCATTTGAAAGAAATAATGCCGGAATATATTTCCAAAGCATATTTGGGAAAGTACGCTTTGGAAGAATTGATGCAAAGGTGATGAATGTGCAAAAAAACGAATTGAAGTCAGGCGTGATCCTGTCTTACATAAACTTGGGGTTGGGAACGGTTATTCCGTTTATATATACCCCCATTATGTTACGAATGTTGGGTCAGGCAGAATATGGATTATTTTCATTGTCATCGTCTGCGGTATCCTATTTGTCACTTTTGAGTTTTGGTTTTGGAAGTACAATTGTTAGATATATATCTAAGTATCGTGCGGAGGGCGATAAATCGTCTGAAGAAAAAGCGTACGGTTTTTTCTTGTTGTTATATTGCGTCTTGTCAGTGCTGGTATTGATTTGCGGAGCAATAATTGCATTTAATATTGATGAAATTTTTCAACGCGGTTTATCCGGACAAGAGTTAGATAAGATGAAAACCCTTGTCTTAATTATGACATTTAATTCTGCGTTGTCATTTCCGAACAGTGTTGTATCTTCTATGGTTACGGCGCACGAGAAGTATGTGTTTAGAAAACTGGTAGATATGTTAAGCACAGTAATGGTACCGCTGGCTAACTTAATTGCATTATATTTGGGATATGCATCGGTCGGAATGGCAGTAGCCGCTACGATAGTTCAGTTTGCAATGTTACCATTGAATGCTATGTACTGCTCAAAAAAATTGCGGATTAAACCGGTGCTGGCGAGATTGCCCGGAACTTTGATAAAAGAAATGTTGGGGTTTTCTATATTTGTTTTTATCGGTTCTATTGTAGATATGCTTTTTTGGGCCACAGATAAAGTTATTCTGGGAATGTTAGCTAACTCTGTAGCTGTTGCTATATATAATATCGGTTGTACGTTCAACAATATTGTAATGAATTTATCTACATCTATTTCGGGGGTACTTGTACCTAAAATTACCGGAATGGTTCTGACAAATACAAACAAAAAAGAATGGACTGAATTGTTTGTTAAAGTGGGAAGAATTCAATTTATTATTATTGCACTGATTGTGTCGGGATTTACCGTGTTTGGGCAATCATTTATTAGGTTGTGGGCAGGAGACGAATATTTAGATGCATTTTGGGTGGCTGTTCTTACCATGTTCCCGTTGGCAATCCCGTTGATTCAAAATACGGGAATAAGTATAATTACCGCTCAAAACAAACATCAATTCAGGTCAATAATATATTTGGTGATTGCCATCCTGAATGTTGTTACGACATATTTGATTGTGCCCTATATGGGAATTATCGGAGCGGCGATGTGTTCTTGCGTTTCATATTTGTTGGGGCAAGGTGTAATTATGAATATTTATTATTACAAGGCGGTGGGGTTGGATATTCCTCTGTTTTGGAGAAATATTTTGCACATGGCAGTTGTCCCTATATTTATGATTGCGATGGGAGTGCTGATGAAATGCTTTATTTCAATTGATAATTGGTTGACTTTTTTTGTGGGTGTAATTGTTTTCACAATTGTTTATGCTGTTTTGATGTATTGTTTTGCAATGAACGATTATGAAAAAGATATCATTCGCAATCCGTTAAAGAAAATAATTTCTTTTGATAGGTGATGAATTGCACGAGCAACAGATACAGCATATTGAATTGTTAGGCAAGCGTAATAAAAACGTTGCCGCCACTGGAGGGAAGATTAAATGCCGAAATTTGCAAATGTACGAGATTGCACGGGTTGCACAGCCTGCGCGAGTGTATGCCCGACAAATTGCATAGAAATGAGTGGGGATAAAAATGGCTTTAAATATCCGAAAATTATTGATGCGGCATTATGTTTGGAATGCGGAGCTTGTGAACAAGTGTGTCCGATAACACAAAACGATATAATTTTAAATGTTCGACCTAAAGTATATTCAGCTATTTCTCTTGATTATGCAAATCGTTTGGAAAGTTCATCCGGAGGCATTTTTTTCGAAATCGCCAAAAGAATCATTGCACGAAACGGCGTTGTGTATGGCGCGACGTATGATGACGATTTTTCGGTTTATCATTGTTGTGCGGATAATATAGCCGATCTGCGAAAATTTCGTGGCGCGAAATATGCGGAAAGCGATCTTGGAAACTTATTTGATGAGATTTTAGAAAAACTGAAACGAGGACAGTATGTATTGTTTTCTGGTACTCCCTGTCAAGTGGCGGGATTGAAGTCGTTTGTGAAAAAAGAATATGACAACTTGTACTGTGTTGATTTTGTTTGCCACGGTGTCCCATCTCCAATGGCATGGAATGCATACATTGAATACAGAGCCAAACGAGATGCCGACGGCGAACTGCCTAAAGCTATTAATTTACGTTCTAAAAATACCGGTTGGAGTCATTATCAATATTCAAATGTTTTTGAATATGAAAACGGAAAGCGGCATAGTATATTAAGTTCTGACAGCTTGTTTATGAAACTTTTTGTTGGAAATTATATTTCAAGACCATCCTGCGAAAATTGCAAGTTCAAAGGTTATAGCCGAATTAGCGATATGACATTGGGAGACTTTTGGGGGATTTGGAATATAGATTCGGAGATGGACGACGGCAACGGAACTTCTGTTGTGTTGATACAATCTCCAAAAGGGCAGGCTCTTTGGAATGAGATAAGTGACAAAATCAAATTCAAAGAGGTCTTGCTTGAACAGGCTAGCCGGCAGAATACCTCAATGTTGGAGTCGTCTAAGGCAAATCCCAAAAGAGAAGAAGCATTGAACAAAATAAGGGATGGGCGTATTGAAGAATGTGAAAGCTTATTTGCTCAACCGAAAATATTTATGGCAGATAGAATAAAGAGAAGAATACTGCGATTATTCCGTTGGCGCGGGCAATAACATACTTCTCCTGCCTGTTTGATTTTTCTCAAAATATCGGTTGATATGGCTTTGCAAATGTGTTATACTTAAAAAGCACGGTTTGACAAAGTCCGATTTGCGTGTGGAAATATTACGAAAAAGGAAACTGTAAATGATACGAATAATGTTTGTTTGCCTCGGAAATATTTGTCGAAGTCCGATGGCGGAATTCGTTTTGCGCGATCTTGCGGAAAAACGCGGTATATCGGATAAACTTGTTATTGCTTCGTCTGCGACTTCGTCGGATGAAATTCCGAACGGAATCGGCAATCCCGTTTATCCGCCTGCAAGAGCGGAACTTGAGCGACACGGTGTTGCTTGCGGGAACAGACGTGCCGTTAGGCTTACGCTTGACGATTATGACAAATACGATCTTTTTATCGGCATGGACAGCTCTAACATAAGAAATATGCGCTATATGCTCGGCGGAGACCCGGACGGCAAAGTCAGAAAGCTTATGGATTATACCGGAAAGGGCGGAGATGTTGCCGACCCTTGGTATACGGGCAATTTTGAAGTAACATATCGTGACGTAAAGTCCGGTTGTGAAGCGCTTCTCGATTTGCTTGAGCGCGATGGAAAGCTTAACTGAACTTAAATTTCAAAAACGAAAGGTGAATAACTGAAATGAGCGATTTCAAAGGTTACTTGTTTGTACATTTTACGGGAGAGCATCCTACGGGAGAGCAGATATACTTCTCGATCAGCCGAGACGGGTTGCATTGGAATGATTTGAACGGCGGCGAGCCGATGCTTTGGTCGAAAATCGGAGAAAAGGGCGTGCGTGACCCGTTTATCATTCGCAATCCTTTTTATAAGGACGGAGGCTTCAAATTTTTTCTGATTGCGACGGATTTGAGAATCGCCAATGGCAAGGGATGGGGTGTTGCTCAGTATGAAGGCAGCAGAGATATAATCGTTTGGCGAAGCAACGATCTTGTAAATTGGGAAGAACCGACTTCGTACACTGTCGGAATTCCGGGTGCCGGATGCGTTTGGGCGCCCGAATGTATTTACGATGAGGAAAAAGATGCGATCATGGTGTTCTGGGCATCCATGACCAAGCTTGAGGGCGACGAACACCATAAACAGCGCATTTTTGTTTCGTACACGAAGGATTTCGAGACATTTACCGAGC
>CAZPJU010000002.1:0-40866 GCA_964586965.1 uncultured Lachnospiraceae bacterium | reverse complement strand
CAACCGACTCATCGTTTTGGGACAGCGTTATCTCGGCGCGGTAAGTATGCGTTGTCTCAACACAACTTGTCACGCTTACAACTACATTTGAATCTGCGGGCTGACCGGTTGTTGTGTACGCATTCACCTTTGACAAAAATGTAAATCTTGCGCTTGATGAATGCTGTACACTCGAATCGCCTCCGAAGTAACGATAAACATAACTTTCGAAATCCTCTTTCGGGATCAAAGTCGTTATATGATACTGCGGGTAAGCTTCTTCCGCCTCTTTCAAAAGCTCTGCATTTCCGCTGTACGCGGAATAGCTTGATTTGAGCATATAATTCAGTATTGCGTCAATATTTCCGGCAGCGGCTTCCCTTGTCGTTTCAAAAGTCGATATATGTACGCTGTCATATATCAATATCGAAACAATACCGCGGATTTTTTCGTACACCTCATCTCCGTCATCCAAAAAATTCACGGCAGCTTCGTTTTCATAATCATTCATATCAAATCCGAGCATTGTCATAATATCGTTATACAGCGTACCTTCCTCACCGGAACACGCAGTTAACGAAAGTGCAACGGCAAAAACAAGCAAAATTGCCGTAACACGCAATTTATTTATCATATTTTTCCTCCGTTTCGGAAAAAAATTTTTCAACTGCCGCAGAAACATCGGCATACATATAAAGCGAACCGAATATAAGCAACGGTCTATGCTCCGCAGAAGCAGCTGCAACAGCGGCATTAACGCCCTGCTCCACGGAATCTGTCGCAAAAGCGGGAACTCCGCGTTCAGAATAAACGTCCGCATAACTTTGAGCATCGAGAGCTCGCGGAACGTTCGGCTTTACCGTATAAACACGGTAAGCATATTCGGAGGCGATATCCGCCACCTCTTTATAATTTTTATCCGCCATAATTCCGGTAAGAAGTATCGGCTTTTCATGAAAATAAAGTTTCGCGCTTTTGAATGTAACCTTAACTCCGTCCGGATTATGTCCTCCGTCATAGATTATAACGGGACTTTCATGCAAAAGCTCAAAACGCGCGTGCCATTTTGTTTTTTCAAGACCCGAACGAAGCGCAAAATCGCTTATCTCAAAACCTGAATTTCGCAAAATTTCAACAGCGGAAATTACAGCGGCGGCATTTCTCGGCTGATATTCGCCCGCGAGAGAAATGCGATAATCTTTACTTCCGTTAAAATCAAACGTACTGCCGTGAATATCGGATTTTTTTACGCAAAGCGTCGAATAATCAACTAAAGAGCAGCTCGACAAATGCTTTTCAGCTTCATCCGACACTGTTTTTGACGCAACTTCGTCCGTTCCCGAAAAAAGTACGGGAATTCCTTTTTTTATGATCCCCGATTTTTCACGTGCGATAGCCTCAACCGTTGAACCGAGGAATGATGTATGATCGAGTGAGATTTCCGTTATAACGGACAGCACGGGAGTTTTGATTATATTAGTAGAATCGAGTCTGCCGCCCATACCGACCTCAAGCACGACAATATCGCATTTTTTGCGTTTGAAATATTCGAATGCGATTGCGGTAATAAGCTCAAATTCCGTAGGTGAATCAAGCATTTTGTCCGCATAAGGCTTGACAAATGCTGTCACCTCCGCAAGCTCGTCATCGGATATATTTTTTCCGTTAACTTGAAAACGTTCGTTAAACTCTTTCACAAAAGGAGACGTAAAAAGTCCGACAGTATATCCCGCCTCTGTTAAAACAGATGAAAGCATACTGCAAAAGGACCCCTTTCCGTTTGTTCCCGCTATATGAACAAACGAAAGCGAATCCTGCGGATTTCCGATACTTTCGCAAAGCTCCGTAATACGCGAAAGTCCCGGAACACTGCCCTTCCATGTAACTGAATGTATGTATTGTACTGCCTCGGTATATGTCATTTTGATGTCATCCCGGTTATTAATTTATTTATATCGCGATTTTTCCAAAGCAAACGTATGACAACAACCTCAATAAAGCACGCAACGGCGCTGAAAAGCAGCGCAATGAGCACGCCGAACCAAGGCATTGAAAAATACACGATCTTAGCTATTGATTTTATTGTTACCTGACCGATAATATGAGCCGAAGCCGCGGCTACGGCAAATTGCTTTGTGGAATGTTCTTTAATAATAAAACGTGATACAATTCCGGAAGCCGCACCGACCGATATCGCTCCGAGGCTGATGATGGGATTCACCGCCGGATTTGTCGAGATCAGACAACTTATAATATCGGACGCAAATCCCACAAGCGCGCCCGCCGTCGGCCCGAAAAATATTCCGGCAAATATAACGCCGAGATTTTCAAGCGTAAATCTATACCACAGTCCGACCGTGAACAGATTTTTGCAAATAATTCCGAGTACTACGGATACTGCCGTTAACATGGCAAGCACCGCCGTTTTAGATGCGTTTGATTTTGTACGATTTTGTTTTTGCATTATAATACCTCCAAATGCAACAATTTCGTCATTGCAGTCGGAGATATTATACAGTCTCTTATGCAACAGCGGGATGCGACGCGCACACCGCGAAAAATTCTTCGTCCGTCGGACAACTCCCCGTCCCGACAGCACTTTACGCGCACACGTCTACTCTGTGATTTTTATTTTATCAACCCTTAATACCGCCGATCGCAGGATCGACGCCATAGAGCTCAATAAGCTTTTGATTAAATTCTTCCGGCGTGTTATACCCCATCTTTTTCTGACGGTTATTCATCGCCGCAATCTCGATTATTACGGCAAGATTTCGTCCGTGATGAACCGGGATCGTTGTCGTCGGCACTTTTATTCCGAGAATCTCGGTGTATTCCGTTTCAAGTCCGAAACGGTCATAAAGCTTATCTTTGTCCCAATTTTCAAGCTTGATCACCATATTCACTTTTTCGGACTGCTTTACAGAACCCATACCGAATATTCTTCTGACATCAACGATGCCTATACCGCGAAGCTCAACATAATATTTGATCAGTTCCGGCGACGTTCCCACAAGCGATACTGCCGAAACGCGCTTGACTATAACAGCATCATCCGCAATAAGTCTGTGACCGCGCTTAACAAGCTCGATTGCAGTTTCGCTTTTACCTATGCCGCTGTCTCCGAGTATGAGTATTCCCTCTCCGTAAACTTCGACAAGCACACCATGCATGGTTATTCTCGGTGCAAGCCTTAAATTAAGAGATGCGATAAGCGCAGACATGAAATTGCTCGTAAGCGAGTCCGTCATAAGTAACGGAGCGTCAAAATACGAAGCGATCTCGATCATTTCTTCCGTTGCACGAGCACCGGTCGTCAGCACTGTTGCAACAGGATGCTTGCTGAAAAATTCATAGAGCACGTTTTTTCTCTGCTCCGGATCAAGATCGTTAAGATACGTCTGCTCGACTATGCCGACAAGCTGAATTCTGGCAGGCTCGAACTTTTTGAAATACCCCGCAAAGGCAAGCCCCGGTCTGTTAACCTCTGCGATCACGATCTCTCGGTCGCGTCCGTCTTCGGGAAGATATATCGTTTCAAGCTTAAACTCATCAATTATATCTCCGAGCGTAACCTTTTCTCTGTCAAACGCCATACACACCTCACACGTTTATCAAAAATCATGTATAAACAAAGTATATCACACGCTTTGAGCATTTTCAAGGCACGTAACATTATTGCGGAAAAGTTTTTACTTTTCTCAAAGTTTTCAATTTTCAAAAAATATTTTTTCACATCTTTATATTCATCGAAAAAAGCGTTCATACAATTGACATAATTATAGTTTATAGTTAAACTTGTATCAATGTACATACGATATATTTTGAAAGGTTACTGCTCTAATTTATGAATCATTTTCGCAAATCGTTGATCGTCTTGATCGCATTTTTCATTTTGACCTCCGCTCTTTTTTCATGTACATCCATTCCGGAGAGCACCGAAGAAGAAGCAACTATCGTCCTTAAAATCGGCAGCTATGAAGTGCCGTTTGAAGTTTACAGATATTTTTTCATGAATTACAAGCGTGAATATGACGGTGGCGACGAAAATTATTGGGAAAACGACAGCGTTGATTCGGTTAAAATATATGAAACAATAAAGGAAAAAACAGTTTCGGCTGTGCTTCGTTGCTACGCGACATTTGAACTTTGCGAAGAATACGGCATAGATCCATACGGCTCGGAAATAGACAAGATAGTTGAAGAAACGATCGACGACTACATAAAAAACGAATTCGGCGGAAAGAAAGAATATATCAATTCTCTTGAAGGCGCATACATGACGGACAGCGTTTTTCGTTTTATTTTGCGTCGCTTTGAATGTGATAAGGAACTGAACGATAAGCTTATCGCTTCTGGCGCAATAAAAACAGATGACGAAACAGTCCTTGCCGCAATCAAGGACAAAGATGTATTCTGCCGCGCGAAACAGATACTTATCAAAAACGATGTCGGTGAGGATATATCAGCAAATCTTGCAAAAGCAAAAGAAGCGCTCAACGCCGTATCGCTCGGCATGGATTTTGATACGTTAGTCGCAAAATACGGCGAGGACACGGAAATGATAATCAATCCTACCGGCTATTACTTCACGCACAATGAGCTTATCGAAGAATTTGAAAAAGCCGCTTTTGCCCTTGAAATAGGCGAAACAAGCGGCATTGTCGAGTCAAATGTGGGATATCACATAATCCAACGTTGCGAAGTCGATGCTTCTTACGTAAAGGAACACTTTGACGATCTTAAAGAATCGTATTTGACATGGAAGTATCAGGAGGCGGTTGAGGTTAAAATGGCAAAGCTGACCGTTTCGGAAACAAATTCGGAGCTTATTTCTTCTCTTGCTAACTTCGCAAAATAATAATTCGTAAAACCGCTTTATCTAACGAAAGGAGAACATTATGGGAGCATACAGACGTCAAGTGAAATTCCCGAAACGTCGCGTTCCGAGACGTCACAGCAAATATATCGCCGGAACAAAGCTCAACGCAACGGTTCTCTTTGTCGTTATTTTTGTAATCGTTTGTATTGTGGGAACAGTTGCCCTCGGAAATTATCTTAAAGAAAAAGCAGATCAAAACCGTCCCTCAATACTCGACACTTCCACTAAAACAGAGGAAGATACCACAAAAACAAGTTCGGGTGTTTCGTCAATAGACCACGCAGACGGTCACATCCGCTCCGGATGTCTCGACATTTCGTACGGTTCGGACAATAATGTTCTTGAAAATGAACTTCGCAATCTGTTTGCTTCGGGATTTGATTCTGTCACGCTTCCGATCGAAAAAAACGGCTCGCTTTTATATTATTTTCCCGCCGCGTCAGCTCTTTCGTATATTTCTCCAGATACAGAACTCCCATCTTTGACCAAAACAATCGAGATTATTAAGTCTATCGGCGCGGAATACGGCATAGAACCGACAGTAACGGCATATTACAAACTTTCTGCTCCGGAAACGGAAGATCCGGTACTAACCGAGGCTTCATATCTTTTTGATACGGCAATAATATCGGAAGCATATTCGCTCGGTGCGGATGAAGTTCTCGTTTCGGGTTTCAAAACAGAACTTGATTCGGACGAAATATTAAGCGAAATTATGACATTTATCGAAAAGCTGAAATCGTCATCGCCCGAAATAAAAATCGGATTCGCATTTGCCCCGGAAATATATTTTGCAGATCAAACGGCACAGGCGCTTGAAAAAATATCAGCTGAAATCAGCTTTCTCGCCATAGACACCTCCGACCTTGATTGGACTTATTCCGTCACAAAAGATCCTGTTTATACGACAGACGAAAACGGGAACACAACCGAAACAGTTGAAACGATCGTTATTTCACAAATATACGGTCAAATCGAAAAGATCCTGTCCGATGCAAAAGGCAGCATTTCCCTTTACGGTCTGCGTTTTGTACTTGACGGTACATATACATACACATTAAGCGAAGCTATCGACGCCTTGTATTCCAAAGGCGTGCTCGATTTTTACGTCGCATCAACGGCAAAATCTGCATTTGCTCCGATAAGTCCGGATACGAGTGACTCAAAATCAGATTTAGACTCGGATTCGCAAACGACAAGTCCGAGTCGCCCGACTAATACGGGAACAGCAAAACCCGAAACAACAAAGCCTGAAACAACCGAAACAGTGCCCGTAACGGAAACTGTTTCTCCGGAAGATTCCGAACCCGTCCCCCCTGAGACTACGGAGCCTGAAACAACAGAATCCGAAACTTCTCCGAACACGGAAACAGAAACGGAAACAGATACCCCCGAAACCTCATCACCGGAAACTTCGAATGAAAGCACATCCGAAGAATCAACTTTACAATCGGAATAAAAATATGATTTCAAAAACTCCGCTTATCATAACCGATAAAAACGGTACAATAATCTACTGCAATGAAGCGGCGCACAATATCTGCGCCGCTCTTTCTTTCGGCAATTCCATTGAATCACTGTTCAACGAAGACGAGTTAAATTTATACAAGCGCTCTCTCGGATCCGCGGTAAGCTCTTTTTCTGTCAAGTCATCCGTTCTGAAAGATGCGGAACTAATATTTGATCTGACCAAGGAAGTCTCGGACGGAACACGTCAAATTTTCATACGCAGGTCTGCCTCATCCGCAATTCCTTCCGTTTCATACGAAAATGTTGCGAAAGAATTTTCGTCCGCACTGTCAAACAGTGCGTTGTCTAAGCGTCGCTTTACCGAACTTTACGAAACTCTTTCATCGCAAAATACATCATTTGAGCTTATACGTCATCTTGATTTATTCGATCTCAAATCTCTGCTCGATTCGTTTTACACACACGTTCTGCCGAATTTTCTTCCCGTCTACGGAACAATACATACAACAGAAGTCGGAATAACCGAAAAAAGCGTTATTTACGCTGAACCTTACGGCTTTTATCTGACACTTTGCGCCATGCTTTCCGCAGCATCCTTTGTCTCGTGCAATCAAGATATTAATTTGAACATCGACGACAGAAGCGATGCTGTCACCGTTAATGTTTCTGTCACGGCAGACGAAGCTCGCTTTGACGAACCGATACGTATGTACGGCATACATTACGTTGACATAATATTTGCAGAAACGCTGTCTCGTGCTTCGGGATATTTGTTTTCATACGAAAACAATCGCGACACCGGACGTGTCAGCTTTACGCTATACGTCAAATGCCGCGATTATTATCCGGTATATCTCAAAGCAAAGTCATCCACCGCGCAAAATGCCGCAATTTCAGTTTCTCTTTTTCCTTTTTCAGCAGAAAAAGAGAATGACAAGCATTAACAGAAGCTCATCGTCCGCTTTGCTGTCCCAAAGGATCAATATCAAAGCTATAAGAATAATATTTTCCGTAGTCAGCCTATCAAGAATGCCGGGCAAACCGCCCTGCCGTTTATGTACCGCAACTGCGTCTCCCATCGTCTCTTTGACTTCGATTTTATCCGTGAAATCGGCATCTGTGTTTGCAGCGGATTTTTCGACATTATCAGTATTTTCAACATTTTCGACGATTCCGTCCTCAACCGTTTCACGACTTTCTGCATTGTCGAAAACATATCCGCGTCTGAACGCTTCCTCTGCAATCGCAAGTGCCTCTGTATCCGTGGGGAACGCATTACCCGAATATTGCTCCGGAATTTTTATTTCTTCCGTCCTGCGACGCCCCGTATCACGTTGACCGCTGATATACATAGTCATCCCTCTCCTTCAGCCTAAAAATCCCGAAATACGGTTCACCTGTATAATAGCATCGGCGGCGGCAGCACGCGACTCCGACAAAAACGGACGCAGCGCAAGCAAAAGATTTTCTCTGTTCTCCTTTTTGCTTCCGTAAGAAATATTATAGTTTGAGACGGGTTCGCTCGCCTCGTGATCGACCTGATCGTTCACAGACAAAGTTTCATCTTCAAGATGTTCATCAGTTTCGCTATCACTGTCCGTTTCCGCAAACGCGGGAAGCGTAACCGCTTCCTCACGTGCAGGACTCGATGTGCCGAAAATACCGCCTTCACTTTGTGTCAAAAGTCCCAAAAGCGGCATCATCTGCGGGATCATGTCGAGAATTCCGGAAAAATCGAATCCGTCTGAATTTGTTTTTTTGTTTTTGACCTTATTCGCTGCCGAAAACGCTCCCACACCGGCTATGACAGCCTCAAGGACTGCCTTGTTCTTCAAAAGCTCGCTTACACCGCCTAAAAGACCGCCGATAGCTCCTCTTGTTTCAGTTCCGGTCATTTCCCGTTTCTTTTATATGATTCAATGATCTCCGTTGCACGCTTGATATCGCCGTCCGTCAAGCCGGCGAGAGCCGAGCGAAGCTTTGACAGATCCTTCGGACGTGCAACACCGGAAAGGTTAAGTCCTCCCGCAGTTGCTATCATCTGAACTGTACGCCAAAGCTGATCGTCGCTTTGTTTCAAAAGCTTATCTACCGTTGCTTTATCTATTTTCATTTTCCAACCTCGCTTTTCATCGTTATTCCGCTCAAATTCGAGCGGTCAATAAAAGTATATGCACCAAACAAAAAGGAGTTCCGCTCTTATGAAAATACTTGTTTTTTCGGATTCTCACGGCTCAGACCGCACAATAAAACGTGCTCTTGAGCTTCATGGCAGAACAGCTGACCTTGCTCTGCACGCCGGAGACGGAGCACATTCGTTTATGATTTCCTCCACGGAATATCCCACTGTCGATTTTCGCGCCGTTCGAGGTAACTGTGACAGTCCGCGATCCATTTTCAACTCAGCCGAGCTTGCCGAAGAGGAGATTATCACAGTCGGTAAACATAAACTTTTGCTTACACACGGTCACCGTTTGGCTGTCAAGCTTTCGCTTTCAATGCTGATCGCACACGCTCGTGCACGTGGCGCAGACATAGTTATTTTCGGTCACACGCATACTCCGCTCGAAACCTACATTCCGGGCGATGACGGCGAAAGCGCCGTTTATTTGTTCAATCCCGGAGCAGCCAAAAACGGACTTTACGGCATTATCGAAATCAGAGACAACGGAATTTTGCTTCAAAATGCATCCGTTCACTGAAATTAGCATGAAAATTCTATATTTGTTTCTGTTGCATTACGTGACATGGGGGAAAAATGAAACATCAAATAACAGACGCACTTAAAACGCATTTTCTGCGCTACCGCAAAATGACTCCGCAAGACACCGTAAAGCTCATATATCAAAGCGAATTCGGTCCGGGACATTTGATCACAAACGAAAATTATGCATTCGAACGTCTCAAAGCGGAACTTGAAGACACCATGCGCGATGAAAGCCTTCCTACCGTCGAATCAATAGGGGGCGATGCGTGCCGCATTAATCTTGCATCGTTGCCCGCCGACCTTTCCGTCAAGACTTTAACACGTATATTTACGATGAGCGCGGAAATGTTTTCGGGAAACGCTAACTCATTTGAATCAAAGTTGTCCGAAGTATACTCATTGATAGACGAAAAATACGCTCCGTTTTCACGTTATGAATATTCCGAATATTTGAAAAAATATTTCGAATCCGGTGCCGGTGCCGTACATCATTCCATTTACTATAATGCGATGTATCGCCCCGCTTACAGAGTCATACACGCTTCGTTTGCACCTATTTTACCTCTGCTTACGGAAATAGACCGAAGAATTTCCGCCAATGAGCGTTTTTTTACGCTCAAAATAGACGGACGTTGCGGCGCCGGCAAGTCAACCCTTGCAGACACACTTCACCGTATATATGGTTGCGGAATAGTCCACGCGGACGATTTTTATCCGCCGCGCGGAAGCGATTTGCCACTTGATTTTGAGCGTATGAACAGAGAAATCAACGACATTTTATCGAAAAAAGTTGATTTTTATAATGCATTTGATTGCACTAAGCAAGCTATAACAAATCAAATTCACGTTGATCGCGATCCGTTTTTGATAGTTGAAGGCTCGTATTCGCTTCATCCGAGTCTCAAGATCGACGGAATTTCCGTTTTTGTTACAGTCACCCCTGAGCTTCAGTTAAAACGTTTGGAAAAACGCTCTCCCGACAAGATCAAAGCCTTCAAAGAACAATGGATTCCTGCCGAGGAGCGTTATTTTACCGAATTCGGCACAGCGGAAAACTGTGATCTGACAATCGACACAACAGATTTTAGATAAACGTTTAATATCACGTCTTTTATGCGTCGCAAAGCCGTCTGATATGATATTTTTCCTTTAACGACACCTTACCGTCAACGGAAACGATGCACAGGCAAAGCATAATTATATTCCGTCGCATATCGCTGTTCATCAAATTAAGCAAGCTCAGCATTTTTTCGGTATAATCCGCAATCGCTTTTTTTCCTTCCGATGAAAAACGGTATTTTTCCTTTATTGATGCAAAATCAAAATCATCTCCGAACACATTTGCAAGCGTCGGATAGATCATAAGATACTCGGTTTCCTTTATTTTTCCGTCAAATGTAAACGAACCGACAATAAATCCCGCAAGCACTGTCACGGCATCGGTATCCGCTATCGTAACACCTCTAAGCGTTTCCAAAAGTTCTGCCGATTTTTCTGTCAAAAGCAAAGCTTTTTCCGCGGAGTCCAACCGTTCAAATGCACTGTACAGCTTTGCAAATTCAAACATTTTCACATTCCTCCGAAGCATGCCTTACAGCGGAAGATCCTTTTTTGTGAAACGAACAGAACCGGCAATATATCCGAGTATGCCCAAGACGCCGAGAATCACAAATTTTCCGATAAACGCATTCGTTCCGTCCATCACGGAAATTACGTCAAACAACGAAATTATCGTAGCGTAGTTGAAATTATTCAACGCTTCAAGTCTTACGACAGACGGAATAACGGGGCTTCCGAAAAGTCCGAGCATTGCCGCAACCAAAGCGAATATAGACAATCCACCGCCGATAGCCATTGAACGTTTGCTTCTGTCAAATACACATGATGTGAAGAAGCACAGTCCCGAAAGCGCAAAAAGGACAAGGAATGCGCCTATATTCAAAATGATCAAATTACCGTAAGTAAGCTCTACCTCCTCTGTAACAAGAGTCAGGCAAACGCATCCCGTAGCCGTTGTCAGTGAGAACATCGCAAACAGCGAACCTATAAGATACACAGCCTGCGTAAATACAACGGTGCTTCGCTTTGTCGATGTTGAAAGCACATACGCCATGGATCCGCTGTCTACTTGACCGGAAACAAGGTTATTTGACGCCATAATCATATAAATGATCGGCAAGAGCAATCCTGCAAGTTTATAAAAAATCGATCCCACGATCAGCGTATAGAGATCCGCCTGTCCGATTTCCTCAAGTGCATCGGAAACAGCATCCGGCAATGTTGAAAGGAAGCTTACGGAAACATCATCCGCCAAAGCTTCTTTTTTGTTTGAAATCGCCTCAAGTAACGCTTCTTCGTCTGAGATTTTCCCTTCCTCATACTGCTCTTTCAGCTCATTGATCTCGTATTCGAGTCTGCCCTGATATGTTACGACAGCGGTATTCGCCATGTGCTTAATCGAAGTATAGTTATACCCGAAAGAATCGTATTTTTCTTTCGTTACACCGTAATCGGAAAGTGCCGACATCAATGTATCGACAGCTTCGCTTTTTGTCATGTTACCCGCAATGAACACCGAAGAACCGTTTTGAGCTCTTTTTTCGCGATATGAAATTCGCTCATCGGAATTTATATATTCTTCAGCATCCCCTGCACTTATGTGCGTGATAAGCGACATAATATCATAATCGTTCGGCACAGCCTCACTGTTTTCCGTATAAAAGTCATTGAAAAGTCCGTTTGGATTGAGTGTATACATAACGCTTCCGAGCATTTCCTGCGCTTCGGAAGAATCGCTTTGGTATCCGCTGTCGGCGGCTTTTTCTTCTATATGTTTTTGCAATTCCTCTGCGGCGGCAGAATATGCGGCTATAATCGCATTTTCCTGCGTAGCGGGAGATTGTTCATACCATGCTTGAACAGCAGAGGCATATTCCTCGACAAACGAAAACGAATCTGCGCTCGGCTCACTCTGCATCCATTCGCTTACACTTGTCGCATACTGCTTTCCCGCATCAGTTTTCATTTCCGGCATCATGCTCATCCAAGCATCAACCGCAGCGGAATAAACAGCGACATCTGTATAATCGCTTTGAACCGGCATTTGACTGCACCATACAAGATATGATAACGTTTCTGTCGCATCTGCGGCAAAAATTTCGTCGAACTCGCTTAATCCATCATTTGCGTTTATATAATATGAAAGCGCACGTTTTTCGAGCTGTGCATCTATTTCTTTTGTTATTATCGTATCCTGTATTGAATTTTTTACTTCTCCTATATTACCGTTTCCGGAGATCAACATAACACACGCAAGCATAAAACAAACCGCAAATGTAATTATCGCCCACATGGTTCCGTTTGCCTTACACGATTGCTTAAATAACGCTTTACTGAACATTTTATCTTACCGTTTTAACCTTTCTTACTTGTTTGAAAGCAAAATATTTTTGAAATGCATTTCCAAAGTATACGGAAGCTCGGAAATAAATTTCACTTCATAGTTTTTCAAAACACTCAAAAGAGCCGCAGTTTCATCGGCGGTTATACGTATCGTTGCCTGATTATACTGATCCTGCAAACGTATTTTTTCGTACTTCTCATTAAGGAATCTCGCGTAATCTTCCTTGCTGTAAAACTCGATCTTAAATTCCTTCACAGGACGATTACGTATGTCGTTCATATCACAAACATCTACAATATGACCGTTATTTATAAGAGCAACCTTGTCGCATGTCTTTTCGAGTTCCTCAAAGCTGTGACTGCTCATAAATATTGTTTTTCCCTTAGCGTGTTCCGCATTGATGATGTCTAAAAAAGTTGCTCTCATAAGCGGATCAAGCCCTGTTGTGGGTTCATCAAGAATGATAATGGGAGCATCGTTCATCAGTGCGGCAACAAGCGCTGTTTTTTGCTTCATTCCTTTGCTCATTCGTTTCAGATTTGCCCTCGGATCAAGCTGAAGGCGTTCAATAAGCTCATTGGCATAGCTCATATCACGAAGTCCCAAAAAGTCAGCCTGACATTTCAGAAAATCAATTCCCGTTTTCAGATCGGGAAACGCGATCTCGCCCGGAACATAACCTATTTGCTTTACAATCTCGCTTGAATGCTCCCAAGAAGAAAGTCCGTTTACCGATACGCTGCCCGAAGTTGGCTTCAAAAAGCCCATAATATGACGTATTGTTGTTGTTTTTCCGCTTCCGTTCGTCCCGACAAATCCGACCATTTCGCCTTCCGCAACAGAAAGATCAAGCTCGAATATTCCGCGTCCGTCTCCGTAATCCTTTGTCAAAGCTTTGGTTTCAATTACATTCATTTAATAGCGCCTCCGAAATCTTTGTCCTCCTTGTAGAATTTCATAAAATAATCCTCCAAGGTCTCCTTTCTGTTACTGAACGAAACAACCTCAAGCGATGAAAGCAACGAAATCAGCTCATTCAGATCTTTATCTTCCACCGAAATATACACGCTGTATTCATCTTCGTTGATCAACGAAAAAGTACCGATTCTTTCGCCTTCAAGTTTTAGTTTGTTTTTTTCGGATACATTTTTGAAAACAACCGTATAATATTTACGTGACGCGTGCTTCAAATCGTCTGCGACAAATTCGGATACTATCTTACCGTCCTTTATGATCGCAATACGATCGCAAGTCGAATCTATCTCCGAAAATATGTGGCTGGAAAGCAATATAGTCCTTCCGCGAGCTTTTTCCGCATGAATAAACTGTATAAAAACTTCCTGCATGACCGGATCAAGTCCGCTTGTCGGTTCATCCAAAATAAGCACATCGGGATCAGACATAAATGCCGTTACAATAGCAAGCTTTCGCTTAACTCCGAGGCTCATGCGTTTTGTTTCACCACGCAACACATTATCCTGCAATTCGAACATATCGAGCATTTCATTCAATCGCTGTTCATTTCGAATCTTTTGCATATCCTGCATCATTCGAATAAACTGCCAACCGGTAAGTCCCGACGGCAGAGCTATCTCGCCCGGAATATATCCGACTCTGTTTAGTACCTTGGAATAATTATCGAAAGTTTCTTCTCCGAATATTTTCGTGCTTCCCGAATCAGGCTTTGAAAATCCCATCAAATGTCTGATTGTCGTTGATTTTCCCGCTCCGTTCGGTCCCAAAAAACCAAACACTTCACCCTTATCAACATGAATGCTTACATCGAAAACTCCTCTGCCGAATCCATAATCTTTGGTCAAATGTGATGTTTCTATAATATTGGCATCTGTTGAAGGATAAGCTTTCTTATTTGCCATTTTTATTCATCCTTTCTTTTTTGACACTGTTGACATTTGAACTGTGTTGTATTATAATACCATCGAAAAAAATATCAAAGAACAGCTTTTTCATCATTGTTCAA
Organism: uncultured Lachnospiraceae bacterium; assembly: GCA_964586965.1. Taxonomy (GTDB): domain Bacteria; phylum Bacillota; class Clostridia; order Oscillospirales; family CAG-272; genus DTU064. The sequence goes on along the minus strand of CAZPJU010000002.1, from coordinate 26,444 downwards.
ATTTTAACAATGTTGAAAATATTGTATATATTCAGCTTGGAGGAGACGATGAAAGCACAAAATTTGAATAATTCATCAAGAAAAACGAGACGCCTCATAAAAAAAATATTTGCGGAAATGCTTTCGGAAAAGAAAGAACTCGGAAAAATTTCAGTAAGCGAACTTTGCCAGCGTGCCGATATAAGCAGAGGAACCTTTTATTCTCATTACGATGACATCTACGGCGTTGCTGAAGATTACGAAAACGAAATGATAGACACGTTCTTCGATAATGCTCGTTTACTCGAATCGCGCGACATAATGCATTTCATTGATTCCATATTTGAATTCATACGTAAAAACAATGAAAATTACCGTTTGCTCTGTCGCTCAAACGATTTTTTGTTTGCCGCAAAAAAATTAACCGCCATCGCTTCGGGCAAATTGCTCGAACTTTGCCATCAAGACAGTCGCATAAAAAACAAAACTCACATCGAACTTGACCTTGAAATATTTTTGGAGGGACTTCTTTGCGAATACGTTAAATATTGCAGAGGATACTCGCTGAAAACATTGGATGATCTTTATGCATATACAAAATATTGGGTAACAAATTTCATTTTTCTGCGTTCCAATTAAATTTCGCGCAAAAACGAAAGGCAGTGAAAAACTCGTAAAAGAGTTTTTCACTGCCTTTGTCTTTACAGTATAAATTTTTCAATATATTCCGCAACGCCGTCATCATCATTCGAAGAAGTCACGAAATCGGCGGCAGATATAACATCGGGTATCGCGTTTGCAACCGCAACTCCGATCCCACACTCTCGAATCGGTTCAACGTCATCATGATCGTCTCCGAAATAAACCGTTTCATCGACGCTTATGCCGAAACTGTCAAGCATTGTTAGGATTCCGTTAAGTTTCGTTGCTTTTTTGCTCATAATCTGAATTATGTCCCCATTTGCCACAGTACAATAGGTATCATCGGTCAAAAGCGACTCTACCTCATTAAAAATATCAGCCGAACGAGAACTTATTAATATCTTATATATTTTCCCTTTTGTCGGAAGTTCGGGAAAACCGCCGTATATTATCGGATTCCACATCGGAATATCCGCATTGGCAAAAAAACCGTCCGAGGTCTCCATTGAAATTATGCTGTTCGGGATTTGCATCAGTCTTGACGTTATATTGTATGCGCTTTCTCGCGAGATAGGACATTCCGTACTGCTGTCCGGAAGCAAAACAGCCGCTCCGTTCAAAGCGGAAAATGCATCAAAATCAATCATTTGATCGTATTTCGTCACATTTCTTGTCGGTCTTGCCGTCGCGGCAAATATGCGTATTCCCCTTTTTTCACATTCTTCAAGAACTTTAAGCGTACGTTTAGAAACGGATTTATCCGTATGAAGAAGTGTTCTGTCAAGATCAGATATGATCGCCTTAACCGTCATGTATGTGCCTCCTGCGATTTTCTACATTGTATCACAATTCTCCCGAAAATTCCACTTAAAAATATTACATATATTTTCATCGTTTTTTTATTTTTTATATGCGAAAAATAATATTGACGACAAAAGGCAAGCAATTAGTATCTTACGAGACGTATTCATCTGCCTAAAAACGCTTTACGCAAAACCTTATGCACAACATTGATTTAATTTTTACTGTTCACGCCGCAAACGGCGGCGACGGAGAATTTTTATGAGGAATAAAAACGGATTATTTTTATCTTTCACGGCGCTTTCATGTGCCGTTATCATGCTGTTTACATCAGCTGTTCGTACAAGTGCCGCTTCCGACACAGACGCACACAACTGGTACGTCATGCGAACAAAGGATCACACTCAACCGCGACTTGAAGCCGATATGTCGTTTATTGAAGCTCACGGAGGATATTATGCAGACAAGACTCACACCGATCCCGCAGACAGCGACAAGGTCGTATATTTAACATTTGACGCCGGATACGAAAACGGTAATGTTGAACGCATAGTTGACACACTTAAAGAAAAAAATGCGACCGGCGCTTTTTTCATACTTGAGAATCTCATCGTACGCAATCCGGAACTCGTGCTTCGTATGCATGACGAAGGGAATCTTGTCTGCAATCACACCTGTCGTCATCGCGATATGTCTACCGTGCTCGAATTTAACGAATTCGCATCCGAGCTTGACGCGCTTGCATCGCGTTATCGTGAGCTGACCGGCGATGAAATGCCTAAATATTACCGTCCGCCCGAAGGCAGGTTCAGCGAACGCAACCTCGAATTTTGCGAACAGCTCGGCTATAAAACGATCTTTTGGAGTTTTGCATACGCGGATTGGGACAACAACAAGCAACCAAGCCCCGAAAGCGCATTGAAGCTCATTCTCGACAACATTCATAACGGCGCCGTGCTTCTTTTGCATCCGACATCAAAAACAAACGCCGACATTCTCGGAACGCTGATCGACACGCTGAGGCAAGACGGCTACCGCTTCGGCTCACTTGACGAGCTTACCGTATGCATACAGCCGAGATGAAACGCATTATTTTTTGTTTTTTAGTCGCCGCGTTGCTTTTTCCGCTCTTTTCGCTTGAATGCGTCGGCGCGGAATGGATCGGCGGTGACATTTACCGCGGCTCAGGTGAAAACACCGTCGCACTCACCTTTGACGACGGCCCCGACGAAAAAAAGACAGACCGCATTCTCGAAATCCTTGACCGTTACAACGTCAAGGCTACGTTTTTCATGATCGGCAAAAACGCAGAGCTTCATCCCGATATCGCCGCTCGCGTCATTGCGGCGGGACATGAGGTCGGAAATCACACTTATTCTCACGTTTTTTTATCGGGGATGAGTGTCGATGAGATCAGAGCTGAATTTTCGCGTGCAGCCGATGCTATATTCACCGTATCGGAATGTAAATCGCATTTTCTGCGACCGCCCGGCGGAATATACGACGAAAACGTTATCTCTGCGGCAAAATCAGACGATCATGTTATTGCTTTATGGAGCATAGACACGCTTGACTGGTGTCACCGAAGCCGTGACGAGATCGTACGTGAGGTGCTCGATAATGTCCGCGGCGGCGACATCATCCTCATGCACGATTATGTTTGCGGAGAATCGCACACCGCCGAGGCACTTGAAATAATAATACCCACGCTTCAAAAGCGTGGGTACGAATTTGTAACACTTTCCGATATGTATCTTAACCACCGGGAGTGAATTCAGTTGTTTTTGTATGCAAGCTTGATGTATTCGTCCGCAAGGATAGCGCAAACGCCGACGGTTTTATATTCTTTGCCGACGAGCATCAAATCGCGCATCATGCCTTCGTAAGTCATACCGACCTTTTCCATCACACGACGGCTTCTGTCGTTTCCAAGCATATATCTGCATTCAATACGATGCAGTCCGAGCGTCATAAATCCGAAATTCATAACGGCACCGAGTGCTTCCGCGGCGATTCCGCATCCCCACCAATCCGGATTCAGGACATAGCCGCACTCGGCGCTGTTGTGCTCCTCGTGAAAGCAGGTAAAGCCACAGGTACCGATCATTTTGCCGGTAGCCTTATCTACAACCGCCCAATCATAAAATTTACCGACAGCATATCGCTCTTGAAGATATGCAAGATACCTCGCTGTATATTTAACGGACGGATGCGGCATCCAAAGCAAATATCGCGTTACTTCGGGATTTTTCGAATATTCGTACATATCATCGGCGTCACTGCGCTTAAGCTTTCTCAATATAAGCCGTTTTGTTTCAAGCTCCGGCACTGATGAAAAGATTCTTTTCACCAACGACATATCCATATTATTTCCGTCCTTTTACGTACATTTACATATATTATAGTCTTATGCGTATATCTTTTCAAGTACGGAATAATCAAAAGGTAAATTTTCTTTGATTCGATTGCTATTCCGATCGTTTTGTGCTAATATATTATGTATGATGTAATATGTTTGTCTGAGCTGTCATATAATGTACCGAACACAAAAACGGAGGCAGCTTATATGAACATGATAACGGAAAAAGAACTCTATTGCGGTACCGCACAGACCGATGATGTTACGGAAGTCTCATCCGTCACGTTAAGCGATACTTGGAGGATCATAATTGCCGCTTTGTCAGGCCTGTTGTGTGCCGTATCTGCGGTGTTTATACCGCTGTTTCCGAGCACAATTTCAGAAGCGATAAACGCTTCTGCCGTCAGTTTTGCCGAAAGTTTGCATTTTGACCGCGCATTTTCCGGAGCCGTATTGTTATTATCCGAGCTTTGTTCAGGCGAATTATATTTAACTTTGTTTTTGCTTTTTTCGCCCGCGGTTATTTTCGGAAAGCGACTTATCTACGCAGCGGTTTCGATGCACACTTTTTTTCGTGCAGTATGCGCCGCATCCGTATTTAACGCAAGCGTCGGAACATATTCCGCTGTTACTGTCCTCGTTTCATCATCGGCGTCTGTGCTTTTTTTCGTATTATCCGCGCGCCTCTCGCTTCGCTTTACCGACAACATACGAAAAAATACCGACAACGTATCGTTTTCGGTAACATTTAATTTTTTGTTGAAAATCCTGTCAGCTCTCGGATGCTTCATCGTTGCTGAATTTTTAATTCTGCTACCGAGCGCTTTCATATAAAAGAAAGGTATAAAAATGGCAAAAGAAAAGAAAGAAAAAAAAGGCTTCAATTGGTTTAATCGCTACAACCTTGACGGAAAAGGTGTCGACAAGGACGAACCGAAGATTCTCGAAAATCCCGGAGTTGCGAATTTTTTCAAATTTTATTGGCGTAAGCTGTCAAGTCTGCTCAGCGTCAACTTACTGATGGTCTTCGGAAATTTCCCGATATTTTTCTATTTTATTTATAAAGCCGGCTACTTCGGCGTCGAATCTTCCGCCCCGTATTATCAGGCATTCGCTCCGCTTTACGGTGCTGAAATGATGAAGGATTCCCCCGTCACCGCGGCGCTTTACGGCATCTTCGGAATACAGGTTCCGATATCGGCAAACACAGGTACGACGCTGATATTTCTCGGACTGACTGCCCTTTTGTTTTTCACGTTCGGTCCTGTCAACGTCGGAGTAACCTATATCTGTCGAAATATGCTCAAAGAAGAACCCGTTTTCATGATGCAGGACTTCTTCTACGCGATCAAAAAGAACTTCAAACAAGGTCTCTGCCTCGGAATTCTTGATCTTGCTGCACTTCTCCTTCTCGGATATGACATTTCATATTTCTTCAACAATCTCACATCAACATCAATGTACATAATGTTCTATATGTCGATTTTGATGTTCATTATTTTCTTCATGATGCGTTTTTACATGTATCACATCCTTATCACCTTTGATCTTTCCATATTCAAAATACTCAAAAATTCGCTCATATTCTCATTGCTCGGCATCAAGCGAAACCTTATGGGTCTGCTCGGTTTCCTGATCGTGCTCGCTTTCAACTATTTCATGTTCGGACTTTATATTCCGATAGGCGTTGTTTTGCCTTTCATCATTGTCCCCGCAACACTCATGCTTATCGAAACATACGTTGCGTATCCCAAAATAAAGGAATACATGATCGACCCGTATTACAGTGACAACGAAGAATTTTCCGAATCCGAAGAATCGGAAGTTGCAGATGAAGGATCAGTCGAATAAATTTCCCTCACGCAAGCACTTGCTTTTTCAAAAACACCGCAAAGAGCAAATGCGGGAACGGATAAGAGCATCCATAAAAACGAATACAAAAGGCATATTTGTCCGGCAAGATTAAATCGAAATCCGCTGTAATCCCATACATCGAGTCCGAGCCACAGATTCAGCGCACATCCGAACAAAAACTCTGCCGTCGTTATAACGGCACCTCCGATAAATGCCGCACGTATCGCATTCGGTCTGACTTTCAGATTGATGCGATACATAACGAAAAAGCAAAGTCCGCCGACAAAAATCATAGTCGGATGTGTATACCCTCTCCACAGTGTTTCAACCGCTCCGTACACAGTTCCGCCGAACGCAAACGCCGATAGATACTCAATCATATTTTTTAATTTCAAAAAATCACCCCCGACGTCATTATCGACGTCGGGGGTTTGATTTATTCGTTTTTATTTTAACACTCAATTGATTTTTTCAAGTTCTGCTTTTTTGGAACTTATGAGTCTGTTTATCGTATCAACCGTCTTGTCAACATCTGCGCCGTCATGAACGGGCGTTTCAAAAACTGTTTCTCCGTTGTTATCTCGAACAACGATAGCGCTATATTCGATTTCAACCTCATCAAAGCCCTTGCCTTTAGGGACACTGAATTTGCGCGATCCTCTTTCAACAACGGCATTTTGCAGATCCGTATATTTCGCTTCAAAATACTTTTCGTCATCAGCTTCCTTTGTGAGGCAGAAACGATACGTAAAAATATGTAACTTTTCGGTTGCAAACATGATCTGCGCGGCAGTATATTTGTTCGAACGATATTTTCTGTCCTGACCACGCTGAACTTTAAGTTCTTCATCATCATTGCTGTCGTTACCGTAATCATAATCGCTGAACATAACCGGCGGGAATGCTTTGATGAGTCTTTCGCGAATGTCGATTCCGCGTCGCGCAAACTCATCAACATTTTTTATTTTTTTTGCAACAGCATTATCAATATCTTCGTCCGACGGGCGTGAATCTTTCGCAAAAATAAACACACACAAGCCTACCGCAATTATTACACATCCCATCATAGTTCCGCCGTGTCCGATGAAAAAGAACGGTATGCCGATAACGGCGATAACAGCTCCGACAATTTTCCAAAAGTTTTTTTGCGGCAAAAAATATTTAATATTATTTATATAATCCATCCGAATTACCTTCCTAAAATCATTTTCAAGTATTTTATAATACTTTGAAAATTAAGTCAATAGCTCAAAGGAGCAAAAATCAATGTTAACAAAAACTTTAACTTCAGCTTCAAAAGTTAACATTTATCAAAAATTATTTTGTTTTATTATATTTTATTGACTTTTGGTGATTTAATAGGTAAAATTAAATAAACAAAATATAAAAACTCATTTTTACAAGAGGACACAGCAATGAGTCGAAAAAACAACCGTGAAGAATTTTTCTTCACAAGCACCGACGACCGCAGCAAGGTATTCAATCCTGTTTCTGCGGCTTTTCCCGCGAACGTTTCCGAAATTCGAACGTATTCGCTTCCGAAAAATGTCACAACAATCGGTTACATAAGCCGTGGCTCCGCAGTTATCTCCGCAACCGGATCGGATTTTAAGGTAACTTCAAAGGAAGCCTTCGTAATCGAAAAAATCGCGTCGTTTAACTGTCAGATCCGAATCGCCGCAGATTCTACCGTTTCATGGTTTTCATGTAACGGCTCGCTTCCCGAAGCGCTGACATCTGCGTACGCCACACCGACAGTGGGTATACGCACCATTGATATCAGCGGAATCATGGAAAAAATCAGAGATGTACTCTCTGACGAAAACGAATCCGATGAAATCAACAACATCGAATCGGATCCCATCCGCGAGCAGCAGATAATTATCGAACGTGAAAAAGTGCTCACTTCGTACTTTTTCGATGCGCTTTCCGAGTTTTATTATTCTGCAAGCGCCATAAACGGAAACACTCCGAAAAAGAAGATCTCCGAAGCTGAAAGAATTCGTGTTTTCATCGACAACATGATATACAGCAATCCGTCGCTTGACGACATAAGAGCTCATTTCGGAATCACGAAGATGCACGCAATCCGTGTATTCAAAGCAAAGTACAATCAAACACCGATGCAGTATGCGATCGAACACCGTACAGATGTTGCCGCAACACTTCTCCGAACGACCGATCTTCCGATAAAGGAAATTTCAGAAATGCTCCATTATTCGAACACACAGCATTTCTCCAACTCATTCAAAAAACTTACCGGTCAGTCTCCGAATCAGTACAGAACTGCCGCAAAACACAAATAATGCATTAAAATTTGTGTAAAAACGCAGGTTTTCGAGCGAATTTACGAGGTACTGTAAAAAACAGCAATGTTTTTTACAGTACCTTTGCTTTTTGTATTTATTTTATCGCGTTTTTATGTTATAATATAATGTATTTTAATGCTTTGATGCAAATTTTTATATATTACGGAGCTATAATCTATGTGCGGCTTCATAGGCTTTTCGGGAGTTACCCGTAACAACAAAAAAATAATCGAGTGTATGCAGGACAGAATCTTTCACCGCGGTCCGGACAGCGGCGGAAGCTTTCTCGGTGACGGCATTACGCTCGGATTCAGACGTCTTTCCATTATCGACCTTGAGGACGGCTCTCAGCCGCTCTCGAACGAAGATGGAAGATATACGATCGTTTTCAACGGCGAAATTTATAACTTTATGTCCCTAAGAGATGAATTGATCGCGCTCGGTCACACCTTCAAAACAAAGTGCGACACCGAAGTTCTCATACACGGATACGAGCAATACGGAGAATCAATCGTTGACCGTTTGCGCGGTATGTTCGCTTTTGCCATTTGGGATCGCGACGAGAAATCGCTTTTCTGCGCACGCGACTTTTTCGGAATAAAACCCTTTTACTACGCGCTTACGGAAAACGGAGATCTCGTTTTCGGAAGCGAAATAAAAGCTCTGCTTGAGCATCCCGACCTCACACCGGAAATTAATCCGGATGCGCTTCGCCCGTACCTTTCTTTTCAGTATTCGTCCGGAAGCTCAACATTTTTCCGCGGTATAAACAAGCTTCCGCCGGCGCATACACTCACTTTCAAAAACGGCAAAGTTGATATTCGACGTTATTGGGATATAGAATTTGACGAAAACAACGAAAAAAGCTTTGAAGATTTCGTTTCGGAGCTTGAATCCGACGTGCGTGAGTCCGTTGCACTTCACAAACACAGCGATGTACCTGTCGGATCGTTTCTTTCCGGCGGTGTTGACTCAAGCTATATCACGGCAACACTCATGCCGCAGCATACTTTTTCCGTCGGCTTTGATTTTGACAAGTTCAACGAAACAAACGAAGCAATGCGTCTTTCAGAGCTTCTCGGCATTGAACATCATGCAGAAATAATTACAGCGGACGAATGTTTTGACGCATTCCCGGCAATCCAATATCACATGGACGAGCCGCAAGCCAATCCCTCATCAGTTCCGCTTTGGTTCTTGTCAAAGCTTACGCGCCAATATGTCACTGTTGTTCTCTCCGGCGAGGGTGCGGACGAAATTTGGGGCGGATATGAATGGTACGATGACACGCCCACTATGAAAAAATACAAAAAACTGCCGCGATTCATTCGTCGTGCCGCTGCTGTGACGGCAAAAAAGCTCCCCTACTTCAAGGGTCACGATTTCTTGATCAAGGGAGGCGAACGCCCCGAAGAATACTTCATCGGTCAGGCAAATGTATTTTCCGAAAAGGAAGCCGTTTCGATTCTGAACGAAAAGTACAGTCACGGTCCGTCACCGCTTGAGGTTGCGGGGGATATTTATGCAAAAGTCTCGGACAAGGACGAGCTTACCAAAAAGCAATATCTCGATCTTAATTTGTGGCTTTCGGGAGACATTCTTCTTAAAGCAGATAAAATGGCGATGGCACATTCTATCGAGATCCGCGTACCGTACCTCGATCGCGTGATAATGGACGCGGCGCGACGTGTTCCCGTCAAGTACAAAGTTAACGAAAAGGGCACAAAGTATGTTTTGCGTGTTGCCGCAAACAGAACGCTCCCCGACGAATGGGCAACACGTCCCAAAAAAGGATTCCCCGTACCGATAAAAATGTGGTTGCGCGAGGACAAATTCTATAATATAGTCAAGGAAAAATTCACATCGGATTATGCGGCTGAATTTTTCAAAACAGACGAGCTCATGAAACTTCTTGACGATCACAAAGAAGGTCGCGCAAACAATCAGCGTAAAATTTGGGTTATATTCACGTTCCTCACTTGGTACAACGAATTTTTCATCAAATACGAAAAAAATTCCGCTAAAGGAGAGTAATCAAAATGTCAGCGATAATTCCCGTTTTGATCGGCGGCGATCTTAACGCTTACAATATTGCAAGAGCTTTTCACGAGGCTTACGGCGTAAAAAGCTATTTGTTCGGTCGATATGCGGTTTCGGCAACCAAATACTCCGGTATAGTAATCCCTACATACATTCCCGATCTTGATAATAAAGCACGTCTTTTGTCCGTACTGACGGATTTCGCAAAAACGCACCGAAACGACAGCCTTATCCTTTTCGGTTGCACAGACGATTATGTTTCGCTTATAATTGATCTTAAAGCCGAAGGATCGCTTCCCGACTACAAAATTCCGTATACATCCGCACATTGCCGAGATATTTTCGCTGACAAAGCCGATTTTTATCTCATGTGCGAAAAATACGGCATCCCCTATCCGCAAACTCTCATTATCGGTTCCGCAAACGAGCTTCCCGGCGATTTGACACGCGAAGGCTTTGCTTTCCCCGTTGTCATCAAACCGTCCTCATCTGCAACATATTGGCATCATCCCTTCGACGGAATGAGAAAGGTCTATTTTGCCAAGGATCAGTCGGACGCGGAAAGAATCGTTTCCGAAATTTTCGCGTCGGGATACGACAAAAGAATAATCATTCAAGAAAAAATCGTTGGCGGTGACGACGGAATGCGTGTCGTCACTACATACTCAAACGGTGACGCAAAAGTCAAAATGGCTTGTCTCGGTCACGTTTTGCTTGAGGAGCACACGCCAAAGGGCATCGGCAATCATTCCGCAATAATAACGGAATACGCGCCTGAGGTCACATCCCCCCTCATCCGCATGCTTGAGGCGGAAGGCTACACGGGATTTTGCAATTTCGACGTCAAATATGACGCGTCAAGCGGACGTTACCTTGCATTTGACATGAATCTGCGTCAGGGCAGAAGTAACTATTACTGCACCGCCGCCGGAGCAAGCATTGCGAAATGCGTTGTCGATGATCTCGTAAACGAATCGGATCTTCCCTTCTTTGAAGTACAGAAGTGCGTTTTTTGGCATAACATTCCGCTCGGCGTCGTTTATATGTACACCGAAAATCCCGCGCTTTCCGGTCTTGCGAAAAAACTTAAAAAAGAAGGAGCAGAGGCATCATCGCTCATCTATATGCGCGACCTTTTGACGCGTCCGTTACGCCTTGCTTGCGTTACCGTCATGATGCTCAGACAATATAAAAAATACATGAAGAATTCATAAAACGGGAGGTATCGCTTCTTGAAAAAAACAAAAAAGACGCTCGGAATACTCGGCGGCATGGGTCCGATGGCAACAGTGCGCTTTTACGAGCTCTTAACGGAGCGAACTCTTGCCGAAAAAGACTCGGATCATCTCCGTATCGTCATAACAAGCAATGCCGAAATTCCGGACAGAACGGATTTCATTCTCGGAAAAAGCAAAAATTCTCCGTTGCCTATGATGTGTTCCGACGCAAAAAAGCTTCGCGATGCAGGTTCGGAGATCATTGCAATTCCGTGCAACACAGCACAATATTTCCACAACGAACTTGCCGAGACGGTTAACATTCCCGTGCTCAATATAGTCGAGATCACGGCAAATCATGTTAGTAGCAGAGGCTTCAAACGTGCGGGAATTCTCGCAACAGACGGCACAGTCAAGATCGGTTCATACAAAAATGCGCTCGCAGCACGCGGCGTTGAATGCATCGCTCCGCCCGCGCACATTCAAGCGCTTGTTACATCTGTTATTTACGACTATGTCAAAGCGTGGAAACCCGGAGGAGAGGATATCTTCGCAAAAATTTCCGACTATATGTTCAGTCACGGATGTGACTGTTTAATTCTCGGTTGTACCGAACTTCCGCTTGCAGCGCCGAAAAACGACTCACGACTTGTTGATTCCCTTGAAACGCTCGCGTATGAGTCAATAATCGCTTGCGGATGCAATCCCATCGGATTTTCGGATGAATTCCTTTCGGCATACAAAAAATCATCAACGGAGACGGAATATGCTTTTACATAATCTATTTTCAAGGCTTGATATATCCGTACCGGCAGGCTTCGAAAACGAAAACATAGATCATATTTCATACGATTCGCGCATCGCCGCCTACGGCACTCTTTTTGTGTGCATCAACGGCAGCATTGCCGACGGTCACAAATACGCTCGTGACGCATACGACCGCGGCTGCCGTGCGTTTTTATGCGAGCACAAAATCGAGCTTCCCGACGACGCCGCGATCATGCTCACAGAAAATACAAGTCTTGCGCTTCCGCTCGTTTCCGCCGAATTTTATGATCGTCCGGCAGATAAACTCTGCATAATCGGGATCACGGGAACAAAGGGCAAAACAACAACCGCGCTTTTGATACATGATATTCTCAACAACGCCGGCATTAAAACCGGATACATCGGCTCTGCCGGCGTTATTTTCGACGGAATTCGTACATCATCCTTGCGCACAACCCCCGAATCGACGGATCTGCACATGTATTTCCGAAAAATGCTTGCCTCCGGCGTAACGACGGTTGTTATGGAGGTATCATCTCAAGCGATATATCGCGATCGAGTTTACGGAATAAATTTCGACACCTGCGTGTATACAAATCTCTCGCCCGATCACATCGGGCCGTACGAACATCCCGATTTTGAGCATTACCGCAACTGCAAAGCGCGTCTGTTCCGTGATTTCGGCTGCAACTTCATAGTTTACAACAAAGATGATGAAAATGCAGAATATATGCTTTGCGGCGCTTCTGCATTGTCGCAGTCTGTTTCGACAACATCCGATGCGGATTTTGTCGGTCATTCACCGAAAAAGTGGCGAAGCGACAGCGCGCTCGGAATCGATTTCTCCTGTCGTTTCGGAGATGTCGATCATAGAATTCGTCTGCGCTCACCCGGTAGTTTTTCCGTATATAATGCGCTTTTAGCCATTGCGGTATGCCGTCATTACGGCGTTTCTTTCGAAAAAATAGCGGATTCGCTTGCTATTTCGTCTCCGCTCGGTCGGTTCGAGGTAGTTGACGCACTTCCATACGCAACTTTCATCATTGATTTCGCGCACAACGAGCTTTCAATAAGATCTGCACTGTCTGTTTTGCGTGAATATTCCCCGTCAAGACTGATCGTGCTCGTCGGCAGCGTCGGCGGACGGACGTTTTCGCGCCGTGCGCCTATCGGTGCGGCTGTATCAGAGCTTGCCGATCTGTGCATACTTACAGCAGACGATCCCGATTACGAAGATCCGATGGCAATCATCAACGACATCCTATCCGGTTTCGGAGAATCCGAAACTCCGTATGTTTGCATTCCGGACCGTAAGGAAGCCATTGAATATGCCGTCAACGAAGCAAAGCAGGGAGATATTATTTTGCTCGCGGGAAAAGGCCACGAAAACTTTCAACTTTTGTTCGGTGAGCACACTCCTTTTTCCGAGCGAAGCATTCTAAAAGAAATCTCGGAAAAGCTTCTTCTTTCTTTGAAATAATTTTTAATAATCATTCCTAAAAAAGTTTATTTACCTATTGACATTGTGACAAATGAATGATATAATTTATCTGTAATTAAGAATCTTTCTTAAATTTCGACATTTTTAACAACCGAAAGGATAATAAAATTATGAAAAAATGGAAATGTCCCGTATGCGGATACATTTACGAAGGCGATGTAATTCCGGATGGTTACAAGTGCCCTATCTGCAAGGTTGCAGGCGAAAAATTCGTTCCCGTAGAACCCGAACTCAAGGGATCTCAGACAGAAGCTAATCTTCAGACTGCATTTGCAGGCGAATCTCAGGCACGCAACAAGTACACTTACTTTGCATCCAAGGCAAAGAAAGACGGATACGTTCAGATCGCTAAAATTTTCGAGGAAACAGCTAATAACGAAAAAGAGCACGCAAAGATGTGGTTTAAGCTTCTCGGCGGCATCGGAACTACCGCTGAAAACCTCAAAGCTGCCGCTGAAGGCGAAAATTATGAATGGACAGATATGTACGCAGGTTTTGCAAAGACTGCTCGCGAAGAAGGATTCGACGATATTGCCGAGAAATTTGAGCTTGTAGGCGCGATTGAAAAAGAGCACGAAGCTCGTTATCTCAAGCTTCTCGAAAATGTTGAAGGCGGTCTTGTTTTCTCGCGCGACAACGAAATGATCTGGCAGTGCTCCAACTGCGGTCACATCGTAGTTGGTAAAGCGGCTCCCGAAGTATGCCCCGTTTGCGCTCATCCGCAGAGCTACTTTGAGCTTCTTGCTACAAATTATTAATCAACAAAAAAGCGAGGGACACTTCCCTCGCTTTTTAATGTTTTTTTGAGATAACGAATCCCGTAACGACGAACACAGCGCCAAAAAGACACGGCAACGTGAGCATTGAACGCCATGCCTCAGACAAACACAGCTTCAATGTCGGTAAGCCGGCGCCGCCGATAATTCCAATTGATGATTTTCCTAAATTAAGCATCAATGATATCACTGTATAAGCAGGCGTACCTATAACGATCAATAAACCGACAATCATTAGTATCATACCTATTTTCTTCACTGCCGATACCTCTTATTTTTTCGAAATATGCAAAAAATCACCGTTAAAAACGGTGATTTTTTATTTGTTAAATTAGCCGAGCTTAGCAGCATTAATCTTAATGCCGGGGCCCATCGTAGATGCGATTACACAGCTCTTGATGTACTGACCCTTGGAAGCAGCAGGCTTAGCCTTGATGATAGCATCCATGAGAGTGTTAAGGTTCTCACCGAGCTTTTCAGAGCCGAAGGATGCCTTACCGATGGGGCAGTGGATGATGTTTGTCTTATCGAGACGGTATTCGATCTTACCTGCCTTAGCCTCCTGGATAGCACGTCCGATATCCATTGTAACTGTACCGGACTTCGGGTTAGGCATAAGTCCCTTAGGACCGAGCACACGACCGAGACGGCCGAGCATACCCATCATATTGGGAGTTGTGATGATTACATCATAATCGAACCAGTTTTCCTTCTGGATCTTTTCGATCATGTCCTGATCGCCTACAAAATCAGCGCCGGCAGCTCTTGCTTCATCAGCCTTAGCGTCCTTTGCGATTGCGAGAACGCGAACCGTCTTACCTGTACCGTGAGGAAGAACGATTGCACCTCTTACCTGCTGGTCAGCGTGACGGGAGTCAACACCGAGACGAACGTGGAGCTCGATTGTTTCATCGAACTTGGACTTTGCGGTCTTGAGTACGAGATCGAGAGCCTCTTCTACATCATAAAGCTTGGAGGATTCGATAAGCTTAGCGCTTTCCTTATATTTCTTGCCCTTAAACATTGTTCATATCCTCCTTTAGTCCTCAACTACAACGCCCATAGAACGCGCTGTACCTGCGATCATGCTCATAGCTGCTTCGATGGAGCCTGCATTGAGGTCCTTCATCTTGAGCTCTGCGATCTGCTTAACCTGATCGCGCTTGATTGTAGCTACCTTTGTCTTATTCGGAACGCCGGAACCGGAATCGATTCCGCAAGCCTTCTTAATAAGAACGGGAGCGGGAGGAGTCTTTGTGATGAATGTGAAGGAACGGTCAGCGTATACTGTAATAACTACAGGGATGATAAGACCGATATCCTGCTTTGTCTTTTCGTTGAATTCCTTTGTAAAGTTAGGAATGGAAACGCCGTACTGACCGAGAGCCGGACCAACGGGCGGCTGGGGTGTTGCTTTTCCGGCGGGGAGCTGGAGCTTAATATAGCCCATTATTTTCTTTGCCATTGTTATAAACCTCCGAATGTGGTGAAATTACGGGAGAATGTGATTAAAATTTTCTCCCTCCCACGTATGCGGCCAAACGCCGCAGGGATTGCTTACGCTTTTTTTATGTGTTTTGTTTCCATCATAACGGGCATATCGCGTCCCGCAGTGGAAATGACTACCGTAACGCCGAGTCCGTCGGGTGTGAAGGACTGAACTGTTCCGGTAAAGCCTACGAACGGACCGTCAATGATCGAAACCGTATTACCGACTTCAATTGCAGTACGTTCAGTATGTGCTTCAAGATGGATCGCGGCAACTTCCTCGTCCGTAAGCGGTACGGGTTTGGATCCGGGACCTACGAAGCCTGTTACGCCGCTGATATTACGCACAACGTGCCAGCTTTCGTCTGTCATTATCATTTTGATAAGCACATAGCTCGGAAATTTCTTTGATTCCGTTGTTTTTACGTCCTCACCGTTTGTTTCGGTGACAGATTCCATAGGAATAACGGATTCGAAGATGAGGTGTCCGAGACCTCTGTTTTCGACAATCTTTTCAAGATTCGCCTTTACTTTATTCTCGTAGCCTGAGTAAGTATGCGCCACATACCAACGAGGGCCGAGATTCATTTCATTGATATCGCTCATTTCGGTTTATCAGATAAGCTTTCCGAGACTTACGATTGCAAAAGAGAAGAGATAATCGAGCAAACCGATAACAGCTCCGAACACAACGAGTGCGACAACAACGATTATTGTCTTCTTCAGTGTTTCGTGCTTCTCTGCCCAAACGATCTTCTTGAATTCGCTCTTGAAAGATCTCCAAGTCTTGAGCGCTCTTTCCTTATCCTTGAGGATCCATACAACAACGCAAATTGCGATTACAAGAATGATTGCGAGTGTGATCAACCCGGTATAAAGCACGAAATGATCTTCTTCTTCGTCGTCCTTCTTTTCGGTTGTAGAAGTTGTTGTATCCTTCTTAGATTCGTCATCAGCCTTTGTTTCCGCAGATGTTTCGTCGGACGATGCTTCGTCCTTGGATTCATCGGAAACAGCCTCTGTTGAGGCGGCGGAATCATCCGCTTCTTCGGCAAATGCGATTACAGAGGAAAAGGAAAGTAATACGGCAAGCGCCAAGAGCGCTGCCAGAATTTTTCCGACATTCTTCATTTCTTCACTCGCTCCTGATTACTTGGTTTCCTTGTGAAGAGTGTGCTTGCGGCAGAAGCGGCAATACTTATTCATTTCAAGTCTGTCGGGATCGTTTTTCTTGTTCTTCTTCGTGTCGTAATTGCGCTGCTTGCATTCAGAACAAGCAAGTGTTACTTTGACTCTCATAGTTGAGCGGCACCTCCTGATTTTTGTTTTTATCGTACCTCCCTCGGGCGGACGCTCCCCAAGCCGTGGCGCGGCGAGGACATTGCGCTTTTAAAAATTTGCGTCAAAAAAAGAGCCCTCCGCAGAGGTAATGGTATTATACCACCGCAGAGGGTTGTGTGTCAAGTGTTATTTTGAAATAATATTACCGTTTACAATGATTTTTCGCTTAAAATTCAGCATTTATTCTTCTTCCGTAACGGTAACTTTCAATCCGAGTTCTTCAAGGCTCTTTGGATCCGCCGCAGAGGGGCACTTGGACATGATCTCGCTTGCATTCTGAACTTTCGGAAAAGCGATAACATCTCTGATATCGTCGTATCCGAGAGTAAGTGCGACAAGTCTGTCAAGACCGAAAGCAAGTCCGCCGTGCGGAGGAATTCCGTACTTCAGCGCCTCCATAAGGAAGCCGAACTTCGCATTTGCTTCTTCTTCTCCGATGCCGAGCTTTTCGAACATCAAAATCTGCATTTCGGGAGTAGATATACGGATAGAACCGCCGCCGAGCTCAACGCCGTTGAGAACAATATCGTATGCGCGGGAACGTACTTCACCGGGATCGGTATCGAGAAGCGGGAGGTCCTCCTGCATAGGTGCGGTGAAGGGGTGATGCTTAGCATAGTAGCGTCCATCCTCCTCATCATACTCAAACAGCGGAAATTCGGTTACCCAAAGGAAACAGAATTCCTTGGGGTTGAGGAGTCCGAGTCTCTTTGCACATTCGCGACGAAGTGCGCCGAGTGAATCATATACAACGGAATTTTTATCCGCAACAATCAGGATAAGGTCGCCGTCCTCAAAGCCCATTTTTTCTTCGATTGCCGCATTTTCTTCGGGTGTGAGGAACTTTTTATACGAAGAAGAAACTTCGCCGTTCGTCATCTTTGCCCAAGCAAGACCCTTTGCCTTATACGACTTAACAAATTCGGTGAGAGAGTCGATTTCTTTACGTGTAAACTTAGCACCGCCCTTTACGTTGATCGCGCGAACGCTTCCGCCCGCTGCGATAGCACCGGCGAACACTCTGAATTCACAGTTTTTAAGAGTTTCCGTAAGGTTAACAAGCTCAAAGCCAAAGCGAAGGTCGGGTTTATCGGAGCCGTAGCGTTCCATAGCTTCCTTATATGTAATTCGGCGGAACTTGGGACCGAGATCCATTCCGTAAAGTTCGCGGAACATATAGCGGAGGAATCCTTCGTTCATATCCATGATGTCGTCCTCATCGGAGAATGACATTTCAAGGTCGATCTGCGTAAATTCGGGCTGACGGTCAGCACGCAAGTCCTCATCGCGGAAGCAACGTGCGATCTGAATATAGCGGTCAAAGCCGGCATACATCAAAAGCTGCTTATAGAGCTGAGGGGACTGCGGGAGCGCGTAAAAATTACCTGGATGGACACGGCTGGGAACAAGATAGTCGCGTGCGCCTTCGGGTGTAGGTCTGATGAGGCACGGGGTTTCGATATATGCAAAGCCGTTATCGTGATAATAGTCAAGGACGCAGCGAGTGATCTTCGAGCGCATAAGGATATTCTCCATCATTGAAGGACGGCGAAGATCGAGATAGCGATACTGCATACGAAGCTCGTTTCTGACGTTGATATCGTCAACGATTTCAAAGGGAGTTGTCTCCGCGGTGCAAAGTATCTTGATAGAATCAACGTATATTTCGATAGCGCCCGTTGCGCGGTTTGCGTTGACATCGCTTCCGCGAGAACGCACAAGTCCCGATGCGGATATAACAAATTCCGAACGTACCGATGACGCTGTTTCGAAAACTTCACGGGATGTATTTTCGTCAAAAGCAAGCTGAATAATGCCTGTACGGTCACGCAAGTCTATAAAAATGAGACTTCCCAAATTTCTCTGTTTTGCACACCAGCCGTTAACGGTAACGCGCGAACCTATGTCATCAACGGTAAGCTCCGTTGCGTAATGTGTTCTTTTGTCTTCTTTTAAGAATGCCATTTTATTTATATACTCCTAACGTTAATATTTTATTTGATTTCCGTATGCTCAAAGGCTTTTCCCGGCGCCGTACGGTCGGCGCGCGATATCAATATCTCGGTATACGATCTGTGTTTTTGCCGTCACGAACGGTTCCTCCTTTTTCTTATTTTCGGTTTTACATTTCCAATGTAATATAATATCACACGCAAAAAATAAAATCAAGCACATTTGTGACTATATTAACAAGTTTGCGGATTTGTAAATTATCGTTTCCGCCGTTTACACGGAATAAATTTCGTGTTATAATATTTATGAATATACTTTCGTCGCGAAAGGAGCCGGATCATGGCGATAAAAATCCCCGTTATAAAAGTGGGAGACACCCTTGAATTAAAAAAATCTCACCCCTGCGGTTCAAATTCGTTTTCATGCGTAAGAATCGGTTCCGATGTCAGAATAATATGCAAGGGTTGCGGACGCGACATGACATTGCCGCGCGAAAAGCTTGAAAAATCAATAAAAAAGATCATTTCATCAGATAAATAAAAGGAATGCATTATGGACACACAGAAAAAGACCGTTACATCTCAAGACGAGGAAATACAAGCCGTTATCGCTGAATTGGTTGGCGAAAAGTCTGTCAATTCTCACGCTGACGCTTCAGGCGATGACATCATCGACATCATCGCACAAGCGGACGACGATTACGATTTCATTGAGCCGGACGAAGATTTTTTCGAAGCGGAAAAGCCGAAAAAACGAGGTCCGGCTGCTATATTCACAAAAGAAAACTTCAAAAAATACCGTTATCTCGGACTTTGTTTTATTGTTCCGGCGCTCACCATGTGGCTCATTTACATCGCAATGGGCGTATATCCGTTCGGAAAGGAAAGCGTACTCGTGCTTGACCTTAACGGTCAGTATGTTTACTATTTCGAGCAGCTTCGTGAAATTGTTTGCGGCGAAGGAAGTTTTCTTTACTCGTTCGGACGAGCTCTCGGCGGTGAATTCATGGGCATTTACGCGTATTATTTGGCGTCGCCTTTCTCCTATATCGTTTGCCTTTTCCCCAAGGAAATGATCACAGAGGCTCTGCTCTGCATGTTTCTTCTCAAGACGGGGCTTTGCGGACTTAACTTCGGCATTTTCCTTCAGTACAAGACCAAAAAGAAAGATCTGAACAAGATATCCGTCGTCATTTTCTCGACTATGTACGCGCTGACGGCATACGCCGTGGTTCAGCAGCACAACACGATGTGGATCGACAACCTCATATTCCTGCCTTTCATCGTTATGGGAATAGAACGTCTGATAAAATACGGCAGATTCCGTTTGTTTGTAATTTCGCTTACGATTGCGGTCATGTCCAATTTCTATATTGGATATATGACTTGCATTTTCGTGTTCTTTTACTTTTTCGTCTGCTATTTCACGATCGCACCCGAAGAAAGAAATCCTCGCGGCGAGGACGCACATTTCGGCAAGTCGTTTTTGCGTATCGCCGGCTGTTCCGCGATGGTTATTGCCATGTCCGCGGTCATTTTGTGGAGCGCTTACTACGCTTTGACTTTCGGAAAAACAACTTTCTCCGATCCCGACTTTACTTTCAAAGCAAAGTTTGATCTGCTTGAGCTCATATCGAAGCTTTTCATCGGCTCGTACGACACCGTTCGTCCGGAGGGACTGCCGTTCGTTTACTGCGGCACGCTTACGTTGATCCTGCTTCCGCTTTATTTTATTATCAAAAAAATTCCGTTCCGTGAAAAGGTTTCCGCGATCATCGTTACGATATTTTTCGTGTTCAGCTTCTCAAGCTCCACGATCGACCTTGTTTGGCACGGATTCCAACGCCCCAATTGGCTCAACTACCGTTACAGTTTCATTTTGTGCTTCTTCATGGTATATTTCGCGTACTGCGCGTTCATACACATAAAAGAGGTCGAAGCCAAGATAATCTTTGCAGACGTTGCGGCATGGGCATTCATTTTGGTCATTCTTCAAACCTTTGACGATTACGATTGGATCGACGACTACGGAACCGTATGGCTTTCGTTCGCGTTTTTCGTTGTATACCTCATTCTTATGCGCTTCCACATACGTTCGATTGAAAAAAACGGAGTTTCGATCGCGATTGCTTCCGTCGTTGTTCTCGAATGCTTTGTGGGCGGACTTTTGAATCTCGTCGCGCTTGATTCCGACGTCGTTTATTCGAGCCGCGTTTCGTACAGAACGTTCGTTGACCGAGTTCAGCCCGTCGTAGACGAGATTCAGGAGCGTGACGATTCCTTCTATCGCATGGAAAAGACCTTCCACAGAAAGACAAACGACCCTCTCGCGCTTGGTTTCAGAGGACTCTCCAACTCCACCTCGACCTTGAACAAAAGCACGATCACTTTCCTGCGTCAACTCGGTCTTTCATCCAAGTCTCATTGGTCCAAATATCTCGGCGGAACTCCCGTATTCGATATGCTGATGGGCGTTAAATATCTTATGGCGGAAGAAAGCGACTCCGTTTCCGAGCTTTACGAAAAAATCTACGAATACGATCCCGGCGAAAAATACGAAGTTATCTCCGCATATCGCAATCCGTATGCGCTTTCCATCGCTTACGGCGTAAATAACGAACTTCTTTCATATTCAATGGAGGACGAAACCTCGCCGTTTGACAGAATGAACGACATCGTCACTATAATGACGGGAAGTGATGAGGACATCAAAGTATTTTCCCCCATTGAGATCACCGATACAACCTATACCGGTGTTACGCTTACATTTGCAACCGGTCACAAAGTTTACACCTTGGATTCGTCCGATCGTACGGGAAAGGTAGAATATACGATAACAGCCGTTAACGACGGCTCAATCTACTGCTACTTCCCCAGCAATTGGCCGAGAGAGTGCGATCTTTACGTCAACGGAACGAAACTCTCAACATATTTCGGAAACGAGACTTGCCGAATCGTTGACCTCGGCTATTTCACCACAGGCGAAGAAATAAACGTATCTCTGCGCTTGACTGACAACGAAAAACTTTATGTCGGCACACTCTCCACATATTTTTACAACATTGATTCCGACGCGCTTGCTTCCGCTTATGAAATTCTTTCCGAATCCGAATTTAAGATTGAGGAATACACCGAGGACAGCTTCAAGGGCACGATCGACGTCAGCGTCGGTGACGAGCTGATATACACGACGATCCCTTACGACGAGGGATGGCAGATCTCGGTTGACGGTGAGGAGGTCAAGCTCATTGAAACGCTCGGCGCGACAATTTCCTTCTATGCCGAGCCGGGCACGCACACCGTTTCCATCGAATATCGCCCGGACTGCGTAATTTACGGCAGGCTCATTTCCCTTGGCGGACTTATCGTGTTCGTTGGCGTTTGCACAGTTGATTTTATCATCCGCAAGAAGCGTTCATACTAATAATTAAAGCTGCCGTTTTTTGGCATTTACGAGGTTTTTATGTTTTATTATTTGAAAGGCGAGCTGACTTATGTAGCCGAAAACACCGCCGTCATAGAATGCGGCGGCGTTGGATACAAGCTTACCGTCAGTGCAACGACACTCGCCTCCCTCCCCTCCATAGTTTCCGACTGCCCGGACGTAAAGCTTTACACTTATATGGCAGTCAAAGATGACGCCGTTGATCTTTACGGCTTTTACTCGCTTGAGGAGCTTGACATATTCAAGCTTTTGATCTCGATCTCCGGTGTCGGACCTAAGGCGGCAATGTCCGTGCTTTCGCTTATGTCGCCGTCCGCATTGGCGGATGCAATAACATCGCAAAATGTGAAAATGATTTCTCGCGCGCCAGGCGTCGGCACTAAGACGGCGCAGCGCATAGTTTTGGAGCTTTCGGGTAAACTTGTTACGTCTGCCGGAGCAGATGTAAAAGGCGGCTCTGACGCTTCTGTCGCAACCCGTGCACCGTCATTTTCCGAGGCACAAGACGCGCTCATCGTGCTGGGATATTCTCGCGCAGAGGCGCAAAATGCACTCAAGAACGTCCCCGATGCGGACAAAAAGACAACAGAAGATCTTATCAAAGCCGCGCTTGTACGTTTGATGTAAAGGAGTCTTTCAATGATAGAAAACGATTTTGATTTTGAAAACCGACTGCTCGATTCAAGCCTGCAAAACGCGGATCTCATCGGCGAAGTGAATGAAAGCGAAAATTCCCTGCGTCCGAAAACGCTTGCGGAATACACAGGTCAGGTAAAAGCCAAGCAAGAGCTCGGCATTTACATAGACGCCGCCAAACTTCGCGGCGAGCCGCTCGATCATGTGCTTTTGTACGGTCCTCCCGGTCTCGGCAAGACGACGCTTGCAGCGATTATTGCCGCGGAAATGGGCGTCAATTTCCGAATCACAAGCGGTCCTGCGATTGAAAAGCAGGGCGATCTCGTTGCGCTTTTGACAAATCTCAACGAGGGCGACGTGCTGTTTATAGATGAAATTCACCGTTTATCTCGCCAAATCGAGGAAATTTTGTACCCTGCGATGGAGGATTACGCGATCGACATCATCATCGGCAAGGGGCCTGCGGCGCGCAGTATCCATCTCGGATTGCCGAAGTTCACCCTCATCGGAGCGACGACGCGCGCAGGTCAGATGACCACACCGCTTCGCGACAGATTCGGAGTCATGCTCCGTCTTGAGCTTTACACCCCTGATGAGCTTTCTGCAATCATAACACGCAGCGCCGGAATTCTCGGAATCGAGATAGATCCCGACAGCGCATACGAGATCGCGTCGCGTTCGCGCGGCACACCACGTATCGCAAACCGTCTTTTGAAGCGAGTTCGAGACTATGCGCAGGTTCGCGGTGACGGCGAGATAACGGAAAAACTTGCTCGCGAAGCACTGTCTATGCTTGAGATCGACGAACTCGGTCTTGACAACACGGACAGACGCATTCTTTCATCAATGATACGCTTTTACGGCGGCGGCCCTGTCGGTCTTGAAACACTTTCCGCTACAATCGGTGAGGAAGCTGTCACCATTGAAGATGTTTACGAACCGTATCTTTTGCAGATCGGATTTTTGGCGCGCACTCCGCGCGGTCGAGTTGTAACAAGAATGGCATACGAGCATCTCGGCATCCCTTATGCAAGCGACACCACCTCATCCGCCGCAAACACTCAAATAAAACTGACGGACTGAACAAAGGAAATTTACCATGAAGATAAAGACTCTTGAGAAAAGCTTTGAATTCGTCGATTCTCTGCCCGAATACACTCATCCGAAACCGAAAAAACCCAATATTTTATTCCGCACTCTCGTTCGGATAGCATCAATGCCGGATCTTATTGCCACACGTTTTTCATACAGCGAATTCGGCATGGACAGACTGAAAAAAGACGAGCCTTGTCTTTATCTTATGAACCATTCGAGCTTTCTCGACCTCAAAATAGCGTCAAAGATACTTTACCCCAAGCCCTACAATATCGTCAGCACACTTGACGCTTTCGTCGGCAAGCGTTGGCTCATGCATCAAATCGGATGTACACCGACAACAAAGTTTGTCACGGATGTAAATCTTGTACGCAACATGGTTCACATTTTGCGTAAGCAAAAATGCTCTGTATTAATGTATCCGGAGGCGGGATACAGTTTCGACGGAACTTCAACGGTTCTTCCCGACAGTCTGGCACAATGCCTGAAACTTTTGAAAGTACCTGTCGTTATGATCCGCACCAAGGGAGCGTTCGCGCGAGATCCGCTCTATAACGGACTGCGCTTACGCAAAGTAAAAGTTTCCGCAGAGGTAAGATATCTTTTCTCTCCGAACGATATCGCGCGTGCAAACGTTGACGAACTCAATTCCGCGATTAGAGAACAGTTTTCGTTTGACGAATTTCGTTGGCAACAGAAAAACAGGATTCGAATCAAAGAAAAATTCCGTGCAGAGGGACTGTCACGCATATTGTACAAATGTCCGCACTGCTCATCGGAGGGGGAGATGATATCCCATGGCACGGAAATTAAATGTGCGATGTGCGGCAAGTCGTACACGCTTGACGAGTACGGTTCACTCAAGTCCGACGATGGAGATGTTCGTTTTTCACACATTCCCGATTGGTTTTTCTGGCAGCGCGAGTGTGTCCGTTCCGAGATCGAATCCGGAAGTTACGGTTTTGATCTTGACGTTGATTTATATATGCTTGTTGACTCAAAGGCGCTTTATCATGTCGGGACAGGGAATCTCGTTCACAATGCGGACGGGTTCCGTTTGACCGGGTTTGACGGCAAACTCGATTATAATCATCCGATCTCGTCATCATACAGCTTGAACGCGGATTTTTTCTGGTACGAAATCGGTGACATGATATCTATCGGCTCACAAAAAAAGCAATTTTGCTGTTTTCCGAAAGGAAAAAGCGGTATCGTAACAAAAATGCGTCTTGCTTCGGAGGAGCTTTACAAGCTTTCCGTAAAAGCGAGATAACTTTTTCAAAATGCGGTTGACTAAAAATAGTTTTCCTAAAATAAAAAATCGTCAAAAAAACGGTGCAGTCCAAATGGCTGCACCGTTTCGGCTTTATTTTAGATATTTTTCAATATATTTTTCGCCTGTACCGTAAGTTTCGAGGACATAATCCATGTCCTTGTCGCCTCTGCCTGAAACATTAACAAGAATACTTCCCGTATTATGCTCTTTCGCGTATCTGATTCCGTACGCTACCGCATGAGAACTCTCTATTGCAGGGATTATTCCCTCAAATCTCGACAGCAGATAGAACGCTTCGAGCGCTGCTTCGTCATCCACCGTTACATACTCCACACGTCCGATATCATGCAAAAACGCGTGTTCAGGACCGATTCCGGGATAATCGAGTCCGCTTGCAACCGAATAAACGGGCAACGGCTCGCCGTTTTCGTCCTGCAAAACATAGCTTTCGAATCCGTGCAGTCTGCCGGGTGTACCGTAAGCAAGTGAGGCCGCGTGTTGCCCTGCTTCGGGACCTTTGCCAAGCGGCTCAGCGCCGTAGATCTCGACAGGGGCATCCAAAAACGGGACAAAGAATCCCGCCGCGTTGCTTCCTCCGCCGACGCACGCCGTGATCGCATCCGGATAATGACCTGTCATATCAAGAAACTGTTCTCTTGCTTCAATTCCGACAACAGACTGAAAATCGCGCACCATTTTGGGAAACGGATGCGGTCCGAGGGTAGAACCGATGCAGTATATCGCACGGTCGTATTCCTTAGAATAAGCATCAAAGGCGGCATCTACCGCTTCTTTCAACGTTCGTTGCCCGACTGTAACGGGGATAACATTCGCTCCGAGCAGTTTCATGCGCGACACATTCGGTGCCTGCTTCGCTATATCGACCTCTCCCATATAGATATCACATTCGAGTCCGAAATAAGCCGCCGCAGTCGCAAGCGCGACACCGTGCTGCCCTGCTCCGG
>CAZPJU010000001.1:40276-43236 GCA_964586965.1 uncultured Lachnospiraceae bacterium | reverse complement strand
CATTGATAATACGGGTTCTATTATATTATGCTGTTTTTTTGTCAAAATGTCAACCGAGATACGATAAGTTTCCTCAAAATATTTCAAATAATCCGCACTTTTTTCACATTTCGGCGCCATTGTCATCAGTCCGCGGACAAAAACTCCGTCCAAATCGGCGATTTTATCGAGCGCGTCGCTAAGTTCTTCCGGCAAAAATCCGCTCTTTGACGTCTCCCTGCCTATATTGACTTCCAAAAGAATATCCATTCGTTTGCCGATTGCAAGCGAACGCTTTGATATCTCCTCGGCAAGTCCTACGGAATCGACGGAATGTATCATCGACACTTTATCGACGATATATTTGACCTTGTTCTTTTGAAGCGTTCCGATAAAGTGAAGTTTAAGCTTAGGTGAATACGCCTCATATTTATCGAGAAGCTCCTGCACGCGATTTTCTCCTATGTCGGTAAGTCCGAAATTATCGGCGGCATAGTTTATCACCTCAACGGGCACGGTTTTTGTTGCGGCGATAAGCGTCGGTGATTCGCCGTTTGATGCCGCTTCAAGCTCCTCTCGGACGCGCGCGAAATTCTCCGCTATGACGCTTGTATCATAACCGAGGATCATTTTGTTTTCTTCCATACGCACCTCTTAATTAACGATAATCTTTCCGTCATAAAGTTCCTTTGCGGAGATGATCACAAGATCGTACAGATCAAGAAACGGGATCGTTTCGTATACTGCCGTTTCGGGCGCCTCCGTTTCGGTTTCGCCTATTATCGGGAATTGATATATTCCGTCATCGTCGTCGGTCAGGCTTTCGTACGGAGCACACAGAACGTATCCATCCTGAGAGAGGATAGTTTCTATGCGTCTGAATCGAACTGTATTTCCGTAAAGGATATACACGCCTTCGACCGTTGTGCCGTCATAATCCACAAGGCGCACCGCAGACAGCGGAAGCTTATATCCCTCATATTTTTTGACATTCACCGATACGGGCTGCATACGTGTATAATCGAATCCGTCCGGCATGATCTCCGAAGAAAACACAAGTCCGACTCCGTCGGATGATACGTCCGTATCGCTTATCACACGTTCAAGCTTCATCGAGATTTCGGTTCCCGACGCGGAAAAATTCAATTCGTAACTGTTTCCGACCGTAAAATATGTCGATGTAGCCGCGTCTGTCGGCAAAAGCACGTACCATTTATAATCAAGCACAAGCTTCCCCGCCTCCTTACCCGAAAGAAGCGTCGGACTTGCCGAGATCATCGACGTTACATCCGAATACGTAAGCGAGCTTATATCGTCGAAAGAAAATGCCGTTTCGTATCCGTCAACCTCGTAAAAATAGTAAGCACTGACATTGGTTTTAACAGTATCGGACACGTCCGTCAATTCAGCAACGGCAGCAGCTCGCTCCGCCTTGAGCGCGGCAAGTTCATCCGCGAAGCTGTCCTTTTCGCCCGTAAGAAGCTGGCGCAGATTCATGCGGAACAGCAATTCATCCGCAACGGATCCGACAGATGAAAATGAATTCTCCGCCGCATCGCGACTTGCGGAAACGACGAGTTCCTTTATTATGTCATCTATGTTGCCTACGTCCGAAACCGCAAGGTACTTCACGCTGTTTTCAACGCGTTCGAGCGACTCGATCTTTGAGTCTATCACCTCTATCCGTTCGCGAATATTTCCGCTTCCGCTTTTGTAAACATCCGCAACTTCGTCTCCGACCGCAACCTTTTCGCCGTCACGAACAAGGTAATTGACTACACCTTCACTGTTCGAATAAAGCACCTGCTCTCGACGCAATATGTAAGCATCCGCGCTGATCGCTTCGTTAAAATCATCAATAACGGCGGGCATGGTTTCGATCTCGTCCGAAAAGCTTTTAACTATGTGATATCCGGCATAGATCATAAGGGCGGCAGACAGCAAGACAATCGCAACATTTATCAATACCTGCTTCAAATATTCGGTATCCACAATCAATCTCCCGTTTTTTCGTTAATGAGCTTCACTGCGCGGCTGTAGAGCTCATCCATTGTTTCTTTTCCGAGGTAAAGAGCGTCAACCTCAAGCCAATTAACATAATCCTTACGATAAAACCATGTTGCCTGACGTTTCGCATAGCGGCAAGTCGCATAAAACAACCTCATTTCCGCGTCTGCAAGCGTTTCCTCTCCCTTTATATACGGCAAAAGCTCCTTATATCCTATCGCCTGCGCCGCAGTTTTTCCCGCGTCGAGCGCACCGATCTCGTAAAGACGCATTGTTTCTTCGACAAGACCGCTTTTTATCATCTCACCGCATCTTTTTTTTATAGCGTGACGGTGAAGTTCTCTGTCCGCAAAGCGCAATCCGAGTACAATCACGTCGTCCCGAACTTCGTCTCGCGACTCCGCATCCCATTCGGTTTTGGTTTTACCCGTCGTCTCACAGACAACTATCGCACGAATGACGCGTCGGGTGTTATTCGGATGTATCGACTGCGCCGCTTCCGGATCAAGCTTTGCAAGCAACAAATGAAGTGCCTCGGTGCCGGTTTCGGCAAGGTATGCCTCGGCACGAGCCGTTGCTTCGCGTTCCGACGTCGGATCCTGAGACGCGCTGAACTTATTTTTATACATGATCGCATCAAGATAAAGTCCCGTGCCGCCGCAATAGACTGGCAATTTCCCGCGTCGGCGTATATCCGCCTCTGCTTCTCCCGCCATCTCAGCATAATCCGCAACCGAGCAGCGCTCGTCCGGATCAAGTACATCTATCATGTGATGAGGAATCCGCAAAAGCTCGTCCGCTGTCGGTTTTGCGGTTCCTATATCCATACCACGGTAAAGCTGCATTGAATCCGACGAAATTATCTCGCCGTTTTTTCGCTCCGCAAGCATAAGAGCAAGACTTGTCTTGCCCGTTGCCGTAGCTCCGCAGACCGCAATGGTCATATTATCCGGTTTCACCTCTTGATTCATACC
>CAZPJU010000001.1:0-40176 GCA_964586965.1 uncultured Lachnospiraceae bacterium | reverse complement strand
TAGCTCCGCAGACCGCAATGGTCATATTATCCGGTTTCACCTCTTGATTCATACCTCTCACAGTATCAACATAGCATCACCGAACGAAAAGAAGCGGTATTTATCCTCAACCGCGATTTTGTACGCATTCATCACGTTTTCCTTGCCCGCAAAAGCCGAAACAAGCATGATAAGCGTCGATTCGGGAAGGTGAAAATTCGTTACAAGTCCGTCTATGGCGCGGAATTTATATCCGGGATAAATAAATATTCCCGTGTCGCCCGACATCGGCACGATGTTTCCGTTTTCGTCCGCGACGGATTCGAGCGTTCGGCATGACGTTGTTCCGACCGCGATCGTTCTGCCTCCCGCCGCACGGCGTGAATTTATAAGTTCCGCCGTTTCCGGCGTAACCGTTATGTATTCGGTGTGCATAACGTGATCCGTTATGTTTTCTTCCTTGACGGGGCGGAAGGTTCCGAGCCCGACATGAAGCTGCACTCTTGCAAATTTGACTCCCTTGGCTTCGAGTCTCTCCATAAGTTCGGGGGTGAAGTGAAGCCCCGCTGTCGGAGCGGCGGCAGAGCCGGCATCGCGAGCGTACACCGTCTGATAGCGCTCCTTATCCTCAAGCTTTGCCGTTATGTACGGCGGAAGCGGCATAACGCCGATTTCGTCAAGCACCGCAAGCACATCGGTATATTTTCCCGTATCATACGAAAATTTGACCTTACGGCAACCGTCGTCAACGATATCTCCAACGTCTGCCGTCAATATTCCGCCGCCGAAGCTGAGTTTATGTCCCGGTCTTGCACGTTTTCCCGGCTTAACGAGACATTCCCATTCCGTTTCTGCGTAACGGCGCAACAAGAGCAGTTCAACATCTCCGCCGAGCGTACCGTCATCTGAAAGTTTGTTTCCGTAAAGGCGTGCCGGAATGACTTTCGAATCGTTTATTACGAGAGTATCCCCCTCACGCAGCATATTTTCTATATCCCGAAAGATGTGATGCGACACATCCCCCGTCTTTCTGCCGAGGCAAAGCAAGCGCGACGAATCACGCGGAAATATCGGCGTTTGCGCGATCAGTTCTTCCGGCAAATCATAATAAAAGTCGCTTGTTTTAAGCTCCGTTTCAGGGAGCGTATTTCTTATTACCATTTTGCATCTCCATTCCGCCGATGGCGGCACACAGCAGGCACAGGCACGAACCGACCGTTCACACCGAGCCTGTAATTTTCACTCTTACTCCCACGCGGTGTAGCACCGCGGTATTTTCGCTCATAACATAAATAAAGAGGGGAGTATCAATATATTATAATATATTTGCTTCCCGATTTCAATATTTTTCACTCAAGCGGGAAAGGTAAATTATGAAAAAACAAAAAGTTCTTCCGTTTCACGGTGCGGCAACGGCAATCATCACACCGTTTTCCGAATCGGGAATTGATTTTGACGCATTCGCACGACTTATCGAATTTCAAAAAGCCTCAGGAATTGACGCAATCGTCGTCTGCGGTACAACAGGAGAAGCTCCGACACTGAGCGCCGATGAGATCGCCGCTGTCATTTCGTTCGCAGTCGAGCAGGCAAACGGCGATCTTCCCGTCATTGTCGGGGCGGGCTGCGCGGACACGGAAAGCTCCGTCAAAGCGGCAAGGACAGCTGCGAACCTTGGCGCCGACGCAATAATGACAGTCACCCCATATTATTCCCGACCTCCGGAAGAAGGTCTTTATTGCCATTTCGCATCGGTTGCCGACGCCGTTGACATACCCGTTATCGCGTACAATGTTCCGTCGCGAACTGGCTCCGCACTCACACATTCGCTTTGCCGCAAGCTTGCCGGTCACGGAAATATTGTTGCCGTCAAGGAGGCATCCGGTTCGCTTTCGCTCGCGGAATTTTGCATCACCGAGCTTGACGGCGCGCTCGGTGTTTATTCGGGTACGGACTCTCTCAATTTGCCTATGCTGTCGCTCGGTGCAGACGGCGTTATCTCCGTCGTGTCAAATGCATTTCCGTCCGATGTTTCACTTATGTGCCGCGCTGTTTTCGACGGCAACCTCGATGAAGCAAGGCGAATCTCAAAGAGTCTTTACAGAGTAACGAACGCTCTTTTCCGAGAATCCAATCCGATACCGATAAAAGCGCTTATGTCGGAACTCGGATTTTGCGAAAACATACTGCGTCTGCCGCTTTCTCCTCTTTCCGATTCGGAGTCAAAGGCGCTTTTTTCAACGTTTTTGAAAAAATGATCTTTGTCTGATTAAATTTCGATTGTAAAACCCTGCGATTTATGTTACACTTAAGAAAAGTCATTTTTTCCGAGGTGTCCCGTGAATTTTTGCGGTTTTTCCGTCGCTTCGATCCGTTACCCGACAAAAGCGGAAGGCTGGACGGACGGCGTTTATCATAAACGAATTCCCACGCGTGTGCGTGCGGATGTTATCCCCTACGATCTTGACGGAATTGTGCTTCCGTGCCGTCACTGGCGCGAAAAGGAAGAATCCGGTTGGGGCGTATTCGATTACATTGAGGCTCCCGAATTTTCTTTTTCTTCCGGGCTTTCGGATCATACCGTAAGAGCGCTGTTTTATAATCCCACGGATACGGAAATACACGTTCGAGCTCTTGCAAACGATGTCACCGTGATTCATGACGGAGTGCTTCTTCCGTGCACGGAAACAGAGCTTTCGTTTACAACGGCATCAATATTTGAAGAATCAAGGCTCGTATTTTTCGTGCCAAACGAAAATGTTTCCGAGCGCGATTCGGCACAGACCCATGAATTGATTCTACGTTCGCTTGATGTCGAAATTTTACCGATCCGCGAAGCATCATGCAAGCCGACGCTGTTTCTCGCTTCCGATTCGACGGTTCAAACCTACGACCCGTATTATTATCCGCAGACGGGCTGGGGTGAAGTGCTGTACAAATATTTCAAAAATCCCGATTTTGTATGCGAATATAAGCCGGAGGGCAGTTCATACTCGCACTGCCGAGCATACGAGCTTCCGCAAATAATCGTTGAAAACCGTGCAATCGGCGGAAGAAGCTCGCTTTCCTTCTATTTGGAAGGAAAATTCGCGGAGCTGCTTCTCCGTGTCAAACGCGGGGACACCGTGCTTATTCAGTTCGGTCACAACGATGCGACAAAAGCTCGCCCGAACAGATACGTATCCATTGCGAAATACAAGGAATGTCTGCGATCATTCATCCGCGCAATTCGCGCAAGAGGCGCTATCGCCGTATTAGTCACGCCCGTTATGCGAAGAAGCTGCGATGAGGAGCGCGGAACTTTCAATCTTTCATTTCCCGATCACAGAAACGCCATGATCGAGCTCGCGGAGGAAGAATCCGCGATTTTGCTTGATCTCGGAAAACGAAGCCATGAAATTTGCACCGAAATCGGCTGTGATGCCTCAAAATCGCTGTTTTTATGGACGGAAGCCGGCAAATATTCCGGCGCATACAAAAACGGCAGCACCGATTCGACGCATCTTCAGCGGCGCGGCGCGCTCATCTTCGCAGGCGCCGTTGCGGAGCTGATCTCACGCGAGCCGGCGCTGTCCTCCCTCGCGGCTTTGCTTGACCCGCAAAAAAACTTCCGCGAATATTACCCGAACGGAGTAACCGAAAAAATATGAACGATTCTTCGATAAACCTTTGCTCGCCGCGTTATGTGCGCGAATTAATGGACGAGTTTTCAATCGCACCGCAAAAGCGTTACGGTCAAAATTTTCTCATAAACGATGCTATCCCGAAGCGCATTGCGGATTCTTCCGCCGAAACGGAGGTACCGTGTGTACTTGAGATCGGTCCCGGTATCGGAACGATGACTCGTGAGCTGTCCGAACGCTTCGAGAAAGTCGTTGCCGTTGAGATTGACAGAGATCTTATCCCCGTGCTTGAAAAAACGCTTTCTGACAAAGAAAACGTCACCGTTATCAATTCCGACATAATGGCAATCGACATAGATACTCTCGCTCGCGAGCATTTCGGCGACCGCGATTTCGCAGTCTGCGCGAATTTGCCTTACTACATCACAACGCCGATAATAATGAAGCTTCTCGAATGCGGCTGCTCCCGTTTGCGTTCGGTTACGGTTATGATTCAAACCGAAGTGGCGGATCGGCTCGTCGCCAAAGCGGGAAGCGCCGAATACGGCGCGATCACGGCGTCACTTGCTTATTACGGTCAGGCGAAAAAGCTGTTTTCCGTTTCGCCCGGAAGCTTTTTGCCGGCTCCGAAAGTTTCCTCAACCGTTATAAAAATCGACATTTACCCCGAAGATTTACGTCCTCTGCATCCGAAAAACGAAAAACTGATGTTCCGTTTGATCTCAGCCGCGTTCGGTCAGCGAAGAAAAACTCTGCCGAATGCGCTTTGCGCCGGAATTCCCGATCTTAACAAGGAAAAACTGCTTTCCGCGCTTGGTGAGATGAATCTCGACCCGCGCGTTCGCGGAGAAGCGCTGTCCGTTTCGCAGTTTGCGGAGCTTTCGGACAGGCTCGATTGACGAAAACCCCTCAGGCGCAAAAAAGCCTTGCAAGTTCGGCAAAAATGGGGTATAATAATTTGATTATAAGCGGCTTTGCCGTCGGCTGAACCGCGTTTTTCACAAGAAAGGATGTTCAAAATGCTCGCTGCTGTCAGAAATTTCGTCGTGGGCTTCTTGATCGCCGCCCTCGTTTTCGGCACAATTGCATATTTTATTACCGACTTCCTCGAAGAAAACATCATCGGAATCGCAGATTCACCGGAGGAAACAACAGGAGATATCGCGGACAGCGGTGCCGTTCCGCCCGATACATCCTCCGATACCGACTCTCCCGACGGTGATTCCTCCCCATCATTCCCGGATCTTGAAGGTGAATCTTTTAATCTTCTTCTCATCGGAACAGACTACCGTCCCGATTATTTCGACGATTACATCGAGGACTTCAAAAAGTCCCCCGCCACCCTCGGTCTGCTCACAACTCCGATCAGAACAAAAAACGCAGATATGATGATGCTTATATCCGTCAGAGAGGAAACACGTAAGATAACCATCACCTGTATCCCGGCATCCACAAGAGTTTCCGTCAACGGAGACTATAAGCTTCTCGGAACAGTCTACGACAAGTACGGAACGGACGCGATTGTCAGTTTCGTCAATTACCTCACCGCGACTCCGATCGACTATTACATCTCCGCCAACATCACCGAAGCGGGAAAGATTCTCAATTTGATCGACGGAGTTACCGTCAATGTCCCAACGGATATTTATAACCCCTATTACAAGCTCAATCGCGAACCCGATATGGACGGATACGATCTTTCAACAAAAATCATGATCCCCGCAGGCTCGGCTGAAATAAATTCGTCGAATCTGTTTGCTTTGCTCCATTACAGGACAAGCTCCGTCACATCCGGCGAGCATGAATCGGTACTTTCGGAGCTTGCTCGCGCAACTCTCAAAAAAGCCGTCAGTGAAAAATATCTTTCCAACGCAGCCGAGCTTTTCGAACGCGCCCTTGCGTATACAACAACAAACATGAAGGTCTCCGACCTTACATCAAACCTCGGAATTTTCCGTGCTTACGATGAATTTACCGTATCTACGATAACGTATCCCGGCACTTATTCGACTCTTGACGATGAAGTCTGCTTCATCCCCGACATCAACGCCGCGTATACCACATTCCGCGAACTCAACGAAAAAACGGTCAACAACAGCAAATAAGTCCCCGACGAAAGGAACTCTTAATAATGAACAACACAGAAAAAACAATGGACAAAATCATCGCGCTTTGCAAAAGCAGAGGCTTCATTTTCCCCGGCAGTGAGATTTACGGCGGTCTTGCCAACACTTGGGACTACGGCCCACTCGGCGCTCGCCTGAAAAACAATGTCAAAGACACGTGGAGAAAACGCTTCATTCAGGAACGTCATAACAGCTTCGAAGTTGACGCGGACATTCTTATGAATCCTCGCGTTTGGGAAGCAAGCGGTCACGTTGCAAGCTTCTCCGACCCCCTGCTTGACTGCAAGGAATGCAAAATGCGCCACCGTGCGGACAATCTCATCGACAATTTCGACCCGAACGCTCACGCAGACGGAATGACAAAGGAAGAAATGTTTGAGTACATCAAGGCTCACTCCATCCCCTGTCCTCATTGCGGAAAGCACAACTTCACCGGTATTCGCGAATTCAATCTCATGTTCCAGACCGAACGCGGTGTTACAGACGGCAAGAAATCCGTCATTTACCTTCGTCCCGAAAACGCTCAGGGCGAATACGTAAACTACTTGAACGTTCAGCGCACAATGCGCGCCAAGCTCCCCTTCTCGATCGGTCAGATCGGTAAGGCGTTCCGTAACGAGATCACTCCCGGTAACTTCACGTTCCGCACGATTGAATTCGAGCAGATGGAATTCCAGACTTTCTGCAAGGAAGGAACCGACTCCGAACTTTACGAATACTTCAAGGCATTCGGCAAAAAATATTACGAAGATCTCGGCATCGCTCCCGATCATTTGAGATACCATGACCACGAAAAGCTCGCGCATTACGCAAAAGCGGCGTGCGACATCGAATTCCTGTTCCCGACGCTCGGTTGGGGCGAGGTCAACGGCACTCACAACCGCACGGACTTCGACCTTACACGTCACCAGGAATACAGCGGTCAGAAAATGGATTATCTCGATCCCGTTACAAACGAAAGATACATACCCTACATCATCGAATCCACCTACGGTCTTGACAGAACCGTTCTCGCGCTGCTTTGCGAAGCATACGACGAGGAGATCATCGACGCTGAAAAGAACGACACTCGCGTTGTGCTTCACCTCAGTCCCGTCGTTGCGCCCTACAAAGTTGCGGTTCTTCCGCTTTCAAAGAAACTTTCCGAAAAGGCAATGGAAGTTCGCGACGAGCTTTCGAAGTACTTTATGGTTGACTTCGACGAAACAGGCTCAATCGGCAAGCGCTACCGCCGCGAGGATGAGATCGGCACACCGTTCTGCATCACCTACGACTTCGAAAGCGAAACGGACGGTTGCGTAACAGTCCGTGACCGTGACACAATGGAGCAGGTTCGCCTCCCCATCGCAGAGGTCAGAGCGTACATCGAAAACGCGATTAAATTCTGATAATCAAAACAAAAAAGCACGCTTTTGCGTGCTTTTTTATATATACAAAACCATTATTTCGCCGTCTTTTTCGAATGTAAGAATTCCGTGCTCCGAACTTTCCGTAACGTAAACTTTGCCATACTCGGAGAGCACATCTCGGACTTTGACCGACGCTGTATTTCCATCCGCCTTTGTCGAGGTCATCACAATCGACACCTTCGGTGAAGCAAGCGCCGCAAATTCGGGCGAAGTTGATTTGACCTGACCGTGATCCGCAACCTTGAGCACATCACAGTCAAGCTTCGCTCCCGTCGCAATAATCGAACTTTCCTCCGCGAACTCCATATCTCCCGTAAAAAGATATGTCACTCCTCCGATCTCTCCGCGCAAAACAACGGAATTATCGTTTTCGTTCGATTCAAGATACTCGGCAGGGCCAAGCACATCAAGTTTAACATCCCCCAGCTCAATTACGTCACCGGCGGCAACGGAAGTTGTATCAAATCCAAGCTTTTTAAGCTTTTTCTTCAGCTTGTTTTTTCCGTTTTTGTCCCTCTCGGAAAATTTCGGGCAATAGACTCGCTCGATCGGTATCTGCTCCGACAACGGCTCGACACCGCCGAAATGATCGCTGTTTTCATGAGTTACGACAAGCGCGTCAAGCTTTTGAACGCCGGCAAGTCTCAGTGCCGAAACAAGCTCCTCCGAATGAGCCTTAGAGCCTGCGTCAATAAGCAGATATTTATCGCCCGAACGGATAAGTATCGCATCGCCTCTGCCTACGTTGATAAAAAATACGTAATTTTCCTCGTCCGTTAAGCTTTGTTCCGGAGATGTGCCGCGCCAAACGTATACTGCGGCAATCACGGCAACAAGCAAAACCGACAAAACAAGCGCAATCGAGAGCAAAGCATTTCGTTTTTTCATCTTGAACGCCAAATTCTGCGAGTCTTTTTTCTATGAAGGTATATCGCCTTACATATAATGTATAGCACCGTCAAAACAAACGCCGCGACAACGGAAGCAATAAAAAATCTGCTTGTGCCGAAAGATTTGATCTGTTCAAGCGTATACAAAAATTCGCTTCTTGCAACGGCGACAGTCGTTACAAGTTCGATATTTCCTACAATCTCGCCGTTATACATGACAGTCATAACGCCGGCGACATCGCCTGCGGCAACGGGAGCAGTAAGTGCGTCAAACGAAGTCTTATAGCTTCGCTTGATTTCCGTTTCGATATCCGTTGAAGTAGGGAGATACATTGACATTGAATTCTTTGTCACAAGCGTAACATAATCGGTCGTACCGGAGAGTGTCACCGGTATTTCGCAGATCATTTCCCCCTCTTTGACAAGCTCTATATTCCCGTACGAGGCAAATGCATAGTCAAGCAGCTTTTTACATTCGGTATAAGAATAGATAACGTCATTTTC
The DNA here is from genome assembly GCA_964586965.1 of uncultured Lachnospiraceae bacterium. Lineage (GTDB taxonomy): Bacteria > Bacillota > Clostridia > Oscillospirales > CAG-272 > DTU064. Next base: position 31,645 of record CAZPJU010000001.1, on the reverse strand, counting down.
CTCGTCGGTATCGGCACCCATAACAACTGCAAGATACGTTAACCCGTCTCGTTGTGCTGTTGTAACAACGCAACTTCCTCCCTGCGAGGTTGAGCCTGCATTCATTCCGGACGCGTCCGGATAAAAATACTTCATAACGCTGGAGGTCGAAATAAGATAATTACGGTTATATATATTTCTGTATTCGTTTTTATTTGTTTCCGGGATAACGTGCTTGGTAGTCGTTGTTATCTCCATGAAGTTCGGCAGAGAATACGCATGGAGCGCGATTTTGGCTGTGTCCGCAACTGTTGTGTACATTTCGCTGTCGTGAACGCCGGACGGATTTTTATAGTGCGTTCCGACGGCTCCGAGCTCGGCGGCACGCGCGTTCATCATGTCAACAAAAGCATCAACAGATCCCGCCGTAACACACGCAAGTACATGAGCGGCATCGTTTGCACCGCCCACCAACATCGCGTACAGGAGATTTTCTATCGAAATTATTTCGCCGTCCTCAAGGCACGGTTTCATGGTATTTCCGCCCACGCCTTCAAGCATTTCCGATGTGACCGTAACATTTTCGTTCATCCGCGAAGAAAGCTGTTCAAGCACGAGAATACCGGACATTATTTTGACTGTGGATGTCGGATAAACAGTATCTTCCGCCGCATACGACAGCACTGTGAAATCATTTTCGAGATTGTAAAGATATGCGCCCTTTATATGCGAGGTTTCTATTCCGATATCGGATGCATAAACATCCCCTTGCGAAGCCGCGCTTGCCGTCACAGGTGCCGAAAAAACAAAAAAGGCCGCGAAGATCATGGCGATCAAGCGCACGGCAACGCTATGTGCACGTTTTTTTTTCTCAATAATATTTTTCATCCTCATTTACACCGTTTGGGATTTGAAGTATTCTCTTGCAGCCGCAACGTCCTCGGCAATCGTACGTGCAAGCTCCGTCTCCGACGAAAATTTCTTTTCTTCGCGCCGAAAAAACAGCAACTCGGTGCACGCTTCCATACCGTACAGATCCGCGTCACAGTCAAGAATATGCGTTTCCGCGACAGGATCGCCGCTTTGTGAAACAGTCGGCTTAACGCCGACGTTTGTAACAGCGGTATACGTTCTTCCGCCTATCGTACAGCGTGAAAAATAAACACCGTAGCAAAGGTCACGTGCATGATCGGGCAACGGCTGATTAATTGTCGGAGCACCTAAGCTGTGACCGAGACCGCGTCCGTGCATAACGGGCGCGGTTACGGTTACGGGAAGCTTCGGATTCGGCATAATCAAATATCAAGATAGCACTTAACAAGCTCCGTAAGAAGCTCGTAGCGGTCGATCTTGCTTATAAGCGATCTGGCGTTATTGTGATTCGTAATATATGTCGGGTCTTCGGAGAGAATATAGCCGACTATCTGGTTAATGGGATTATATCCTTTTTCCACAAGCGCGTCATATACTGTTGCAAGAGTGCGCTGCAACTCATTTTCGGGTGTTTCATGAATGGAAAAGGTAATGGTTTCTTCGCCTGCTTTTTTCACTGTATCAGACCTCCTTATATTGATCCCTTTTCTGACACTGCTTTTTGTGTCTTTTTTATATTATATAGCATTCAAATCCGCTTTTCAAGTACGGACGATGATATAATTCTTAAAAAATCTTTAAGCCGAGATATCATTTCCGATATTTCACAGAATATTACGGCACATCATTGAAAAAAATATTCGGGGATGATATAATTAGGTCGAAAAAATCTTAAAAAGGAGCGATTCTATGCCTATCAGACTCAACGAGGACGCCGAAATCGTCCGTATGATAAAAGAAGGGCTTCGCGAACGCGGCGGATACTGTCCGTGCAGACGCGAATCAACGCCCGATACAAAATGTATGTGTAAGGAATTCAGAGAACAGATCGCGGATCCGGATTTTGAAGGATACTGCCACTGCTTGCTCTATTACAAAGAAAAAGACAAAGCTTAAACGAAAGGAATAAATTTATGACAGTAGTAAAAATAACGAAAGAAAACTACACTCAAGAGGTACTTGAATCAACGGTTCCCGTGCTCATCGACTTTTGGGCAACTTGGTGCGGCCCGTGCCGTATGATGTCCCCCGTGATCGATGAGATCGCAGAAGAATCCGACGGCAGCTACAAAGTTGCGTCAGTCAACGTTGACGACGAGCCCGAACTCGCGAATCAGTACGCGATCAGCGCCATCCCCTGCTTCGTTGTTGTTGAAAACGGCGAGCGTAAAGCGTCTGCTCTCGGCGTAAAGCCCAAGTCAGCTATTCTTGAGTTGCTCGGAAAATAATGAAATCATTAAAAAAGATCCCGTTTTTGATTGCGGCTTGCCTTTCAACGATCACACTTGCCATTGTAAACTCCTCTTTCGGGCCGATGTTGACCCCGATCACGGAAAATTACCTTGACGGAGAGAGCGCAAGCCGCGGCTATCCAAACTCCGCAATGCAGATCGGCTGCATCATCGCTGTTTTGATATTGGCGGTTGTCTCCGGGAAGCTGAAAGGTAACGGAAAACTCATACTCATTGCCGCATCCGCGGCTGCCATGGCTGCTGCCATGTTTGTGCTCGGAACGGCACCGTCTTTTGTCGCTTTTGTTGCCGTTTTCGCAATCGTAGGTCTTGCATACGGAACAATAGATGTTCTCGCATCCGCGCTCGTTGCCGACGTATACGGCGAAAGCGCCTCCGGAATGATGTGTCTGCTTCACGGAAGTCACGGTGCTGCCGGAATAATCGCGCCTATCGTGATCGCTTTCGTTCTGTCGGATTCCGCAAAATGGTCGTTTCCGTACACATTGATCGGTTGCTTCGTTTTGTGTGTGCTTACGTATCTGATTTTGCTTTTTGTATTCGGAGGGCGCAAGTTCTCCCCTACATCTGCCTCTGTAAGTTCGACTCGCGCGAAATTCGATAAAAAGTTGATTCCGTTAGCACTTTCCATCTGTTTGTACGGTGTTTATCTTGTCGGCATGATCTGCTACACGGAAAGCTACGAATCCTCGCTCATGTCCGCATCGGATTCAAAAGTGATCACGCTTTCTCTGCTTTACTTGGGACTAACGGCATCTCGCCTGTCCATGCCCGTTTTGCGAAAATTTTTCAGTCTAAACTCGCGTACATACCTCGCTTTTGCTCCCCTCATCGCGTCCGGACTTCTTTTTGTCGGCGTTTTGTCCCAAAACGGAACTGCATACATAATTATGTCGGCGCTTTCATCGTTTGTGGCGGGAGCATTCATTCCGATCGCAATTTCACTTGCTTGTGAGATCATGGTCGGAAACACAACCGGCGCGTCAACATACATGAATCTCGCAATGCTGATCGGCAACAGTATTGCCTCTCCCCTCATCGGTGCTGTCGGCGGTGCATTCGGAATCGAAATCGGAATGTTCATTCCTCCCGTCGCGCTTGCCGTCTGCGGTATTTTTGCCGCTTTTTCAAATAAAAAAAAGAAGACTCTCTGAGTCTTCTTTTTTTATTTATTATCCGCTTGTTTTTATACATCTGACAGTGATCCTGCGTTTTCCGGACATTGTGCAGGTAAACAGCGTCAGATCCCAATCTTCGTTTGTTACGGAATCGACATCGGTCGGTTTAACGCTGTCGAGTTCTGCGACTTCGTAGCGAAACTCGTTTCCGTCAACATCGGTAAAAACTACCTCGTCACCTATCCGCAAACGTCCGATCTTACCGAAATGCGACGTATAGTTATGTGCACACACAACAAAATTCCCCGAATATGCACTGCCCGAATAGCGGCACGGAGCAATTTTAAGATTTTTATAGTTCCAAACGTCAATAACGGGAAGTTTCAAGTTCAACGTGGGGAAATATATAATTCCGATATAGGAAACTCCTGCAACAGCTTGTGTCGGCATCTCCATTTCGGGATTCAACACATAGTCGGGGATCTCCTCATCATCTCGCGATGGCACGCTCGGCGTTTCGGCAGGTTCTTCGCCCGTTGAATCGAATTTACTGTCTCCCGTATCGCTCGCATCGACATCACCGGAATCACCGGTGCCGGCATTTACGCGATCATTTGCGGAAGCGGATATAAGCGCTTCAAGCCGGTTCACAGCGTCGCGTGAGGCATCTTCCGCTTGTGCGTTTTCGCAATAATTTCGCAAAGTCAGAAGCAGAGCCGCCGCGATCAGCAGCAGCCCTGCAAAAATAAACACATTACTTTTATTTTTCATTGTATTCACCCCTACGGCAAGCGAAGCCGATCACAAGGCAAATCAATCCCGCACAGAAAAACACGGGAACGGGCCACCACAGCTGTCCTGTTTGAGGAAGCGAAGGCTTTGAAGGCGTGTCATCGGGAGTATCATCGGTACGTGTATTCGCAATCGCAAAGCTTACGCCCTCTCGTGTGATCTCAACCGTATACCCCTCGATCTCTTTTTCGGTGACAGTCCATTTGGCATCGCCGTCAAGCGCATCCCACTCATATCTCCAATTATTTTCCGTGTTAAGAATAACGGTATCGTATATCTTGCCGTTTTTCAGAAGTTGAACGGTTACTTCTTTCGGACGATCGCTTTCATGTCCGTCATCTTTCCAAAGCTTCACTACCCTACGTTTAACAGTATCATCGCCATTCGGGACATCGGTAGATTCAAACTTTACCGAAGCACCTACCGTATTGCTCTTTCCCGGAAGCACAACAAAAAACGGAACGGCATCATAGCGTTTACCGTTTTGCTCATGACGTTCACCTATGACCAAATAAACACCACGTTCGAGCTTATTTTCGGCGGTGGAAAAGCAAATTATGCCGTTGGCGTCGGTTTTTCCGCTGTCGCAAGGAGAGATATTATCACGCAAAACATAAGCTTCGAGTGTAGCGGCGCTGTCTGTGCTGATTTTCCCGAAATACCGCTCAAAGGCTTCTGTCGGAGTTGATTTCCCGGTTTCGTCAACAGATGCAACAAAAAACAGCTTAAACTCCGCTCCGACAATCGGCTTATCTCCGTCTCTGTACGAAATCGTCACGCCAAGCTCCAACTCCGTATCAGCCGCAAAAACGATAGTCAGCGGCATCAATGCAAGCAAAAGCAGGACGACAATCATCGCCGAACTAAAGCGTTTTATTACATTCGTCCTCATCATAATCACCTCTGTTTGCCGGTTTCTTTTTCTTCGGTAAAAGCAAAATAATCAAAAGGAAAAGCAGGATAGGCGTTGCCACAACAGGCGCTACGAGCAACGGCTCGATCTGTATTGCCTCCGCCGTTACGCGAACAGTCTTAGCATCATCTGCGTTTTCGATCCTATGTCCGCGAACAAGCAAGCGCTGAGTATTTATACCGTATGGAGTACAAGTCACAAGCGTACAGTAATCCATACCGTCGACGATCTCAAGCAGTTCGGTTTCATCGGGTTCAACGATTGAAATCTTATCGACCTCGTATGTCAAGACCTCATCAAGCACACGCAAAACAAATACATCTCCCGTGACAAGCTTATCCAAATTCGTAAAAAGCTTTGCGCTCGGAAGTCCTCTGTGACCGGAAAGCACGCAATGCGTGCTTTTGCCGCCGACAGGCAAGCTCGACCACTCCAAATGTCCGACCGCAACCTGCAAAACAGATTCATCCGTTCCGCGGTATATCGGAAGGCTGACATCAATTACGGGGATTTCAATGTAACCTATAACGCCGAGTCCCGAAACGTCCAAAAGTTGTCTGTATTCCGCTTTTTGAGTCTCGGAAAGCAAATAAGAATTACCTCGCGCCAAAAGCGACCTATTATATGTCACCGCCGACTGCCATAGTTCTTCGTATTCTTTCTCATCCAAACCGGCTACCTGCTCGGCATAACCGGATATCGCCTGAGTGGAATGTTTCGAGTTCCAATAATTACTCACAGTCGGATACAGCAGCAAGGACAAGCCCGCAAAAAGCAACAAAACCATGCAAAACGTTATAAAATTGTTCTGCTTTTTCTTCATACGGGATTCTCCTTACCGCTGTACGCGGGAAAACGGCTCCGTTTTCCCGCGCAAAGCGGATATTATTTGAGCTTATTATTTAGCGCTCATGCGCTTTTTCGTTACAAAGAACACTACTGCCGCAAGGACGAGCACTCCGCCCACAACATAGAATATTACGGTACCGATACCGCCGGTGGAAGGAAGTTCGGTTCCGGACTGGTTATTAATCTTGGCGATCACCGTATCATATTTTGCCTGATCGCCCTCTGTCGTTTTGCCTGTTACGCTTACTTCCACATCGCTTGCAAGCTTATTAAAGCCTGCGGGCGCCTTTACCTCGCGGATGTAATAGTCGTCGGAATCAAGACCGTCGATCTCGATTTTTCCGTTTGTGCCAGTTGTGAGCACTGTATTTTCGGGCCACGCAATCGATCCGTCAGCTGATTCGGAAGGAATATCTACCCAACCGGTGAACTTACCGTTTACAACCGTTGCGACCTTTGTTTTATTACTGTTGAGCAGGACAAATTCTGCATCGGCAAGAACATTGCTTTCTACTCCGTTAGCGTACTTGAGCACATCAAGATCCCAAACGTATGTTGTTGTTTTGCTTGCGGGAGTTGTCTTTACATTGGATGAATCACCGTAAGAAAGACTGCTTTCATTGGGGTTTCCGGGCAAACCGATAACGGCATTTTCGTTAACTGTTGCGGTATAAGAGATGACGATTTGATCGTCTTTTTTTAGAGTATCGCAGAATTCCTGAGAAAAGGTTATCTCAAACGTATAGTCTGTATTCGTTGTCGTTACTTCGTAGTATTTTTCTGCAACATCCGTTTCGTTGAGCTTAACGCTCGTAACACCCGTATAAGTAAGACCTTCACTCATTTTATCGTGGAAAACATAATTCTCCGCACCCGCCTGCGCGGTAATTGTGCTTTTGAAGTTAACTGTCTGACCGAGATCAGCATCGTTTTCTTCACCGTAATCGCCGGTAGAATCTTCTTCCACTTCCTTTTTATTTTCGGGAGCTGCGTTCTTTTCCGTCATTATAACGTCGGGATTTGTTGTATCAAGTGAACAAATAGTGCCGAGTGTAGTGTCAACGAGATAATATCCGAGATCGAGATTTTCAAATTTAACAGTTGTGCTTGTTGCTGTCACAGTTGCATCGGCTTCGATACTGTTTTCCGACGCATACACCTGAGCAAGCTTCGCAAATTCGCTGACGTCGGCATTTTCAACCCATGTCACATATCCGGATGCATCTATGTTTACATAATTTTGCTGAGTTTTGAGCCATGTTTCCCAAGCAGAGTTTGCCTTATAAGCATAAGCATTTGTTTCCGAGTTGTAGCTTTCGAGATTCAAAATACGATAAGCCTTGTATATCTGCTCGGTAACGGCATTATTGATCGTGATCGAGCCTTTTTCGTCAGCGGCAAAGGAAGCTGTTGCAAGGCTGACCATCATTGCGAGCATAAGCAACACGCTCAAAAGTTTTTTCATTTTTTTCATTGTGTTTGTCCTTTCAGGGATTAGATAGAATAAATAGTTTTTATGATTTTTCGCAAAAAGGATAAGCTTACGCATTTTCCTTTCCGCATTTTTTATTGTTATAGACCAATATCGCAGCGCTTATCGTCAGTGCGATACCTGCAAGTACATACAAAGCGCCGCCGACACCACCCGTTTTCGGCAGTTCATATCTGACAAGACTGTTTTCAAACGAAAGCGCTGCCGTATCCGTCTGTTTTTCGCCGTTTTTCCACACCCCGGTAACAGCGGCATCGAAGTTCTTTCCCGTCCTTTTCACGGTGACCTCAACGACATATACGGATTCGTCATACGCCGTTTCAACAGCATCGTTTTCGTTTTTTAGTTCTGTGATCTTGTAATACAATATCTGCGGCAACTCGTCAAAATCCGAAATCGCATAGCCGAGTTCAAACTCAGATTCGATTGGATCGTTTGTTATATTTATCGTAAGATCGCGTATGAATGCAGGGTCAACGGCAGTGGTCAGATTGCTCGGATCGTTTATCATTTCAAGCCGTATCGTGTAGCTGTGCTCGTTGCCGTCCGGCAGTTTGAGCGTTTTATGCACCGGAATAACAACTGATGCGACAAGCTCCGTATTATTGACCGACACCTCCGCAGTTGTTTTTGTTTGAACGGTTCCGGCAACTCCGTCCTCGGCTTGCATCACGCCGTTCAAAAAATAGCTTACAACATAACCGTCCGCAGACGCTTCAGTCTCCTTCAACGAAAACGACGTCCCGGCAAGAATGTTGTTAATCACAGCGGTCTGTCCCGAAGCAACGGTAACTTCTCCGGCAACGGCGACAGTTTTCAGCACGCCGTCAACATAATAGCTCGTACCGACCGGCAAGAGCTCGTCGTCAAGTTTCACTTCAAACGTAAAAATTGACGACGGCAATAATTTGTCAGAGTTTGTCAAGGTCTTTTGAATCGACAGACTTCCGAGTTCCGCCGTAGAGATCTCGTTCTCAAAAATAAAGTGTGTGTTTCCGTCGGAAATATCCCGAACAGGACTGTCTGCGCCTGTAAATATCTCATCACCGACAGTTACATTGTTTCTTTCAGTGATTGCCTCACCGCTGACAGTTATCCGACCATACTGACTTAACGTTCCCGAATCGAAAAGTTCACGGACAAAATATTTTCCGCTGTCCTCCGAGATGTCTTCAAACCATGCGGTCTGCCCCGCCTTCAAAGTGAAAACTCCGTCGGCATCGGTCATTCCCGTGCCGATTTCCGTTCCGTTTTCGACGATAGTGAACGACGTATACGCACCGACAAAAAGTTCCGTTCCGTTTTCCTTTAACATTTGAAACTTAAAGTCCGGATTTCCGAGCGCGGAAATATCCGCGTCTGAGGCGAGCTCCTTCGTTACCGCTACTGAATTTTTCTTGAGGATCGGGAAATTAAAGTTGATTTCGCAAACGCTTGAACCGGCACCGCGCTCCATGTAATAAAAATGAAAATCGTGCACGGAATAATCTTTAAGTCTGCCGTTTTCGTCAACATCAAGTCCGAGTTCCTCAAAGGTCTTTGTTTCATAAACCTCACCGACAGCCGCGTTTGTGTAGCTTTGATAGGCTCTGTACGTAACCGTACCCGTTGCGAAGTTGATGCTTCCCCCGACGTGACGGTGAATACCCGACAGATCAAGCACAAGTTTTCCGTCTATGTACACCCACACATCGTCGTCGCCAGAAAAGTTGAACACCATCTCGCGGTCACCTTTAGGTCCCGTTATACCGTTCTTCGGCTGTACAAAGCTCATATTCATATCCATACCGAAGAAAAAATCGGTCGGTTTATCGTAATCAAGCGAATACAACTTACTGTAATCCGAATATGTTGCGCCCGTATAGCTCGCTTTCGAAAGCACCGTATCGTAAGTCCAGCCTGTTCCGCATGATGAATCCATCAGCCTGATCCAAGCGTTAAGAACATTTGAAAGCGTTATATACTCTCCCGTTTTTTCACCGGCACGGTTGGCGACATCCACAAAATATTGGCGATTGATAGTACTTGTTTGCGTAGCCTCGCTTGTTATATCATCAAACGGCAAAAAATTACCGAACGGATACCATATAAAGTTCGGCGTGATTATTTGATCGTACAGCGTAAACTTATTGTTTGAATATTGCGCATGGTTTCGTCTGCTGTCAAACCAATATTCGCCCGTTTCCTCGTCGTATTGGAACAAACCGTCAACATTTTCGGTATTAACGGGATGATCAAAAAGATATTTCAGATCGGCGCCATCTGCCGTTTGCGGATATCCGTTAACCAAGGTGTTATGCATTGCGCCGACAAGAGGCTTATTCGCGCTTTCATTGGTTGCGTTTATCGCTCCGCCATTGTTTGTCACATCCGAAATTCCCGCAGCAAGGTCTTGCGTGATGTTGTTTCCGAAGTTGCTGCTTTTCAATCCGCCAACAGTCAACGTTCCGCTGTCCTGCTGGAATCCGGGATATATTTTATCGGAAACATAATTAGTGTTTATATCGTCACCGTAGTTATACAGGTTAAGATTGATAAAATCCTTTGTACTTATGGCTTTGGCATACGAAAACGGACTCGAATAAGTTTCGGCATCCGATTCGGGTTTATTTTCCATCGTTATCGCAGGAAGTATCAATGCATACGTCGTACAAAATACCACAATGGCGGCAAGTACTGTAACCACACGACGCCAATGTTTCCTGCGACGATGAGCTTTTGAATATTTCTCCGCTTCCGGCAGAGATTTCAGCGTCATTGAATTCCCCCTTTTTACTCAATTGATCCGAATTTGTTTAACGGCCAAACTCGAAAAACTATCTTGCCTACGATTTGTTCTTCGGACACACATCCGATCTCGGAAGATCTTGAGTCCGCAGATGTTGCACGGTGATCTCCCATGCAAAAATATCGTGCCTCCGGCACCTGATACGGCAATTCGATATTGCAATTGCCCAACGATTTTTCCGTCAGATACGGTTCGTCGATCAATTCTCCGTCAACGTATACATTTCCATCCTCGTCAATATTGACCCATTGCCCCGGTCCGGCAATACAGCGCTTCACAAGTATCTTGTTTCCTATGTAAAACGCAATCAAATCTCCCTGCTCGAATTTCGAATCTTTCAAGGACACTACGATTTCGCCTTCATTCAAGGTAGGCGTCATAGACGAACCGTAAATTTGCAGAACCGGCATCCAAACAGTCGCAACAAGCACCGCAACCGCCGCAACAACTATCAATGAATAAATCGTGCTTCTCAGCACCGCGCGATACCGTGAACGGAACTTAACTCGGTTCAATTCTGCTTGAATTTGTTCGATTTCGGGCATTTCCATGCTTTTATTTTGCTTCATTATTCTTTTTTCCATGCACCTCATCCCAATACGCCTGCACTTCGGCTTTTGCCTCCGCTTTCATTTTCGCGCACTGAATTGCCGTCGCATATTCAAGCTCAACCTGCTGTCTCGCCGCCGCTTTAAGTATTGCATCCGCCTCGGCTTGACTTTCCTCAATCATACGCTCGCATATTTTTTCCTGACGCTGACTGAAATTTTCGATATTATCAAGATATTGACGCGATGCGGCATGAGCTGCATCAAAAACTCCGTTCAACTGCAACGAAGCTTCCGCGAGCGTCCCGCACTTATCGATCTTTATCTGTCTGTCGCGCAGCTCGGCTTCAGCCTTATTCAACTTTTCTTTAAGTTCGCGGATCTCCTCGCTCTGTCTGAGCATAATTTCAAGAAGATCTCTGCGGCTCAACTTTCTGAGTTCCCTGTCAGTCATGCATCCTCTTTCCGCATTTTGCCAAAAAAAACGTGCCCGACCGAGTCAGGCACTTATAATCCATTATGCAGTGAAGAAATTCCGCTATGGAAAGTACCTATCACCAAAAAATACATCGTAAGTATATCACTATATGAATATAAAATCAAGCTATACATAGAAAAATCTTTCAAAAAGCACACTTGACAATTTTGATAAATTACACCATTTAAAGAGTACAATCTGACAGATTCGTTTTTTGTTTATGATAGCTTTATTAAAAAAACTCCTTGAAAGAAACCCAAGGAGTTTTCTAAGCTGCTAATCAGATTCGAACTGATGACCTCATCCTTACCAAGGATGTGCTCTACCAACTGAGCCATAGCAGCATTTTATGACCGAAATTTATTATAACAGATAAACTCACCGTTGTCAACGAAAAAAACATGATTTTTTTAGTTTTTTGCGCTACAATTCGTCACTTTGCGGCGAGGTTCGGACACATTTTTGAAAATTATCTTTTGAGGGGTGACAATTACCATTCGAATGCGATATACTGTTTAAGGCACGGAAAAATGTTATTGTTCCTATCACTGCTTTATTTTTCGCTTTCGGCGTTGCCGAGAAAGGATTTTTTATGAACGAATTTGAAAAGCTTGCCCGTGAGCTTGTCGGCAAGATGACTATCGCCGAAAAATGCGCTCAGCTCAAATACGACGCACCTGCGATCCCGCGTCTCGGCGTACCCGAATACAACTGGTGGAACGAAGCGCTTCACGGAGTTGCACGCTCCGGAGTCGCAACGGTATTTCCTCAAGCCATCGCAATGGCGGCTTCGTTCGACGACAAGCTTATTTATAATGTCGCGGACGCGATCTCGGATGAGGCACGTGCAAAATACAATGAATACAAGCGTTTCGGAGGAACGCAGATCTATCAGGGCTTGACGTTTTGGTCACCGAACATCAACATTTTCAGAGATCCACGTTGGGGCAGAGGTCACGAAACCTACGGTGAAGATCCGTATTTGACGGGTCGCATGGGCAGTGCTTTTGTTCGCGGATTGCAAGGAGACCCAAATTACAAATATCGCAAGCTTGACGCTACCTTGAAGCATTATGCGGTACACAGCGGTCCGGAAAACTTACGTCACGGCTTTGACGCTGTTGCAACAAAGCAGGATATGTTTGAAACATACCTTGAAGCGTTCCGTTATTGCATAGAAAAATCAGACCCGTCTGCCGTTATGGGCGCATACAACAGAACCAACGGCGAGCCTTGCTGTGCTTCACCGACTCTCATCGACATTCTCTATAACACTTTCGGCTTCAACGGATATTATCTCTCCGATTGCGGCGCGATCAACGACATTAACGCTCACCATCACTACACCGAAACACCTGCGGAAAGCTCGGCGCTTGCCGTAAAGGCCGGTTGCGTTTTGAATTGCGGTTCTGCGTATGCATCGCTTCTCGCCGCACATGAAGCGGGTTTGATCGACGAAGAAACCATAACCGAAGCTGCTGTAAAACTGTTTACTGCGCGATACCGTCTCGGTATGTTTGCCGACGACTGCAAATACGACAGCATTCCCTACGACGTTGTGAATTGCACCAAGCACAAAAAGCTGAACGCAAAAATGGCGCGCGAATCTATTGTTTTGCTGAAGAATAACGGAATTTTGCCGCTTAACAACAACCGTGATCTTAAAATTGCCGTTATCGGTCCGAACGCAGACGATGCCGAAGTTCTTCTCGGAAACTACAACGGCACGCCTTTCGATCACACAACGATCTTTGAAGGTATCAAGCGCGCCGCAAAAGGCAAAGTTTATTATGCGATGGGCACACGATATTTCCGCGGTGACGTTGACGCTTGGGACGAGCACTATATCCGCGAAGCGCAGCTTGCCGCCGACAGATCCGATGTTGTTGTGCTTTGTCTCGGTCTTGCTCCCCGTTTTGAGGGTGAGGAAGGTGCCGGCGACAAACAGGACATTGAAATTCCGGAAGCTCAGCGCACGCTTTACGAGGCGGTGCTTTCACGTGGCAAGCCTATCATCACTGTCTCCGTAAGCGGCAGCGCTATGAATCTTTGCCGCCAAGACGAGACATCGGACGCCGTAATTCAATTTTTCTACGGCGGATCGGACGGCGGAAACGCACTTGCCGACATTATTTTCGGAAAGACCGTTCCGTCTGCACGTTTGCCCGTCACGTTCTACCGTTCAACGGATGAACTTCCCCCGTTCGAGGATTACTCAATGGAAAACCGCACGTACAAATTCTATCGCGGAGATCCGCTGTACCCGTTCGGTCACGGATTATCGTACACGACGTTTGAATACTCCGATTTCACTTTCAAAAACACTAAAGAAGGTGCAACCTTTGCGGTCAGAATAAAAAACACAGGTAATCGTGACGGTGACGAAGTTGTTTTACTCTATTGTCACGAAAAAGAAGCGGACATCCGTGTACCGATCAAAAAATTAATCGCGTTTACAAGAGTTTCGCTTCACGCAGGAGATGAAAAGACCGTCGTGCTCAAAGCCGACAAAAACGCGTTCACTCATGTACTTGAGGACGGCAGTGTTGTTCCCGCGAAAGGCAAGTTTGACATTTTCTGCGGCAACATTGAAACCGAAATTCTCATCAACAACTGATCCGACAGCACATAATATCGCAAAAATCCCCGTTTGCTGATGCAAACGGGGATTTTCTTTTGTTTTATCGTTTTTATCGGATTAGCCGACGATACCGGAACGCTCGATACCCTGTACAAGATACTTCTGAGCAAAGGAGTAAATAAGAACAAGGGGAAGGAGAATCAAGATACCTGCGGTATTTCTGATAGCTGCGGTATACATATTCTGTCCCGCGTACTCTACATCGAGAGATGAGGGAACCTTGATGATGTCGCGCAGCGTGTACGGTCCTGTTGTCGTAAAGAATACGTTAACATAGTAGTTATCAGTCCACTGCCATGAGAAAGCGAACATAAATACTGTTACGAGCATCGGGATGGAAAGCGGAAGAATGATCTGAACGAAAGTTCTGAAAGTTCCCGCTCCGTCGATGTACGCAGATTCTTCAAGCTCATCCGGTACGCCGCGGAAGAACTGACGAAGCATAAAGATGTAAAGTCCGTTCTTAAACGCAAGACCCGTAAGGGAGAGAATGATGAATGGCCAGTATGTATTTGTAAGCTGGATCTCTGTAAAGGGCAGTATCTCAAGCCACTCGAACTGACCACCGCCGAGCAAATTAAATATTCCGAAGATATCAAAATAACGGAACTTCATAAACATTGCAAGTCGGAGTGTTGAATGAGGAACGATCATCGTAAGGATTACGAAAAGGAACAAAACTTTATTGCCCTTGAAGTTAAACTTCGCAAAACCGTAAGCGATACAGCAGGTAATGAATGTCTGTATCAGCGCTGTCGAACCCGACAAAATCGCGGTATTGAGCATTGCTTTGAAATATTCGTTATCGACTATGATCGCCTTATATGTGTCGAGCGTAGGATTCTTTGAAATCAGAAGAACCGTTGCGTCAACGAAGTCCTCACGGCACATGATAGACGAAGCGAGTTTTGAGATAAACGGGAAGATAATGATGTAGGAAATACCGATGAGCAGGATAAGTCTGCAAATATAAACTACAACATTTTTAAGGAAGTACATTGAGAAGACTTTAAGCTTAAATCTCTCCCAAGGGGAAACCTTTCCTTCATAGTCTACCTTAATTTTATTTTTGGTATTCTTAGTGACTACGGGAGCACTTTTTACGTTATTAGCATCCATTTATGTGCACCTCCTTATGCGTCACGCTTCTGATAGAAGACGTATGCTGAAATGACGCCGGATACTGCCGCGATCAGGAGCATTACCAAGAGGAAGTACATCCATGACATTGCGGAAGCAAGCGTTGTACCGTTTGCGCCGTTATATACCGTGCTGATATACGACATTACGTTATTATCCGAACGTGTAAGTGCGTCAATAACTGTATATATCGCATTAACAAGGATCATCGGGCTGATCATCGGGAAGGTGATCTTCCAGAATGTTTCCCATGCTGTCGCACCGTCTATCTGACACGACTCATAAATCGCAGGTGAGATAGACTGAAGACCGGCAAGGAAGATAAGCATCTGTACACCGGAACGGTTTACGATATCGAAAATATCATTTACGAGACCGACTACGTACTCAACGAGACCGGAACCGACCTTCATGTTTTCAAAAAGTCGCTCAACGTCCATAACATTTACGATCTGCGAAACGGTACTCTGTCCTGTACCTGTATCAATCTGAGAACCGGCACTTCCCATACTTTCCTGAAGTATGTTAGCAGAGTCGATATCGCTCATAAGACCTGTACTGATGATAACAGGGATAAAGAAGATAGCACGGAAGAATCCGCGTCCCGCCATATCCTGGTTCAGGAGGATCGCCATAAACAGCGAGAAGATTACGATTGCGGGGATATCGAAGATGATCTGTCTGATACCCGTAGTAAGCTGCTGCACGAATGAAGTATCAACGAGAAGCGCCTCGGTGTAGTTGTCGAAGCCGACGGGTACAAGTTCGTACCCGCCGCCTCTGACGGAATTCATTTCATGGAAGCTGTAGTTAATGGACTGATATATCATCGGGATGTAAATTACAAGCAAACCGATAATAAAGGGAAGCACGAACCAATAACCCGCGCGAGCCTTTTTCTTGTCCAAAGACACTATTTTACGCTTTTTGGGAGCCGACTCGACTTTGATCTTAGTCTTTTTTGTTTCAGTTTTCATTGTCAAACTCCTCTCTTAAAATTTCACTACCGAGAATGCTTCGATAGTATAGGTTGTGCCTTCATATTCAACAGTTACCGAGAAACGGTTGTAGTTGAGGATGAAGTGTGTACCGTTTTCATAAGTTACGTGAACGATAGAACCGTCATCTATCGCATACTTGGAAACAACTGCTTCTTCGGGTTCAACATCGGCGCCGGGCTTATGATCGGGGTCGGCATCAGTATCGCCGTCGGTTTCATCGTCCTTTGTCTCATCCTCAACGGGAGTGAGTTCATAAAGAGCGATTGCCGCGTCATAATCAGCGTAGAAGGGCTCGATATTAGCGATTGCGGTAGCTGCGATTGCGGATACCTTATCCTTATTCGTAACGATTTCTGCGATTGCGCCTTCGGTGATCTCTACCTTACGCTCTGCGAGAGCGACTGTTTCTTCGATTTCAGCCTTAAGCTCATGCATAACGGTCTTATATGTTCTGATGGATTCAAGAGCTGTTGTTACAGCCTTTTCAGCTGTTTCAACGTCCTTTGTTGCAGTTTCAACAGCCTTTGTTGCGTCTTCAAGAGCAGACTTTGCTTCGGAAGCCGCTTCCTTGAGAGCCGCATAAGCGTCCTCATCGGAAGAATCGCCGGCTTTAAGAGCTGCCTGAGCATCATCGTTAGCCTTAGTAGCAGTTTCAAGAGCTGCATTTGCATCTTCAAGAGCCTTTTCGGCAGCGGGAATAGCCGCTTCAAGTTCGGGAATGCTTGCTACGAGATCCTTAAACGCAACTTTCTTTGCATCAACTTCTGCAAGGAGCTTATTGATCGTATCTATAAGTTTTGCGGAGTCTTCAAGAGCTGTAAGCTTTTCCGCTTCAAGAGCTTCCGCTTCCTTACGTGCGGCGAGTGCTGCTGCAGCTTCGTCCTTTTCCTGCTGGATTCGATCAGCTTCTTCCTTAGCAGCAGCTTCTTCTTCAGCCTTCAGTCTGTCTGCTTCAAGCTCGTCAGCATCCGGTACACGTTCGCCTGCGAGGAACTCGTGACCAACGATAAGCTGAGTCTGGAGATCCTTGAGGACACCGTTAAGGTATGTATAGTATTCAACCATATCGTCAAACCAGATATCGTATCTGATCGAATAATAAGAGTTGAGGTTTTCATCTTCCTTAAGATCGGAAGTATTCTGATAAGCAAGTGTGAAGTAGAGGTAAGTACCTGTTTCGATGGACTTCAAAATAGCGTTTTCAATGTCGCCTTCCTCGTTAGCGGGAGTACCTGCGCCCTGAACGTAGCCATGAAGCACGAGTCCCGTAAACGGAACGGAATAAGAAGCATTGAAGAATTCACTGGAATTGAGGTTCATATTGACGATATGATCAATATACTTGAAGGAATAAGCATTACCGCCGTCAACCATTACCTGATCATAGTCCTTGGAAATCTGATCAAGAAGTTCGATTGTAAAGCGTTTGCTGTCCTCGCGGTTGTAAGGATCGTCCTCGTCGAAGTCGGAGTTAAGGTCTGTACCGAGAGTCGAAACAGAGATTCCCGTGGGATTATACTTCTGATAGTTCTCATTGAACTTCTCATAGAAGTGTGTAAACACAGACGGGGAAATCGCGATTTCGAAGTTTCTCGAATACGACTGTGTCATAGCGTTATAATAACGCTTTGATGTGTAACGGTCGTCGATCGTTTTAACTGCGTGCTTTCTGTAAGTAAAGCCATCAAATGCTTTATTATGAGCAGCGTAGCAGAAGTCGAAGTCGGGGAAGATACCGAGGTTTTTGTCTGCCGCGTAAGCAACGAGTGCCTCAAATCCATCAGATCCGCCGACCGCCTTTTCCCACTTAAGCTTATACGGAACAGTAGACTTGGAGAGACCGCCGTTTGCAAAGCCTGTGAGTTTGAAGTTAACATTATCAATACCTGCCGCAACAAGCTCCTCATACATCGTCTGGATGTTTTCGAAAGTCGTAAGCGGAGTATCGACTGTTACGGGAATAGAAAGAATCTTTTCTGTTGTTTCCATTGTACCGAGAACTTCGATATAAAGCGGGATGTTTTCGGTTACGTCGGAAGATGTGATTCTTGTGAGGACACCCTGACCTTCAAGATACTCACGGTAAGCCTTAGCCATACCGAAGTAATTAGGTGCATAATAATCCTCAAGGTTTGCTTCCTCCGCCATCTGCTCATCATCGAGCATAATGTACTTGATACGGTAGCTGTCTACGTATTTTCTGGAGGATTCAACACGCCATGTTGTGTTGGAAGCTGCCGAAATTGATTCGGAAAGGTTGTATTCATCGGAAGGACGCGGGCAGAAGGACGCGTAGATAGCTGCGTACTTATGGAGCGTACCGCCGTTTTCATACTTGATGGTTGCAAGAGAGTCACCTTCGGTGATGATTGCAACGTATCCCTTATTTTCGTGAACGTCAACCTTTTCGGTTGTTGTTTCGATAACAGGATCAACTTCAATCGTTTCGCCTGTTTCCTCATCTGTTGTTGTGTAGCCTTCTTCAACAACATTTTCGTGAGTAATTGTCTTGGTATAATCAAGAGTCTGAACGGCGCCCCAAACGGGAACTGTCAAAACTTCCTGATGCTCACCTGTGATCTCCTGGTAAGCATAGTCGGGGCCGTACATCTGACCGGTACGGTTCCATGTTATGCCTGCAAGATCGGAAGCGGTGAACAGAGCGCCTGCGCCGTCGGGCATGAAGGTATAACCTTCGTTTTCGGAGCTGATAGCGCCCATATAAGGAAGAACTGTTACGCTGAGCAGAGAGTATGCGGTGTCATCATAACGGATACCGTTTGCTGCAAGGCGAGCGGTAAGTCCTTCAGAATCGATCGTGTACTCAAGTGCGAGACGGAAGAGCGGCGGTGCGGAATCGCTGCCTTCATACTCTGTCAACGCATGGTCTTCATCGAGAGTTTCGTAAGTATAGTCGGGACAGTAAGCCTTGATAACGGATTCACACCAGTTAAGCTCATAGTCAGATGACTTAGAGTCATAAACATAAACTGCCATTCTGTTTGTGATAGGGTACTTAGCCTTCATCTCCGCGATTGCACGCTCGGACTTGGTTTCGTCGTTCGGGTCCATCAAAACGTAGAAGTTTGCAAGTCTGTCATGAGAATATTCGTTATCGATCTTATCGAGAATAAGGGTTTCAAGACGTTCCTTCTGGATCATTCTCGGTACGAGACGTCTTGCTTCCTGACGACCCATCGTATATTCAACACGGATACCGTTTTTGATATTTTTTACGATGATCTGATCTCTTTCGGATGCTTCTGTATAGCTATACATTTCTTTTACTGTACCGTCGCTGTCCTCATACTCAACAAACAGCTGAGAAAGGAGCTTAGCCTTGATAGTATCTGCGTTAGCGGCGGTAGAGGAACCCGAATCATAGGGGTTCGAGAAAAGAATCTGACCGGTTGCGATCTTCTGGAACGCAACTTCACCGGTATAGGTATCGCAGTAGAGGTTATAGCCGTCCTGAGACTTCATAAGAGTCATCGTTTCGAGCTTTGCAAGCTGCGATTCCATTCCCGTCGTAAGATATTCATACGCCGGGGTTGCAGCGCTTGCCGTAAGCAACGAACCTATGCCTACGGAAGTAACAACCATAAGAACGGTCAAGAGCGCTGATATTAATCTAATAGATTTTCTCATATTTTTATTTTCCTCCTAACCGTTTATGTACGATATGTCAACTCGACTATGATACTTGATATGAAGCTTACCATTCTTGCAACAAGGCTCGTAAAGAGGACTGCGACGAAGATGATAAACGCCATTGCCACGATAGTACCGAGAGTCGTTGTGACATTTTTGAGAAGGGAATAGTCATGTGTAACCATCATTCCGAAGAATATAAGCATACCTGCCCATGCCCATGCGATGCCTACGAGAAGCGTAATAAGCTGTCCTTCGTTTTCAGCAAGGATATTGGAGAAAATTACGGACGGGATTACGAGCATCGGGAGAGGGAGCAAGCTGTACGTAGTTGCGATAAAGATATCCTTAAAGGATCCTTCGCCGTCGAACAGCGTTGTAAGGCACCAGTTAGCTACTACCCAAAGGATAAGCGGAACAGCAACGGACGCGATCTGCGCGAAAATGTTCATAAAGTTTCCGGTGGGGTTAAAGATATAGCCTGTACCTACGGACTGATAGAAGAATGCGACGATCGTTACGATTATATAAACGATACCCGCACGAACCGAACCTCTCTGCTCATGCTTGAGGTCCCAGAATCCGTCAAACGGATGGAAGATAAGATGGAAGCCGTAAAGGAGTTCTTCCTTAAAGCTTTTCTTACCGACTTTAAGTGCCGTTGCCTTATTTACCTTATCCGCGTACTTGAAGAACTTGGAAAGAGCAACGCAAATAACGACAACTATTATCGGGATAGTCCAAATCCACTTAGCGACCCATTCTTTACGAACTTCGCGGAAAGAATCGGAATAACCTTCAGTGTTGTACGCGTACTTGTAATACTCCATAGAGGTTTCGTAATCAGCTTCGCGGTACATTGCATCACCGATACCGATATAAGCGGTATCAAAGTTACTGTTACGCTGGAGGATAGATGTCCAGTCATCGACTGCAACGTCATAAATTCTGTTGTTCTGATGGCTGAGCGCCTCTATAAGGAGATCGCCGTATGCTGTTCTCTTATAAACGGTAAAACTGTCCTTCGATTTATCAAGAAGGATGATATCGTCGCCGCTGTAAGAGATAGCTTCGATATTATAAATATTACCAAGCTGTTCGCCTGTGTCACCGAAGATAAAGAGGAGGTTACCGTATTTATCGTACGTATATGTTTTGCTTCTCTTTTCGTCGATGATAGACCATGTTCCTTCCGGACCTACCGCAACGTCAATGATCTTAGACGCGCCGGAGATAGAAGAAGTGGACGAATTGGAGACTTTTACTTCACCGGACGGAGGCCAGAAGCCGTTACGACCCATAACGTCATAACCGGTGGAGTTAAGCTTTTTAACGGGAGCATAGTCACCGTCTGTGGAACGCGAATTGATCGCGCTCTGCTGTACATCTTCGTCGATGGAGGACGTTGTTACATAGATAAATCCGTCGTCATCAATTGTGATGTTATTAAATTCGGACGAAATATATTCTTCAGATGATTCTCTCTGTTCTTCCGTCTGAATTTCACGCCAAATTCTTTCCCAAACACCGATAGAAACCTTCTGTGCGCCGATAAATCCGGAGAAATTCGCATCATCGTCCATAACGATGATACCCTGATAGGTTGTTGAAGAAACAACGAAAAGTCTGCCGTACTTATCTACTGCGACCGCTACCGGCTTATAGAGAGAGCCTTCTACGAAATACGCAGAAACGGGTTTCGGTACGATCTTTACATAGTTGCCGTCGCGGTCGAACATAACGATACGGTTATTGTTCGTGTCGCAGACGTAGATGTAATCTTCCGTAATAGCAACGCCGGAGGGATCTGCGAAGCTGTCCCACACGCCGTGCTCATTAAGGAAGGAGGAGATTTCGAACTTCAGCTTGTAGTAACGGTCTGTTACGATGACACGCTGATTCTTTGCGTCTACGATATAGACATTGCCTTCGTCATCGACTTCAAGATCTCTCGGTTCGTCGATCGGAACTGTAAGACCGATATAATCGGAATCTACGATTCTGTCCGGCACATACGCATCGGGAGATTTAAGCGCAAATCCTTCGTAGGAATAGGTGTAAGTCGTATATGCTGCCGCGCTTGCCGTTGTAGCAAGCATAACCGCCGTTATCACAATCAGAAGCAAGGAAAAAAGTTTTCTTTTCATATTGGGCTTTCCTCCTTAGTCCTTCATTCCGCTCGAGCCCATCGTTTCGATGATGTTACTCTGGGAAATAACGAAAACGATAATCGGTACCATCATCATGATGACGGTAGAAGCCGCAGCCGCACCTGCACGGGCGATACCGCCGGCGGTGATCTGCGAAATTGCATAGTTAAGAGTTTTAAGCTGTTCGGAGTAAATGTAGATGGAAGAACCCGAATTCCAGAGACCCTGGAAAGAGTAAATGATCAGCGTAAGCCAAGCGGGCTTAACCATCGGCATTGCGATTACCCAAAATGCGTAGAACTCGGATGCACCGTCAAGACGTGCACTTTCGAGAACCGCATCGGATACGTTTGTCTCCATGAACTGCTTCATAAGGTAAAGACCGAGCGTTGTTGCGAACGCGGGGACGATAACCGCAAGGTAAGTATCAACCCATCCGAGGAGTGACATCGTGATAAAGGTTGCGATACCGGTAACGGTGGACGTAAACATAAGCGATTTAACAACGAGGTTAAAGAGGAAGTCACGTCCGGGGTACTTCAACTTTGCGAGCGAGTAAGCTGCGAGCGAAGCGAACAGAAGGTTACCGAATGTACCTACGATCGAAATGAAAACTGTGTTGAATATGTATCTCGAGAACGGAACCCAAGAGTCAGACATCAAAGAGAAGAGGTCTGTGAAGTTCTTGAGCGTAGGAGAGATAACATAGAAGCGGGGCGGGAACATCCAAAGCTCGTCAAGCGGCTTGAGCGCCTGAAGGATGACATAGAGCATGGGAAGAAACATAAACACGCCCATAATTGTAAGGAATACTGTGATTCCGAGGTCGCCTCCCACCGAACGGTTGAGGACAACTTTATGGTTTCTTGTTCTTAATTTTCTTGCCATTTTATTGTCCTACCTTTGAGAGAAGTTTCTGGACGAGCATATTAGCTCCGACCATCATTGCGAAAAGCAAAACAGCGATTGCGGAAGCATAACCTGTTTCCCAACGTGTTCCGCCGTAGTCATCGAGGTGATGAGTGATTGTCCAGCAGCAGTAATCTACCGAAGGGAAGCCGGCGAGGGCGGTAACGATACCGCCGAAGCCGAACGAACCTGTAATAGCCATGACCGCACCGAACATAAGCTGCGGTTTCATTGAAGGAAGGGTTACATACCAAAGTTCCTGCCAACGGTTTTTGATACCGTCAACAGCGCCCGCCTCGTAAAGAGACTTATCGACGCCCTGAAGACCTGCAATGAACGAAAGGAAAGATGTACCGAGTGAAGTCCACAGTGCGACGACTATACACAGAGGCATACAGTATGTCGCATCGTAGAACCAAAGCACGGGCTGGTCGATTATACCCCAGTTGAGGAGCCAACCGTTTACCCAACCGTATGCGTCGCTTGAGAAAAGCGTACCCCAAATAAGATATACGTTACCACCGATGGAGGGAGCGTAGAATACGAGGGTTACGAGAGCTCTGATCTTAGGCGGAAGCTCGTTAATGAACCACGCGATGAACAGAGAGAGGAAGTAGGACGTAGGTCCTGTTACCACTGCAAAGATGAGAGTGTTCTTTATAGCCGTGATAAAAATATCGTCGTCAAGGAAAAGTCGGATATAGTTATCAAGGAAAATGAACTTCGGCATCTGAAGCATATTAAACGATGTCAAGCTCAGGAAGATGGAGAGCACAACCGGAATAACCGTGAACACGAAGAACAATATCATAAACGGAGCAACCATGAGGTACGCCGTTTTGTTATTCTTCATCTCGTGCCATGTCCACTGAGCTCTTGTCATATCCTTACGCGATACCGCGCGCTGTTCCTGAACGGCAGCAGCTTCATTTTTATTTGACATGAGCGTTTCTCCTTATATAGATTTCTTAACTTTAACAGAAATTCGGCTCTTATCAATAGAGGTAAGAGTTGAGAGCGGCAACAGCGTCATCAATGAAGTCTGCAACGTCTCCGAAGAGCGCCGCATCCGTATTTCTGAGTGAGGTTGCTACTGCTGCGAGAGCATCAAACTCGGCAACACCGGAAGTACCGACGAGCGCGGTATCTATCGCGGAATTAAGCTCAAGTATCTGCTTTGCATATTTTTCCTTATCGGCGTCCTTGAAGTCGTCGATAAGTTCTCTTGCCTGACGGATTCTCTTTTCGGCAAGGTTTTCACCGAGGTTAAGCGTTTCGAGGTTAAATTCTTCGCGCTTACGGGAGAATTCCTTGTTTATTATATTAATGTAACCGAGAAGTGATTCTGTCGGGTTAGCTTTATTGTTGTACGCATCCTTGAATGCGAAGTCTGTGTAACGGCTGATAATATAAGAACCGGGGTAGTTCGGCACTGCTGTAAGAGCATCGAACTGTGCACGGAGTTCTTTATATTCGTCGGATGTCCATGAAAGTTCTTCAAGGGCTTCGATGTTAGCCGTCGGGTTCATACCTGCTTCACCGAGGACTGCAACGAGTTCGTTACTGTACGCAGCCTGGAATTCGGAGTCGGTATACCAATCAATGAAGTCCCAAGCATTTTCCTTATGCTTACTGCCTTCCATGATAACGACGCCGGCAACGCCGGAAACTGCCGTATTATTGATCGAACCGTCTTCCTGGAGCATACCGGGGATTGTTGTGAATTCCCAGAGACCTGCGATTTCAGTTGCGAATACAACGAGCTGGTTATAAGACGTATAGTTTGAAATAGCTATCGGAATTTCACCTGTTCTGAAGCGGTTCGCGAAGTCGTATGAGTACGGCAGCGAATACATCGTGAACATATTACACATCATCTCGAAAGCCTCAAGGGAGAGGTTATTATCGAGGTTAACTCTCATACCGTTGTCGGCGTAAAGATCGCCGCCCATCTGGTAGAGGTATGTGAGGTAGTCGGCGGTGAGACCGATTTCCATGTTATTGTACTGAAGCACGGGAATCATCGCAAGTACGTCGTCCCATGTCTTGGGAACTTCGAGTCCGAGGTCAGCGAGGATGTCCTTGCGGTAGAAGAGCATCGGGAATGTCTGAGTTTCGGGGATCGCGAATGTTTCGCCGTAAAGCGTAAGCGGGATAGTAGCCGCTGCGGAGAATCTCGAAGTTACCTCCTCGAAGGTATCGAAGAAGATTTCCCAGTTGTCAGCGCCGTCTGCGCCGCATTCGTCGCAGTGATAATCGCCGCCGTCAACATATTTAAGTGTTTCCTTACCCTTAGACTTGCAGTTCTTGCAGAGTTTATCATTAAGTCCCTGAAGCGCACCGCGGATCGCGTAGTTAATAACGTCACCGTCGCCGGTAAAGAGCGAAACGTCGGGACCAACACCTGCGAGGACGGAAGGAAGAAGTGTTCCGCCGGCAACGAGCTTGAGGTTAACAGCTACGCCGCTCTGAGGAGTGAAGTTATTATCTATAAGGTTACGGATGATCTGCGCCTGGTCACGTCCGGTTACGACCCAAACGTCAACGGAGTTTGTTTCGTCAACTTCAACAGTGGAGCCGAGCGAGTTATAGTCCGTGTAGAAGCTTCCGATGAAGGAACGAATTTCAAACCAGATTGCCTGGAAGAAATTAGCCTCAGCCTTAGGAAGTTCTGCGGAAATGGGCTGTACGGAGAGGTAGTCGATCTCAAGCGGCTGCTTGGTAACTGTATTTACCCAAGTACCGAGAGTACCGACGTTAGATTTAAGCGTTGTAAGGTTCGGAGCGATTTCGTCCTCATCGGAAGCCATCTTTTCGACAAGTCTCTGAACTTCGGAAAGTGTCGCGGTGTTTTCGCCGGCAACGCCGTTCATTGATTCGAGCTGATTGATGATGGTTTCAAGATTTCTGGACTCAAGAACAAGATTCTTGATCGTGCCGGGGATTACACGCGAGAAACCGTAGTCACGGTAAGAGTCGGGGTTTGTTCCTGTGAGCTTTAATATAGAAAGATAAGCATCGTTGATAACCTCAAGTGTATCGCTTACGTCGCGAACGATCGTTCCGAGTTCACCGAGAGTTACTTCAAGTCGGATTGTGTGCTTACCCTTTGTAAGGTAGAACTGATAAGGCTCGTCGCCTTCTTCGTTTTCACCGAATCTCTTGGACTGCCAAGAGTTCGAATATGCAAACTGCAAATAGTTACATTCTTCAAACGGAATTTCTCCGTCGATATAGAGACGTCTCGAAACATACAGACCGGAAAGCTCAGACTGTTTGAATCTTGCCGCGATCGTATAAAGACCGTCCGCTGGGACTTCGATATCGTATTCGATCCACTGACCGACCTGCTGCCACTTATCGGAACCGATCGTGTTCAACTTAACGAGCACCGGGTCCTGAGGATCAGTGATAGATGAGGTTCTGTCGTAAATAGGGTAGATCGTCTGATGAGAAGTAGCGCTTGTGAATTCGGCATTGACCTTTATGGGATCCGCCGTTGCTTCCTTGTAGCCGTTTGCGGCATACTGTGCCTTTACTTCTTCATAGGTGGGAAGATCTTCGTAAGGATAAAGTCTGATAGACTTAATCACAACGGGTTCTCTTACAGCTTCGAGTGCGATAGTGTTTTCGCCTTCTTCAAAGAAGAACTCGAAAGGATCGGAATAATATCCGTTACTGTCGATAAAGGTTGTCGTTACCCAATCGGGATCTTCGTACGTTTCGGGACGGATATCGTTACCGTTGATATCGCTGAGGAAAACGTCATTGCCGTTTTCGTCCTTCTTGTAGTCGTTTCTCCAGATCTTCGTCATAGCAAGATATCTTGCTTCAGCGAAGGGAACTTCGTCGTTGATGTAGAACATACGCTCGATAGAGTTCGCTTTATTACTGATAGGATAATAAACGACCTCGATCGCATATTTTCCGGTTTCGGGGACTTTAACATCCCATGTAACTTTACCGGAGTCGGGAATAAAGAGCGAATCGCCTTCCATTCCTTCATAATCCTTGTACACCTCAACTGCCGCATCGGTCATTTCCTTATTATAAACCGAAGCGTCAATGGTGACTTCTTTGTTAGCACGCACTGCGTCTTTATGCTCGTTGCAGTATTCGAGATACGAAATCGCATTGAGCGCCGCACTGATCTCCGCAAGATCCTTACGAGAGGACGTGCCTTCGTTTTTGTCTGTCTCAGTTCCCGCATCCGCAGCCATAACAGGCACGGCAAATGTACCCGCAATGGTCAGAACAGCAAGAAAAAGAGCCATGAGCTTTTGAAGCTTTGTTCTGTTCATAGAACTTCCTCCTACCTTGGTTTGGCGTCATCCCGACTTGCGGCTTCAGCTCACGAAAGCCGTAAGCCATGGGGGACAATCGCTGTTTTCGCCTTTCGGCGTCTAAAAAAGCGCCTTATTTATCGGTGGGCGAAACACCGTTTAATCGTTGACCTCGCCGCCGCTTCCGACACCACGGCAAACTACGTCAAATTTTCATAACAATATATTATCATACGCAAAAAAATCTGTCAAGCATTCATAAAACGATGTGATATCCAAATGAACGAAGCGTGACGGGCGCAAAAACGGTTCGTTTTGCTTCAACTATATTATAAATAAACAAACGTTTGAGAAGCGTTTTTCATCGATGCGTTTTTTGTGTCAGCTTGGTAAATTTAAGTTACCTCTGCTCGGTACGTTGCCCACAATATAGTGCCCAAGCACTCATTTTCAACACATTTTGTAGTATTTGAAGTACGAATCCACAAGCAGGGTAAATAAAAATTACCAACGATTAAAACAGCATCTATCATTATTTTCGTTTTGCAAAATTCAAAAAAAATTCACATTTCCGTCGTCGTGCACAAAATCGAACTGAATTTTTTTACGTCTGCGCGTTTTGCACAAATTTTTCAAAATTGCTTACAGAGGTTATATAAATTTGTATCTTCGCAGACTTTTATGTAATTTTATGTATGATTTTGTGTTTTTGTTCACATCTCCGATTCAAGCGATCACTCGATGATCTTAAACACTTTTACAGGCTTTTCAAGCTGACGGCACCTGCGAACCACATACCGAGTTCCCGTCGAGCTACCGTCCCAAAATGCAAGCACCATATCCGCATATTCTACAATAAGGTCGTTTCTGACAAGCGGCGCTGCCTTCCCGTAAAGATCATACTCCGGCAAAAACTCCTTGAGCGGGATACCATTGGCGCGCGCATAAATTGCGGCACAGGTATCAACACCCCTCGCGCCGCCGGAGACGATCTCCTCTGTTTCCGCCGGAAGATAGTCCTCAAGCTTTATTCTCATTATAGTTCTCGATCCGACAACGGCAACTTTCATAACGTTCTCCGTTCAAATTTTCATTTCTGCAACATTATTGTATCACATCCGTCGTAAATTGAAAGCGTTTTTCGCAAATTTCGCGAAAAAATGTTCGTTTGTCATATTTATCAGTTCAAAAGCGTAAACATAAAGCAAAAACACCTTGACCGAAAAGAGGTTCAAAAAATGAAAACAAGAAAAATCGAACGCGACATAAGGCTCACACACGATTGCGTCGGGGAATTCACCGTCCCGGACTATCTTCCCGAAGTTGAAAAATTGCTGTCCGCAGAATGTTCCGTAACCTCAGACGGCTTATACCTCAAGCCATCGGGATCATCGGGAATAACAGCGGAACAAAGTGGAGAAGTCGCTTTTGAGGTAGTATGGCAAGGAGGAGAGAGCTCTTCACCAACCGGCGCCGTATTTCGTTGCGATTACGAAAACACCGCAGTTCTCGGAGCGTTTTCTCCCGGAGTCACTCCGCATTGCCGTGCCGTCACAACGGTAGAAAGCGTATTTTGTCGTGTTACGGCGCCGAGAAAGCTTTCGCTTCGTGCTCGTCTTTCGAGCCGTATTGAAGCCGCCTCCGTCACCACGGCAGCAGTACCGTCGGGATGCGACTCAGACAAAGTCGAAACGCTGACTGAAGAAATCAACTCCGCCGTCTCCGTTTCGGGAGCTTCGCGCGATCTCTACGCAAGCACCGAACTACGTGGTATCGAAACGCCGCTTTATTGTCGCGGAGGAGTTCGCGTTGACACCTGCGCCCCGTCCTCTCCGTCCGAATGCAGATTAACGGGAGAAATTCTTTTGACCTGCTTTTTCGTCGAAAACGATGCCATTCGAACCGAAGCGATCTCTATTCCGTTCGACGAGACAGTCTCGCTGGATCTCCCCGATGATTTAAGTTTCGACCTTGCCGCCTGTTGCCGAGGTTTCGGAAGCGTTTCTTCCGTCACAATCCGAAACGGAGACGGAGCCGACACCGCAGACGTGACCTACGAACTCTTTGCCGAGGTGCTTTTCTCATCTTCCGGCAAAGTCGTGCTCGACGCATTCAGCACGGCGGCGCCGTCAAATGCAGAATACGGAGAGCTTTGCTATTCAACCGTAATAACGGCGGCATCCACTCCGATATCGGTAAACGAACGAACTGCCGTTTCGCGCACAGGTCGAGCCGAGCTTTTGACAGGTTCCGCCGTCGTCGAAAGCGCACGCATCGAAGCAGACGGAGAAAAACTTCGTCTGGCAGGTTCACTAACAGGCACCGCCCTCATAAACGCGGACGGAGAACGAGAAAATGTGCCGTACAGCGTTCCTTGGACCTGCGATTTCCCCGTTTCCGTAAAAGGCACGGACTGCGAGACACCGGACTACATTGCAGACGTATCGGTTTTGTCCGTTTCAGGCAGAGCAGACGGCGAGCTGTCCGTCTCCGCGGAACTGTTCATTTCTGTATCCGCAACAGCGCCCAAACGTTTGCCTATACTTGAAGCATTAAGCACCGACGACAGCGTTGAACCATCTCAGCACTGTATCCGCGTCTGTTACCCTGCGTCGGGCGAGCGCGTGTGGGACATCGCAAAGCGATTCCGCGTCCCCGTCGCGAAAGTTGCATCCCCTAAAAACACAAGTGAAAACGGTTCGCCGCGACGTGTCATCGTAATCTGAAACAACAAAGAGCTGTAAAAAACGCAATGTTTTTTACAGCTCTTTTTCTTTATTCAGCGGAATAAACCGTCATTCCCACGCCGTAATCCTTAACGAGAATATCGTTTGGCAGCGACATAAAACGAAATGTCACATAAAAGTCCCCCGCCGCGCCCGAAACGTTTGAAATCTGAATAATATACGCAACCCAAAACCAACTTTGCGGCAAAATCAAAGTCAGCGCTCCGAGTACGGCACCCCAAAGCACAACCGGCGCAAGTGCTATCAGAATATACGCTTTCTTCGAGTAATAATCATTGCTTCCGGCAAAAGCATAAAGACCGGTAAATCCGTACTTTATCTTTTTCGTTCCGCAAATACGCATCGTTACTCCGTGGACAAGTTCATGAAGCACGATATATACGATAAGCCCCACCGCGAGAGCTCCGACACGAGCAAGGTACGCACCGAATCCCTCCGACATATCGAAAAACGTCCCAATCGGGACAAAAAACGCCGCAACAACAAACATCGCAAGCGCAACAGCAAAAGCGGAAACGTTTATCAGTATCGCAAGCTTTTTGTTTTTTTGCAGATCAACAGCGAGTAATTCGCGATATCCGCTCGGTAAATCGGTATACGACAGTTTCACTTCAATTTTCCTTTCTGCCGAGAAAAGCGGCGCCGATGATACCGGCTTCTCCGCCGAGTGTCGCAGTCAAAAGCTTGGTGTACATCGACTTCGGCTGATTACGATTATATATCATATCCGGGAATATAAGCTTGTTAAGCGGAGTGAGCAGTCTTCCTCCGGCGCCGGATACGCCGCCACCGATTGCAATCGCTTCCGGCTGAAATATGTTAATAAAATTGGCAAGCATAACGGCAACGTATTTGAAGTAAGTTTCAAGCACCGCTTCGGCAACACTGTCTCCGGCATCGGCAGCGTCAAATACAGCCTTAGCCTCCGTAACAGAAGCGGTCAATAATGTCTTTTCACCGTTGGTGACCGCCGCTTCGCGTCCCATACGTGCAAGCGCAGATGCGGAGCAGTACGCTTCCGCGCATCCCTTACGTCCGCACGCGCACGGCTCTCCGTCAGCAACTATAACGGTATGTCCTATTTCGCCGCCGGCATGATTGAATGACGGAAGCAACCTTCCGCCGGTAATTATGCCGCCCCCGACTCCGGTACCGAGTGTAACAAGCATGAAATCGCGCGTACCTTTGCCCGCTCCGGCAAGCATTTCTCCGAGCGCCGCTGCGGAAGCGTCATTTTCAAGTTTGATCGAACCGAAAGCGCCTAAGTTAATATTTTCAAGGCTTTTTTCAACGGCGGCGGCAAGAGGATAGTACCTCATCGGCAGATTACACACATAATCTATAACGCCGCGTTCGATATCAACGATACCGGGAGCGCCGATACCTATACCGTCAATATCCGCAAGAGTCATTCCGCCCGAAAAGAGAAGTTTTTTAATCGCTTCCGCAATTGTTTCAGCGATCCGGTCAGCCGAATCCTTCGGCGTCGGAAGCGATATTCTTCTTATTATATTATAGCTCTCATCCACAAGCCCCGCAGCGATGTTCGTTCCGCCGAGATCAACGCCTATTCGAGCTTTCATTTCGTCTCCTCGCACTTTTCCGCATCAACGGATGACGCAGACGGCAAATATGTAAGTCCCCAGGTTTGAAGCTGAGTGAGTATCGGCAAGAGACTTCTTCCCGTTTCCGTTAACGAATATTCAACTCGCACGGGCATTTCCGCATACTGATGGCGCAGTACAAGTCCGTCCTCCTCAAGCTCACGAAGCGAATTGGCAAGCATCGTGTTCGTAACGTGATGTACCTTGCGCTTCAGCT